>CAZCGY010000033.1:0-11239 GCA_964498355.1 uncultured Gammaproteobacteria bacterium | reverse complement strand
TCGTGAAGACGAGAGCATCGAACAGACCGACCATCACGCCAGTCATGAAGATGACATACGTTGTCATCAAACCCTTGGCGGAGTTGTCGAATCTTTGATGAAACGAGGCGCAAGCGGTACGGAAAATACTCGTCACCGTCTCCCCTTTCAAGAAATGAACGCTGCAGTATCCTAGGACAGAAGCGATGTAGTGTCAAGGAATTTTCTCATGATATGAGGCCATTTTTATTCGCGAAAAAAGAACCCCCATGGGAGGTTCTGAAGGAACACTCGGCGTCATCGACCACTGATGCCGAGCAAACCGAGCAGGCGGTGGTTGTTGCTCGTGTTGGCGATCTCCAGCGCGGTTGAAAAGCCGATCAGATTAAAGAGGAACGCCACGTAGGCGACGACTGCTTCGTCGGCCAGCTCCGGCAATCCTGAGAACGAGAGGATGAGATCATCGGCGAGGATGGCGCCGCCGTAGCGTTGCTTCTCTTCGTCCCGGCTTTGCCAGCTTGTGAGGTGGCGCGATCCACGCTTCACCTTGAAGTAAAGTCGTGTTGCCTTCTCTTGTGCGAAAGAGAAGTAACGAGCGGATTTTTTCTCCGGAAAACGACCCACCGGAGCAAGGAGGAGCAAGGAATTCGTTCTTGCGTTTTTCACGCAGAAGACCCCGCCCTCACGCATTTCGACGAACTTTGGAATGAGTTGCTTGACAGTCGCCTCGACTGCGGTGAGCAATCTGGCGCACAGTTGCGCGCGGGCAAGAACTTTTAATTCCGACACGGAAGCCTCCTTCTCGGCTATGTGATCTTGACCCGATATCCGTGTTCCATGAGCCGCTTGAACGCGTCCTCGCGGTAGCCGTGTGAAACCGACCACTCCGTTTCATAAGCGAGCGCGAACAGCAACTCGCTTGTGCGTAGGTGAGCCTCGCACAGCCGTTTGACCGGTGCCGTGCGGCTCTGCAGTTCGTAGTCCACTGCCTCGTCGAGAAGCCAGCGGATCGCATCCTCGAACGTTTCAAAGGTCAGCAGGCCGATTCCTGTCATGGGGCCCCCATGTGAAAGAACCTTGATTTCTCAACCGGGTACACTACTCCATTTTCGGACTTTTGTCAAGACCGAGAGATGCCTTTACAATAGATGAGTATCTCTATAACGTTGGTCAAAACGATGCACGATCATGCCCGCAAGGTATTTCTGCCACTCATGCTCTTTGGAGCGATTTTTTTGTCGATTCCGCAGGCCTCAGCGTCCCAAACACTTGACCAATATGCGCAGACCATTCTGAACCGATACTCGCGGAACTTTGAGCAGCGGGGATTTCGTTTTGCCCAGCCGGACTACCGCTTTCCTGAGTTCACGGTTGCGACCAAACCACGGTACATCATGCTTATCGCGAGCACCTTTCGGTATCGTGCCCAGGCAGGAGACGCGCGAGCGCTCGCCGGTTTACGGAAAGGCATTGCACCGACAGTCCTCGCGTTCAAATCCAAGCCGCGACATCCTTCATTTGAGGATAGCCAAGCAGCATTTCTTCTTGTCAGGATGATGGACCTCGTGCCGAATCTGGTGACGGATGACGAGAAACATTCCGTCCTCCTTTCGCTGAAGCGATGGATCGGCCCAAGCATCTCGGCACCGGATACGGAAAACCGTGCAATCGTGAGCGCCGCGAACTGGCAGTACCTCGTTCATGTCCTGAGGGTCAATGGCGTCCTCACCGCAAAGGAGCGTAGTGCATATTCCGCCCGACTCAAACGGAAAGTTGACAAAGCGCTTGCCCAGTCGGTGACTGCCCATAACTGGTACCGCGAGGGCGGCCTTTTTTCCGTCCACTATCATACGGTCACCGCGTTCCATCTGCTCGCGTATGGCACGTTTTCCGACAGGCCCGTGTACACGGCGCGTGCGATCGCCATGTATCGAAACGCGAAAATGCTCGCCCTGAAAAACGGCATGGTTGAGGCGCACATCGGCCATCGCCCGGTCGGTCTTGGCGCACAGCTTTACACAATGATGGGTGTGCTCGGTTTTGCGGCGAAGGATAGCGATGCGTCCGTCTTCCTCAACTATGCAATGGGGACAAGGTTTTTCAGCGATCCACGATATCCGAACCGGCTGGAATTCCACCAGACAATCGAAAGGTCACCCAAGAGGTTTCAGGATGATATTGCTATCGCGAGTGTGACAGAGCTTGCGCAGGTGTTTGCACCGGCCTTGGGACGAACGCCGATTCTGAATCGGCGAACATTCTCAATCGTCCGGAGGGCAAAAATTGACAGTGACTTCTCCATTGTCAACTCTGGCGCCACGGTGGTTGTCACTGACCGTATGGCTCGGACCGTGACCACTGTCCTGCTTGGGAGTTATGGGAATTGGACGAAGGTTATGAGACGGAATGACTGACGGGCAAGGTATCCGAATGAGAGTACAATAACCTGTGGCCGCAGGTTATACTTTAACCGTCCATCACCTCTTCTCTTCAATATCCATGACCTTATGACCATATGGTCATAAGGTATTACCCACAAAGCTCTTCTAAGAAAAATCCCTGCGATACTGACAGGGACGGTTAAAGGCAACAAGCTGCACGGGCATTCGAACGGACGATTGCCTCGACATAGACCGTTGTGAGCAGCTGCATGGCATGAAAGTACACGACCTGTGCCGCTTTCGCTGTCCCTACAGCCTGAAGCCCGTAGTCGAGAAGGAAGATCTCTTTCAGTGTGGCACCAATCTCTGGACCGAACTGAGCGTGATCATCGTTCATGCAGTTGTGTGTGGAGTTGCCAAAGTTCTGCATGACGTCATTGCACCAGAGGGTCAGGAACATCGCGAAGGTGCGGTCGTTGGCGTCTTGATATTGCAGTGACCACACATGCTGCCCGAGTCGCGTGATGGCCGTGAAGTCGGTCGGATTGTCCTCCAGCTCCACATAGGCCGTATTGATCGCATCCATGATGGCGGTGCGATTCATTGCATGCCCCTTTCGGAAAAGAACGTATCATCATAGTAAACCGTCCGGATGAGCGGCACAAGCCATCTTGCAACGAAGCGGCAAAATCAGTACACTGACTGCACTCTTGCCACTCTCAAACGACTGATGAGCGCAGAAAAAAAGAAGCCGGCACGCCCTTCGAACCTTCCGAACTTCCCGAAACTTGAGGAAGAAGTTCTGGCGCGATGGAAGAAGGAGTCCATTTTCCAAAAAACACTTGAGCAGACCAAAAACGGTCCGCGCTTTGTGTTTTTTGAAGGTCCGCCGACGGCGAACGGCAGGCCGGGCATCCACCACGTGCTTGCCCGTGTGTTCAAAGATGTCATCCCGCGGTACAAAACCATGCGCGGCTACTTTGTGGAACGCAAAGCCGGCTGGGATACGCACGGTCTGCCCGTCGAGCTCGAAGTTGAAAAGAAACTGGGATTGAAATCCAAAAAGGAAGTGGAAGCGTACGGCATCGCTGCGTTCAACGAAGCATGCAAAGCAAGCGTTTGGACCTATAAGAAGGAGTGGGAAGAGCTCACGGAGCGCATCGGCTTCTGGCTCGACCTTGAGCATCCCTACATCACCTATACGCCGGATTACATGGAGTCCGTCTGGTGGATCCTGAAGCAGGTATGGGAGAAGAAATTGCTCTACCAGGACTACAAAGTCGTCCCCCAATGTCCGCGCTGCGGTACCGCGTTGTCGTCCCACGAGGTAGCGCAGGGATACAAGAGGGTGAAGGAACAGTCCGTGTACATCAAATTCAAAATTAAAAATGAAAAAGGAAAAATTAGGAAAGGGGACTACATCCTTTCATGGACAACCACTCCGTGGACACTTCCGGGCAATGTTGCGCTCGCCGTTGGAGCCGATATTGATTATGTCATTACGAAGGATCAAAAAACGGGTGAGAGATTTATCCAAGCAAAATCGCGACTCTTTTCAGGTCCGTTGATGCCGACTGAGATGGAGGGGGTAGCGACGATGAAAGGTTCGGAACTCGTTGGCATCGAATATGAACCGCTCTTCGACTTTCTTGACCTTGAAAAACTTTCTGGCAAGAAAGCCTACTATGTCGCTGACGCGGACTTTGTGTCCACTGAGGACGGAACTGGCGTCGTCCACACGGCCGTCATGTATGGCGAGGACGACTACCGGCTTGGCGAGAAAATCGGGCTTCCAAAATATCATACGGTCACAGAGTCCGGTTTGTTTACAGATGACGTAAAACCGTGGGCCGGATGGTTCGTGAAGGATGATAAAACCCAGGCAGCCATCCTTGACTACCTCAAAGAGCACAACGAGCTTTACAAAACCGAGGAATACGAGCACGATTACCCGTTCTGCTGGCGGTGCGACAGTCCCTTGCTCTACTACGCAAAGACCTCGTGGTTCATCAAGATGTCCGCGCTTCGCGACAAGCTGATCCAGAACAACAAGCAGATCAACTGGATTCCTTCGCATATCAAGGAGGGCCGGTTCGGCGAATGGTTGCGCGAGGTGAAGGACTGGGCAATCAGCCGCGAGCGGTACTGGGGTACGCCGCTGCCAATTTGGGAGTGCGAAGTATGCGAAGAAAAACTGGTCATCGGCGGAATGGATGAATTGAAGAAACATGCCCGAAAACGCAACACCTATTTTCTCATGCGGCACGGAAAGTCCGAAAACCACAATGCAGGCGTTCTGAGTTCATGGCCAGAAAAGAAAGCGTGGAGTTTGACTGAAGAGGGGAGACAGAAGATAAAAGATGCTCTTGTCTCACTGAAAAAAAAGAAGATCACTACGATCATCGCCTCAGATGTCCAGCGCACCAAAGAGACGGCAGAAATGGTCGGGGAGGAGCTGAATATCCCCGTGAGTTTCGATGCACGCCTGCGGGAGATTGACTGTGCGGCCTTCAACGGACGTTCAGTTGCTGACTTTCGCGCAGCGTTTCAGGATGATGACCGGCTGCGCTGGGAGAAGGGTCCTGGAGGCAGCGAGTCGCTCCTTGCGGTTCGCAGGCGAATGCTTTCGGTCCTCAGGGATCTCGAAGAACAACATGCGGGGGCGAACATCCTTCTTGTTGGCCACGGCGATCCGATCTGGATGCTCGAAAGCGCTTTTCCTGATTCGTCATATGAAGCGGCGGAGCAAATCGCAACAACGAACTATCCAGAACCCGCATCGGTCCATGTTCTCAAAAGTCCTGGACTTCCGTTCGGCGACGACGGTGCAATCGATCTCCACCGACCCTTCATTGATGCCGTTCTTCTCCAATGCCCATCATGCAAAGGAACCATGCGGCGCGTGAAAGAGTTGTGCGACGTGTGGTTCGATTCCGGAAGCATGCCGTTTGCGCAGTGGCACTATCCGTTCCAAGAGAAGAACCGAATCGAGAAAGGGATCAGCTATCCTGCCGACTATATTAGCGAGGCGGTGGACCAGACCCGCGGGTGGTTCTATACGCTTCTCGCGATTTCGACGTTGCTTGAGAAGGGAGCGCCGTTCAAGAATGTCATCTGCCTTGCCCATATTCTCGATGCGAAGGGGCAGAAAATGTCCAAGCATATCGGCAACGTCGTGAACCCGTGGGATGTCATCAACGAGTATGGCGCTGACGCGTTGCGCATGCTGTTCTTCACGATGAACCAACCGGGTGAAACGAAACTCTTCGATACAAAGGCCGTGGGCGAGGTGGTGCGCAAACAGCTTATGATGCTTTGGAACGTCCTTTCGTTCTGGAAGCTCTCTGGCGGTGCAGGGAAAAGCGGCACGGCACCGTCCGCACATATTCTCGACCGCTGGATTCTGGCCGTGCTGCAACAGCTTGTTGCACGGGTCACAGACGGTCTTGATCGTTACGATATCACGACAGCCGGTCGACAGTTGGGCGTGTTCATGAACGATCTTTCCACGTGGTACGTGCGGCGCAGCCGAAGCCGATTCCGCGCCGACGGGCCGGACAAAGCGGCGGCGTCCGCAACACTGACGCACGTGCTCCAAACTCTTGCCCGGCTGCTCGCGCCATTCACGCCCCATCTTGCGGATGCACTGTACCAGGAAACCGGCGGTGGGCGCGCGTCCGTTCACCTTGAGGCATGGCCGGGCGCAACTACGCACGACGAGAACGTCATCCATGATATGGAGCTGACGCGGTCGGTTGTTGAAATGGTCCATGCGCTGCGCGAGGCCTCTGGCATCCGGGTTCGGCAGCCATTAGGGCAGCTCGTGGTGAGAGGAGCCGTGTTTGCACCGGAATACGCCAGAGTTCTCCAGGACGAACTCAACGTGAAAGAAGTGCTGACCGTTGCCGATCTCCCGACCGGGACAGAATGGAAGCGATCCACCGACGGCCCAATCGGTGTTGCGCTCGATATAACGGTGACGGATGAGTTGTTGTATGAAGGATGGATGCGCGAGGTGGTACGACATGCGAACGACCTGCGCAAAAAAGCGAGGCTGACGATTGCTGATCGCATCACGCTCTACTACACTGCGAAGGATGAAAAGGCGCGGTTTGTTTTTCAACATTACGCCGATACCATCCGGTTGGGGTCCCGTGCGGGGGCGGTGACAGAAGGGACTCCTCCGTCACCGCGAGCAACGGCAGAATTCGAACTCGGTGGCGCGCGCGTCACGCTTGCCATCTAACTTCACATGGCCGGAACATACCTGACCAACGGCGTTGTGCTCAAGCGGAGCGATTATCGCGAAGTTGATCGGCGTATCACGCTCTACACCGAAGAATACGGCAAAATCGAAGCGGTTGCGCGCGGAGTCAAAAAAAGCACAAGCAAGCTTGCGGGGCACCTCGAGCCGTTTTCGTGTTCGTCGTTCATGCTGGCGCGCGGCCGGGTCTTCGATATTGTTGCAACGTCCGTCAAGCGTTCGAGCTTCCGTTTGCCGCACAACGATCTGGTTGCGTTTGCGCTTGCGAGCACCTTTTTCGAGTCGGTCGACCGTCTCACGAAACCCCATCAGACAGACCGAGCGCTTTTTCATCTGCTTGTCGAATTCCTCACGGTGCTTGAAGACAGCCCCTCAACGGTTCACGAGGCGCCGGTGTTCCAACGGGCGCTCATTCTTGAGTACTATCTGTTCCGTTTGCTTGAACAGCTGGGGTATCGCCCGGCGCTTGACCATTGCGTCACCGGCGGCGAGACGCTTGCATCCGGTCCGGCGACGTTTATCCTTCGTCAGGGCGGCATGGTCTGTAGCGCCCATGCATCGCCGAACAGTGAAGGTCACCGGCTTTCGGCAGAGGCAGCCGAAGTCCTTCGATGTATGGCTGATCATGAACTTGAACCTTTACGTCTCATGAAGCGCGACGCTGAGACCTTTCGCAGCGTTGCTCTGGTCGTGAACACCTTTCTCGCGTATCATATAGACGACGGCCTTCGTTCAGAATCTTTTCTGACGTCCGTCTTGCAGCATGCGGTATGAAGACCACGGTCCCCAAACGTTCACCGACGACAGACGCTCTCAAAGCAATCTACCAAAGCGGCCGCGGGAAGCCCGATCTTTCGCGTCTTGAGCGACGGCCTCGTCACACCCGGCGGACAGTCGTTTTCGTTATTCTGGGGGTTCTTCTTTTCATCGCACTTCTATCACTCACGGGTTTTTTCGTCTTCTCGCGCGAAGAGAAGTTCTCCAGCGCATCGGTCCAAGTTACGATTGATGCACCGGACCGGCTCATCTCTGGCGACGAAGCGATCTGGACCATCCATGTAACAAATCTCAGTGCGATTGCGATGACCAAAGCGGAGGTGAACACGCATTTTCCTGAGGGGTTTACTTTTTCTTCAAGCGAGCCGACTGCGGCCAACGAGTTTCACAATAACTGGGCTCTGGGAACAGTCGGTGCCAAAAGCAGCAAGGACATCAAAATAGTGGGAGCGATCCTTGGCGACCTTGGGAGCAGCAAAACACTGACTGTTTCGGTCCATTACCAGCCGTCAAATTTTTCTTCAGATTTCGTGGCCGAGGCGTCCGCCGAGACAACGATCACCGCGTCCGTTCTTGACGTTGCAATCAAAGCTCCAACGACCGCGGTCAGTGGGCAGACCGTTGCCTACACCATGACGCTCAAAAACACGAGCGCAAACACCATCAACCGGATTCGTCTCGATCTGTCCGTCCCTGATGGTTTCGACGTGACACAGTCAGAACCAGAGGCCTCGGCCGGCACACACACATGGGACCGCGACACCCTTGCGCCGGATGCATCCTTTACTGTGAAGCTCTCCGGCGTGCTCAAGGGCACCGCCGGGCAGCTGAAGGAACTTCTTGTCCGTGCAGGGGTCGTCGACGCCAACGGTGCGCTCGTAGTCCAGCGCGAGCGCTCGGCACTGGTTCTCATGCTCGAGCCAACGCTCAATGTGACGCTCACGGCCGATGGTTCCTCGAAAAAACGGGCCGTCGACGCTGGGAGTACGCCGAAGGTAACCCTTGCCTATTCCAACGACAGCGATGCGGTCTTTACCGATGTCACGCTGACACTGACGTTTACCGGCAAGGACTCGAGCGGGGCAACAATCGACATGATCGAGGAGGGGGGCATTATCGCAACGCAACCGGCAAGCCGTTCATCCGCAGGACAACAATTACAATGGTCAAAATCGGAGATAGCCGATCTTGCCCGTCTCGTCCCCGGAATGTCTGGATCCATCGAGATTGGGTTGCCGGTGAAATCGAAACTTCGCTCGCTCGGCAGCGGGAAGAACTTTACGTTGCACATCGATGCGACGGCAGCAGCGGCGAACGTGGGTGGCGCAGATGCTCCGTATGAGAAAAAAGCCGATTCCCTCGTCCTTTCTGTCAACACGGAACTTCGGCTTGCAGTTGAAGCGCGGTATTTCAGTGATGAAGGTGAAACGCTGGGTACGGGTCCGCTCCCCCCAAAGGTTGGCAGTGCAACGACATATCAGATCTCATGGTATGTGACGAATACGCTGAATGGCGTGAAGAATGCGCTGCTGCAGGCAACGCTCCCTGAGAACGTGACCTTTGTCAACGCATCCGAGAGCGGCGGCAACAGCATTACGTATGATGCAACAACGCGTCGCGTCCGTTGGCAGATTGCGGGCATCGACGCAGGCGCCGGGCAGACGTTGCCGACGCTCACAGGCACGTTCACCGTCGCCCTGACCCCGACCGAAGCAGACCTCGGCGCATCGCCGACGATACTTGGTCCATCGGCATTGACCGCGACCGATGCCTTTACTGACGCAAAGCTCACGGCGGCCGACATCGCGATCACCACTGACCTCTCGAACGATCCGCTGGCTTCGGGGAAAGGGATCGTCGTTGCCGCGTCCCCGTCAAACGTCAACGCGGCTCGGTAGCCCAACTCCCATGAAATCACTGTTGCGAAAACTTCTTCCGCAAGGTCTTCTGCTCCGCTATCACCGGTTTGTCGCGCTTCTCGCCGCTGTCCGGTACGGCCAGCCTTCGCGAAAGCTCGTGGTCATCGGTATCACGGGAACAAAGGGGAAGACCTCCGCCGCCAACTTTCTCTGGTCAGCACTCACGGCGTCAGGATTCACGACGGGGCTTATTTCCACGGCGAATATCCGTATTGGTCATCACGAAGAGATGAACCGCTGGCACATGACCATGCCCGGCCGTTTTGTGATTCAGTCGATGCTTGCGCGGATGGTCAAAGCGGGTTGTGACATTGCCATTGTTGAGACGACGTCAGAAGGGCTGAAGCAATGGCGCCATGCAGGAATCGCATACGATATTGCAGTTTTTACCAATCTGACTCCTGAACATCTTCCATCCCATGGCGGGAGTTTTGAGGCGTACAAGCAAGCGAAGGGCAAGATGTTTGCCGCGCTCAAGGGGTCAGTCCACAAGCAGCTGAGAGGACGTCCCGTTGCAAAGACCATCATTGCCAACCACGACAGTGACCATGCGGCGTACTTTCTCTCCTTTTGGGCGGAGAAAAAACTTACCTTTGGAATGCATGACGGTGCGAATCTGCGGGCAACGGATGTCCGTGACAGCAAAAACGGTGTCACGTTCTCTGCAGCGAGCGAAGCTTACACGTTGCGGATCCCGGGTGCGTTCAATGTGATGAACGCATTGCCCGCCATACTTGCGGCAAAAGTGTGCGGCGCAACCCGTGAAACAATCCAGAAGGGATTTGATGCTCTCACCATGATTCCCGGCCGCATGGAGCGAATTGACGAGAGGCAACCTTTTGCCGTGTATGTGGACTACGCGCACGAGAAGCAGAGCATCACCGCTGTGCTTTCCACTGGCCGCGCAATGGTCGGTCCTGGCCGCAAGGTTATTATCCTTCTTGGTGCGGAGGGCGGCGGACGCGATCCTCGCAAGCGGCCCATCATGGGCGACATTGCTGCGCGTATAGCAGACATCACCGTGGTTTCGAACGTGGATCCCTACAGCGACGATCCAACAGAAATCGCTGAGGATATCGCCCGTGCGGCTGAGGCGTCCGGCGCAAAACGCGGAGAACAGCTGTTTGTGGTCGAGGACCGGCGCGCCGGCATCCGCAAAGCGCTGGGACTTGCCCGACCCGGTGACGTCGTGCTTATCACGGGCAAAGGCGCGGAGCAGTCCATCATTATCGGCGGGGTCAGCAGTCCATGGGATGACCGTATTGTTGTTCGTGGAGAGCTGAAGAAACTCGCAGAGAATTCATAACGGGGAATTCGGGAGCAATCAAAGATATTGCCACTTCTTTCTACTTGCCACCCGCAGAGCGGGTCAGGCGCCAAGAAGTGGCAGGAAGTCCGCCCAAGGCGGATCCGCCGCATTTTCTGAATCTGTATGGGGGCGGAAAAGAGGGCACGCCGCCTCCAAACTCCCCCGCACCAGGCGCTTGCGCTTCGGTGCGGGGTCGGACATCTCGGCGGCGGTGTTTGAGAATGCGCCCGAGTACACGAAGGTAAATTGACAGTATCTCAGTTGCGTGATAAGAAACATCCACCCGTTCTTTTTGGAGGTTTCTGTGGACTTTCTTGAGGCCTTGCGCAAAGTCCGGCCCGAGCATCGGGTTGAACTACTTCGATTCATTGATACCGGTGACTCAACCCCTGAACTGAATCGGCTGATAGAGCATGATCCAGCAATCCAGTCCCTACTTGAGATTGCTCTGGAGCGGCTGGGTGGTGCCTTTCGGAAATTCTCGGACAGTTTGCATGGCGCTTCTCCCGAAACGGAGCGGTCGTATCGTTTTCTGGCAAATGGTCAACAGCGCGAAGCATTGCTTGCTCGCATTCAGACGGAATGGCGCAAAGAGTTCCTTTTCTTTGTC
>CAZCGY010000032.1:0-11310 GCA_964498355.1 uncultured Gammaproteobacteria bacterium | reverse complement strand
CCATGCAAGCGCGCTACCAGCTGCGCCACACCCCGACCCGACACTTCATGCGCGCGGACCCCGACCGCGACGGACAAAATCTGTTTGTAATCGTCGCACCGTGACCCTATCGTATGACGGGAAAGCGCGCCGTGCTCTGTCTAAACGGACGACGCCGTTTCAACCAGAATCATCCGTCACTATACTCGCCACGTAGCGTCGATGCAACTCGGTTTTGCCCGGACTCTCTGCAAGGACCAAAAGCCCATCCGGTGAAGCGACGTTGTCATGTTCCTGGTATGAATGAGGTTCGTCTCTCGCGCGAGAGTGCAAGAAGCTCTGGCAATCATCCGTCATGGGACGGGTCATTCCGAAGCCGTTTGCTTTGAGAACGCTCTGCCTCCCACGCCTGCGACGCCACGGCGGCAGGTCTTGAGGAAGGCCAAGAACACGTAAGAACGGGACAACGTGGCCGCGGATGGGCCGTCTTGAGCATACCAAAAGAACGCCGTCCGTCAATGGAGAATCCTCCCATCGACAAAGACAAAAGGGAAGCGAGAGAACTGCTTCGGTGCTCGATGTTTTTGGTGGTTGAATGCGATATATCGGACAATGTTGTTGTAATAACGTGGATTCGACACAATCCGTGTATAGAATCTCGGTTGCCAAATGCGCCCGCTGCGAAGGTCCCGGGAGAAGTTCCGTTTGAGAGAATGCACGAGGTCCGAAATTGTTCCCCGATGGTCCAAGCGCGGGTTTCAAAACCCGCGCTTGGATTTTTGCACGAGCAGGTGGAGATGGTCAGGAAGGATTGCATACGCGAGAATCGAGAACTCCGTTATCGCGCATGCGCTCACGATGGCACGCCCGAGTTTCACGGCAATTTGTTCGTCGAGAAATATCGGCACACGTTCAAACGTATTCGTCGTCACAAAATACGGAAACTCCTCCTGATATATTCTCCGCTGTGTCATCACATGCAAAAAAACGGGCTCGTGCCCGTCACGATCATGGTAATGGAAACTCGGACGATGTCAAGCGGGTAGGACGTCCTTACAAAAAAACGGGGCCTTATGCCACCCGTTCCGGAGATCGGTCTTGGCGATATCCCCGACAAACAATGAACACCGTTACCGCGACACCGCCTAAAGCATACGCAACTGCCGCACTTCCTGCCACCCATTGGCCATGGTCAAAGAATCGAGCGGCCGCTGCGGACAGAAACGCGATCTCGACCAGCCAGCCAAGCAGGGATAAAACAAACATGAAGCGCATGAATCCCGCTCCCTTTTCACGATGGACGGTTACCCAAACACGTACCCGGAGTCGATTTTGTTGTACTCAAAAAGTTCGTCAGGACGAAAGA
Organism: uncultured Gammaproteobacteria bacterium; assembly: GCA_964498355.1. GTDB lineage: Bacteria > Patescibacteriota > Patescibacteriia > CAZCGY01 > CAZCGY01 > CAZCGY01. The sequence continues at coordinate 9,965 of CAZCGY010000032.1, read as the reverse complement.
AGCGTTCGATCTCCTTTTTTGCCGTTGCCAGCGAGTCCGATGCATGGAGAAGATTCGTCTGCACGCTCATCGAAAAATCGCCGCGGATGCTCCCGGCGTCTGCCTCATGTCCCTTTGTCGGGCCGACGATAATGCGAACGGCGTTGACGACATCCCGGCCCTCGAGCACGATCGCAACAACCGGCGAGCTTTGCATGTACGTCTTGAGGTCCGCAAAAAATGCTTTGTCCTTGTGATGCGCGTAGTGCTCGTCGAGCAAGGCATCGTCCAAACTGATCATCTTCAGGCCGATGATTTTGAGGCCTTTCCGCTCGAATCGCGTTACAATCTCGCCAAGAAGATTCCGTTGCACCGCATCGGGTTTCATGAGAATCAGGGTGCGTTCCATCGCGTCAGCCATCGTGAATGGTTACTTCTTCCTCAGCATCGTCTGCACCGCCTTGACGATATCGGCGGGCGTGTGGTTCGACTTCACAAAATAGTCGTCGGCACCCAGTGACTTGCCTTTCTTGATGTCCTCGTCCTGCCCGAGATTCGTCAGCAACATGACCGGAATCCTTGCTGTCGCCGGGTCCTTCTTCAGCTCGGCCAGTACCGCAAACCCGTCGAGCTTCGGCAAAATAATGTCAAGCAAGAGGATGCTCGGAAGAAGCTTCTTTGCCTTCTCGAGCCCTGTTTCGCCGTCAGACGCCGTTTCGAGCGTAAACCCCTCCATTGAGAACTTCGTTTCGTACATCTTCGAGATCATCGGGTCATCTTCGATGAGGAGGACAGCGGGTTTTTTTGTGGACATGGTGGAGGTTGAGAGTAGCGTTCGCTGGTAGTATACCTGAAGGTTCCCGCATGCTCAAGACGGCAATGCCGACAGGGTGCGCGGTAATGCAAGGGCGTGTTCCAGGGCGACGCCGAGCGTCAAGAGCCGCTCTTCGGACCAAAGCGGCCCGAGAATCTGCACCCCGACCGGAAGAGAGCGGACGATACCGCCGGGAACGGAGAGGCCGGGGATTCCAGCAATGTTCGCCGAAACCGTAAAAATATCTGCGAGGTACATGGTCAGCGGGTCGCTGGATTTCTCACCGAGCGCAAAAGGCACGCCCGGGGAGGTCGGCGTGATGAGTGCGTCAACCTTCGTGAACGCCTCGGTAAAATCCTTGCGGATGAGCGTTCGGACCCTCTGGGCCTTGCCGTAGTATGCGTCGTGGTAGCCGGCGGAGAGCGCAAAGGTGCCGAGCATGATCCGCCGCTTGACTTCCGCGCCAAAACCCGCGCTGCGCGTGACGAAATAGTCCTCGTCAAGGGATGCCCCGTGCTGTTTCGCGCCATACCGGATGCCGTCATACCGCGCAAGATTCGAGCTCGCCTCAGAGGGCTGGAGGAGATAGTAGACCGCAAGCGCATATTCGGTGTGCGGCAGGTCCACTTCGACCACGGACGCTCCTTGCTTTTCGAGAAGGGCAGCCGCATCGCGCACGATTGTTTCGACTGCAGGATCCATCCCTTCAAGAGAGTATTGTTTCGGCATGCCAAGCGTCATGCCCTTGACGTTGGCCGTACGGATGACGTCGAGATCGACGCCCGCGCGATCGACGGACGTCGCGTCGCGATCATCGCGGCCACACATCGCATTCAGGAGCTCAGCGGCATCTTCAACGGTCCGCGCGAACGGGCCAATCTGGTCGAGCGAAGAGGCAAGCGCAAGCACGCCGTACCGTGAGACGCGTCCGTAGGTCGGCTTCAGCCCCACGACACCGCAAAACCCCGCCGGCTGCCGGATGGATCCGCCGGTGTCCGTCCCAAGCGCCGCCAATGCTTCGCCCGCGGCAACGGCGGCTGCGGAGCCCGATGAGGACCCACCGGGCACGCGGGTGAGATCCCAGGGATTTTTCGTGGGCCCATACGCGGAGTTTTCGCCTGACGCGCCCATCGCAAATTCGTCGCAGTTCGTCTTGCCCAGCACGATCGCACCCTCCTGCTCAAGGCGCTCCACGGCCGTTGCCGTGTAGGGTGGAACGTACCCCCTGAGAATACGCGAACCCGCGGTTGTTGGAACACCGCGGGTTGCAAGTACGTCTTTCACGGCAAGCGGCACGCCCGCGAGCGACGGCAGACGTTCGCCTGCCGCAAGCTTCGCGTCCCAGTCCTTGGCTTTCTTTATGGCCTGGTCGTGCGTGACGTGCAAAAAAGCATTGAGCGAAGAATCGATGCGCGTAATCCTGTCGCCATAGGCACGGAGAACGTCGGCGCACGAAAATTGTTTTGCGCGGACCCCGTCGCGAAGGCTTGCAATGGTGAGATCGGTAAGTTCCATTACTGTTTGAGAACGGTCTTGACCTTGAACCCGTCGCCGTCGCGCTCCGGCGCGAGAGAAAGGATTGCCTGCCGCACGTCGCCGGGCGCCGCTGTGACGCCGTCGCGCCGTGCCACATTCACTTGATCAGTGACCTGATTCGTCGGTGCAACGTTGTCGGTGCCCACCTCGTTGAGCTTTTCGACATACGCGAGAATGCTCGAAAGCTGGCCGGCAAAAAGTTCCTGTTCGTCTTTCGTGAGCTGCAGCCTCGCAAGTTTTGCGATGGCCCGAACCTGGTCGCGTGAAATCGTTGACATGGGATGTAGTATACACGAGAACCTCAGAGCATGGCGAGGAACTGCTGTTCATCCAAAACAGGAATGCCGAGTCGTTCCGCTTTTGCAAGCTTACTTCCCGGCTCGCTGCCAGCCACGACGTAGCTGGTTTTTGTTGAGACGGACGAGGCAACGTTCCCCCCTGCCTGGCGAATGCGCCTTTGGGCTTCATCGCGGGTCATGGACGCAAGCGTACCGGTAACAACGAAGGTCTTCCCTGCAAGTTTCGTCTTTGTGATTTTTTGCTCATATTCCACGAGAACGCCCGCCGCGCGAAGATTACGGATCATGCGCCGATTCTCTGCACGCGAGAAGAACCCGACAATGCTTTCCGCGACGACGCTCCCGATGTCCGCAACGGCCTCGATTTCGTCTTTGCCTGCATCCATGATGCGGCCAAGCGTGCCGAAGTGCGCGGCAAGATCAAGAGCCGTTTCTTCACCGACGTGCCGGATGCCAAGTGCGTAGAGGAACCGCGGCAGCGGCACGTTCCGCCGGGCTGCAATGGCGGCAACGACTTTTGCCGCCTTCTTCTCGGCAAAAAGATCAAGCGGCTCAAGATCGTGCGACCGCAAACGGAAGAGGTCGGCGGGTTCCTTGACGATTCCCTCGCCAACGAGCTGGTCGATGATTTTTGGCCCGAGGCCGTCGATATCCAGCGCGTGCTTGCTGACAAAATGGTAGAGCGATTCATGGTGGCGCGCCGGGCACCGTTCGTTGCTGCAGTAGTGAATCACCTCCCCTTTTTTTCTGCTGACGGAATGATTGCAGACAGGGCACCGCTGGGGCATGCGGAAGCGCCGTTCTTTGCCTGTCCGCAAGTCTGTCAGCACGCGAACGACGTCCGGGATGATGTCGCCGGCCTTTTGCAGCACCACCGTATCGCCAATCCGCACGCCAAGGCGTTCGATTTCGTCCGCGTTGTGCAGCGTCGCGCGTGCAACGGTCGTGCCGGCAACGCTGACCGGTTCGAGCACGGCAACCGGCGTGAGCGCACCGGTCCGGCCGACCTGAACGCGGATGTCTTGTACGCGCGTCGTTGCCTGTTCCGCCGGGAATTTATAGGCAAGGGCGGCTCGGGGGGCTTTGCCGACAACGCCAAGTTTCGCGAAGGTGCGGTCATCGTTGATGTTCACGACAATGCCGTCAATCTGGTACGGCAAGGTCGGCCGAAGCTTCGCGACGTCCGCATGGAACCGGAATACCGCCGCAAGCCCATTGCAGCGCTTGCTCAAGCGGTTGGTTTTGACCCCGAGTGTTCTCGCACGTTCGTGGTGCTCCTCATGCGTCGCATGACCGAGGTCGGCGATGAGGTCATAGGCGAAAAAGTCGAGCTTGCGGCTTGCCGTGATGCGCGGATCCAGCTGCCGGATGCTGCCTGCTGCAGCGTTGCGGGGGTTGGCGAAAACCTGTGCTGTGGACTTTTTTTGTGCGCGGTTCAGAGCTTCAAATGCCGCGCGCGGCATATAGACCTCTCCGCGGATTTCAACGCGCCGCCGGGCCGCAGACCGCAGCCGTTGCGGCAATCGTTCGATCTGCAGCACAAGCGGGATGGACTCGATGGTCTTCAGGTTGTGCGTGACGTCTTCGCCGACCCGGCCGTCTCCTCTCGTCGCCCCTCGCACGAGCGTGCCTCCTTCATAGACCAAGCTGATGGCAAGGCCGTCCATCTTCACCTCGGCGAAATAGTCCAGCGGCGCGGCCGTTCCGAGAAGTTTTTTTGTCCGCTCCTCCCACGCATGCACGTCCTCAGCCGTGAACGCATCATTGAGCGAGAGCATCGGCACGGCATGCTGGACCTTTTCGAACTTCTCGAGCGGCGTTCCGCTCACCCGTTGCGTCGGCGAATCGGGCACGATGAGTTCCGGATACCGGCGCTCAAGGTCCGCGAGTTCCCGCTTGAGAGAGTCCCACACCGCGTCAGGGACCGTGGGAGCATCAAGCACGTGGTACTCGTAACTGTAGCGACGGATGAGGCGACGGAGTTTCTCGACCCGCGCCGCAGCAGCGCTCTTTGTCATCGTGCGGGCAGTACGTCCCATGGTGATCGGAGTGAGCTATTTGGTAACGGACTCTTCGCTGAAAATGACGAAGTTGAGCAGGTTCGATGCGGGCGCCCGCCATGGAATGGATGCAGACACCGCCTGGGTTGCCTTGAGAAACGATCCCGAGCTTTTCATGCTGATACGCGCAGGAATCGGCACAGGACTCCCCCCATTAGGATCGGAATACGGGGTCACCACGAGGCGCTGGACCGCGCATGCGTTTGTGGTGGTCGGGAGCGCTTTGAACGAGACGCGGTACTGCTTGTTCGGATCCATGTTGACGCCGTCAATGGAGTTGAGATACGGGGTGGCGCTGTTCGGAATGGACTCGCATTGCCGCGTCGAGCTGTTGCACAGCCATTTTTCTTTCAACACAGGGTCAAAGACCGTTGCGCCGCCACTGAGCTGCCAGCCAAGCAACGTGACCTCGAGTTCGAGGAACTCGCATGTATTACCCCAGTCGATGCCCAGCGACTCGATGCCCGGGTTGTTCACGGCATCGGGGTCGAACAGATCCAAGCTGACCGACTCATCGGGTTGAAGTCTTGGAACGACGAATTTGTTTTCTTCCTGCGCGACCCTATCCCATCGTGCCGAACCGACTGTGCGAGCAGCGGGAAAGGGCGCATTGAGCTCTTGGAACGTGTTGACGGCGCCCTGGCGGAGCGACTGGTTATTCTTTCGGCTCATGCGGAGAACGTGCAGCCCCTGTTCAAGGCCCGATTCCGCCGCATACGTTGCAATGGTCGCCTCGTCAAGGTTTTCGGATTCCTGCAGGGTGCGCACGACGATGACGGACGACCCAAGCGCGGCTGACGTGATCGTCGCCATGATAATGAGCGCGAGCAGAGAAACAACGCCGCGTGAATAGATACGTACGTGGAGTTTCATCGCAAATACAATCGGGAAGTAACGGTTGTTTGCAGCGACGCGCGCTCAGGCGACACTTCGGCAAGCGACTGTTGTGTCGCGAGCACGATGGTCACCCGCGGCTGCAGGTCAAAGGTGTACGGCGAGCCGTTGAGCGGGACGGGGCTGATCAGCGAGTAAGGATCCGAATAAGGAAAAAGATAAAATGCTCCTCTCACGACCCTGATGTCAGCCGGGCTGACCGGCTGCCACTTTGCGTTCCCCGACGGAGGTGTATCGCAAACAGAATCCGCATCTGTCGTGCTCAACGAACAAACATAAAGCCGGTCATCAGTAGGATCGACGCGATATCGTGTCCGGCTCCCATCCGCGTCTTTCAGTGCAAGAAGAGACATCCTGCCGCCCATGATGGCAAGATCATTTGAGCTGAGCCACGGATCGCAGTTTGTCGTCGACGGAGCATAACAACCATAGTCAATCGTGCCGAACCGTACTTCCCGCGCTATTGCCTCGACCGCGAAGCGGATGTCTCCTTGCAGCTTCTGGCTTGTCGCTGCCTTGCGCTGAAAGCGTGATGTGATGACGAAAATATTCGTCGCAATCAAGGACGTTACGGCAAAAATGCTGACGACCGTCAGAATCTCGACGAGCGTAAACCCTTTGCGATGTGGGCGGGCGAAGCGCATCAGTTTTTCCAATTATAGATTTTTTCCGTCACGGTCAGGTTCCGGGTGCGATTCCTGTCGAGCCAGCGGACCAGCGACCGGATTTCAATTCCCGCTTGGTTTGGTGACCCCGGGCCACACGTACTGCCATCTCCGGCAACAAGCAGCTCGGTATCCTGTGCCCTGCCCACTTGCGACTCATTCCAGCAAATCGGCTTCAACGTGACGACGCGCCAGTAGTCGGTCGCAACGTATGGTGCAGCCGGAGCGGTCGGCTGCTGGATATAGGTACGGTCAACCGGATGCAGGTACACGCGGGTGTTCGTTGCACCCAAGTCGCCTTCAGCGACGCCGGCGAATTCAAAGAACCAGGCGCTCGCCGTCGGAACAAACCTCGGGATCGCGGAATAGTCAGTGCCGGATTGAAGACCGGTCAGCCAGCCGTTGACCGGTGCCGGTACCGCGCCACCGTCGAGGGCCAGCCAGTTGCTGTCGCGGATGCTGCGTGCAACCTCAATGCCCTCGCGGGCAAGGTTCATCGCAAGCACCTGCGATTTGCTTGCGCTTGATACCGTCGTCGTGCCGAGCACGAGCGTCAGCGTGCCGACGGCGGACGCGCTGATGATGCCGATGGCGATGAGCAGTTCGAGCAGGCCTTGCCCTCGCGGTGCGGCGTGAAGATCCATCGTCTTATGGGATTGCACCTGGCTGTTCATTGATTTGCCCTGACGGGCCGATGATGGTAACGGTGCGGTATGTCGAGGTTTTCGTCTGTTGCAGTTCTATGGCGATGGTCTCGCCTGTAATGCCGTCGACAACCGGAATGGGTTTCGGCGGCCGGAAGCCGATGTCGACCTTCGTGGGATTCCCCGTGTCGACCGACGGCGTCAAAAACGTTGACCCCACCTTGATTCTATTGATAACCACACCCGGCTTCAAGCCGACATACCCGCCTTCAACCGGATAGTCCGCGCAGTCATACGACGAGTCAGGAAGATCCGCGTCGGTGAGCTGCCGGCAGGGCGAGAAATCCCTGAAAACGTCGGCAAAAAGAATGTAAAGAGGCGTCTGTTGCGAAGCCGGCGCGGGCGTTGCGTAGAAGGGAATGAAGACGCCGTACCCGCCCTTCGGAACAGTGTTCGAGACGGCCTGGCCGATCATCGCAAGATTCTGCATCCTGCGCAGGTTCCCCATGAGCAGCTGGCTGCTGTGCCGCAGGTCATCGCTGTATGAACCGCGTTTGAAGTTCGCGATGACGATAGCCGAGAGCAATGCGATGATCGCAACGCTCACGATGACTTCTGAGATCGTAAATCCTTTCGTGCCGTTTGAATCTTGCGTCATGCGCCGAGAAAATGAAGATACGCATCAAGCAGGGCGTCCCCCCAGAGCAGCGCTGCAAGCGTTGCGGGGGTGAGAAAACTGCCGAACGGAATCTGGCTCTTCCAGCGCTTCCGGTGCAGTGCAACGAGCGCGCTACCGACAATCGCGCCACTGACGTAGCTCAGCAGAAGCGCAACGAGCAGCAGTTTCCACCCAAGCGCCAGCCCCATGAGTGCGCCAAGCCGGATATCTCCGTCACCGATCCACTTCCCCTTTGAAACAACGTACTGCGCCAAGAATACCCCTGTTCCCAGTATAGCACCAACGGCGACAGCACCGAACGGCCTGCCCAGGATGAGCGAAACAACCAGCGCAAGAACCATGCCGGGAATCGAGACGCTATCCGGCACGATATGGTAGCTCGTATCAAGAAGGAAGAGCGCTTCAAGAAAAAGGGTGAGCAGGATAATCGCGAGCGCAGCCCATGACCATCCATAGACGCCGAGAATCAGGAGCGGTAACAGGCCGGTGGTAAGTTCAACAGCCGGATACCGCCACGATATCGGTTTGTGGCAGAATCGGCACCGCCCGCCCAAAAGAAAAAAGCTGAGAAGTGGAACAAGATCTCTCGAGGCAAGCGCGTGTTTGCATCGAGGGCACGTGGAGTGCCGTTCGAGAATGGAGATGTGCCGCGGCATACGCCAGACCAGCGCATTGAGAAAGCTCCCCACAACAACACCGAGAAGAAAAACCACAGCGAGAAAAGGATAGGGGACGGTCATCATGGGGTTGTACCCTCTAACAGCTCTGCGCGCGACACGACAAACAGTACATACGACCTGCTCGGAGGATATGGATCAAGCATAATCGCCATCTGAAGCGCAGCGCTGGCTTTTTGCTTTTCTCCTCGCTCCCAAAAGTAGTGCGAGCGGTTGTAATAAACATCGGCAAAAAGTTGTCGGCCGTTTGCAGACGTTTCTGGAACTGCTAGACGCCCTGAGATTTGCGCAATGCTTGCGGGCTTCTGCGGGCAGTCCTTCATATCAACGGCAGCATCCTTGGGAAATACTTTATAGAGAAGCCCGCATGACCGGGCAACCGGCAGATCAGTGCCAACGAGGGGCTGGAAGCTGAAAACCGACCGGCCGTCTATCTGACCGCTTTGGATGACGGATGAAACAAACAGCCGGTCAAACGCGTCACTGCTCATGGCAGTTGAAACAGGAAAAAACGCCGAAAGATATTTTTTTGTAGCAAAATATGGAATGGAAGCGACGATCTCTACGTCCTTTCGTATGCCGCGCACGCGCTGGAGATACAAAAGCCCGAAATCAATACTGTCGTAGTTCCCGGATCCGTTCACGTCAGCAAGAAGCACTGCGCGCTCGGGGAGCTGTTGGAGGACATTCTCAAGATAGGCCTGGAGAATGGGCTCCGCTTGTTGCCGCGCTGAGACAGTCGCAGGCAGGTCAGCCAATGGAAGGAATGGAACCAACACAACGACAAAGGCAATGGCTTTTCGCGCCACCGGGAGCCGGAATTTCTTGAGCCATGAGAGCGCAGCGGCGATTCCTGCTGCAATCGCAAACAGGACCGGGATATAGCTTTGCAGATACGTAATTTCGAAGACGGATGCGATACCCGCACTGAATGGGTAGCCCCCGCCAAGCGCAGCAAACGGCACCGTAATGAGAATGCCGAAAAGCAGCAGAAACCCGACGGCACGCTGTTCTCGAATAAGCGCGATGATACCAAGAACCGCAAGAGCTACGCCCAGCGCGCCAAACAAAGACCACGCCCTCTGGGCAAATAAAGTCATATATTGGGTGAAGTCGCTCAAAAGAAAAGCGTCATGCCCGCCCTCAAGCGACGGACCGGTACCGGTTAATGACGCGTAGTCGCCGCGCACAATATAGTGACCAAGCTGCTGCGGGGAGGTGATTGTCCCCCATCTGACTGGGGCGGATGGCGACCGTAGTGGCACATACAGGTACGGGAGCAGCCCGAGGAGAAAACATGTCGCCGCTACGCCTGCTGTTTTCTTCCATTGCTGAATGGCCGGACGAGCGAAAACGACAAAAAGGAGATACGCGGGCAAAAACAGCGCGCTCATCGTGTGCGCGGCAATGGCAAGTCCCGCAAGAAACGCGGCAAACCCGAGATGACGCAGGCGGCGCGTAGCATGCCAGCGGATGAGAAGTGCAAACGTGAGCGCGTCAAAGAGCAGATTGAGCGTGTTGACCTCGGCCATAGTTGCCTGCTCCCAAAACACCGGGGAAAGGGAGAGCAGAAGCGGCAGCAACAGGGCAAGCCACCAGCGTTTCGTCAACATGAAGACGCACCACGCAAGAACAGCGCTTGCAAGTGCACCGGTAACTGCCGAAAAAAGATTCACCGCATACGCCGGGTCATGAAACGGCAGCTTTGCAAAGAAATG
>CAZCGY010000031.1:0-11437 GCA_964498355.1 uncultured Gammaproteobacteria bacterium | reverse complement strand
GATTGTGAACAAAATACCACAACATCAATTTCGCATGGTCATTGCCGTATTTCTTTTAGTCATTGGAATGAAAATGATTATATGGCCGTAAATGGGAGAAAAGAATTTGCCGCCAAAGGTAAAGTCGATATAGACTATACTCACACTATCCAATGATTACATAATACACTTCACTCTATGAGCACTATCAATAAGACGGCCGGGTCTCCCAAGGTATTCTCGGACTTTGAATTGTCCGCAATGCGCGAACGCGGCAACGAGCTCCGAGCGGAAGCCCGAGCGAAAAAGAACAGGGCCGAAGGGGAACGTATCGCCCTCGCGAGAATTGCGCAGATGAAAGGACTTGACCAGGCACTAGCCAAGCGAATTCATGCCATCATGAAAGCCAGTGCGCCAAGTCTCTGGCCCAAAACGTGGTACGGGATGCCGGCATACGCCAACAAGAATGGCAAGGTTGTCTGCTTTTTTCAGGACGCGAAGAAATTCAAAGCCAGATACGCGACGCTGGGTTTTAGTGACTTGGCCAAACTTGATGACGGTGCCATGTGGCCGACCTCCTTCGCACTCAAGAGGTTGACAGCCGCCGAAGAGAAAAAGATCGCCGCGCTCGTGAAGAAAGCGGTGAGTTGAGGGCTGATCTCGCGGGCGGCGCCCCGGACTACGATCCGGGGTAGCCGCCGTCATTCAGCGCGTCCGGCAAAGCCGGATCAAGCTCCGCCTGACAATCTGTTCGCCTGCCCGCCGCACTGCTCAGGCAGGTGGGGATTCTCTCGTATAACCCCCACCAAACAAAAATGTCGGTCAATACAATTGCAACAAGTATCGGTTGTGGTTCTGCGATGCAAAAAGATATGGCAGTCTCATACTGGCGTGATCGCCGTGCTTCGCTAGCCAAAAACAAGTCCCTCGTTGCCATTTCGCCGAACAATTATTGATGGGGGTCGGCTTTGACGAAAAAAATTTTATTGCGTACACGAACAATGTGTTGTACACTTTATCCACAGGTTTGCTTCAAATTAATTTTTCTTCTCGAAGAAAAAAATAAAGGGAGGAGGTGAGATCACTAATGGCAAAACGAAAAAAAGCGAAGAAGACGAAAAAGCGCAAAGCGGTTCGTCGGAAAAAGCGCCGATAACACAAAGCGAAAATCCCGAATCAGGTGAGACGGGATTTTTGCATCGCGTCAGTCGACGCGCGTGAGAATCTCTTTGATTCCTCCGACGATACTCCTGCGTTTTTTATCCGTCTGAAGCTCAAGCACCTGCCGGTACAGACCCCGCGTCCCGGGCGGCTGCAGCCGGAGGACAAAGGTGCCGGTCTGCCCCGGGCGCACCTGTTTCTGGAGCATCCGCACCTCCGCGACGGCGCTTGGCCACGATGGATGACGAAACCGGCTTGGCGCATAGTTCGCGTCGTAGATCGACAGCCGCACATTCGAACGGGTCCAGACCGAGGCGCCGGTATTTTTGAATTTGACCACTGCCTTCGGCCGCCACGTTCGCAGGACCGCGAGTGGGAGCGTCTCACTCAAAAAACTTGCCTGCCATCGGGAGTCCGCTCGAGTGGTAACGGTGAGCGGGTCTGCAATGATCTGCACACCGTCTACCCGGACAAGCTTCAAGACATGAAGGTAGGTGCCGATGGAACCCGGTGATGTCATGGGGACACGAAACGTCGCTCGCTCACCCGGCTGGACCATCGCCTCAAGAGGAGAAAAATCGCCGTGCGGGCTCGGCCACGACGCCAGGCGATACCGGTCGGCGGCGTCATCGAGATCGGTAATGCGGAGCCGGATGTCGCGCGCATCCCACGGCCTTGTTCCGCTGTTGAGGAACGAAACGGAAGCCGTGCGTTTCTCACGGATAAATGTCGCCGGCGGGATGGTATGTGCGATGTCAGCGGCGGCATAGTCGAGACTGACGATACGTGCGTCGACGCGAAAGCGCGTGTTCGGGATCTCCAGCCCCGATGAAGAATAGAGTGCGAAGTCCTCGTGGGCGTCCGTCGTATCGGTCGCACCGCCAAGTACCAAAGTAAAGGCGCCGATCTCGCTCGGTTGCACGTTCGCCGCGTCGGATGTCCCCGCCTCAGTTGCAGAGATCCATGAAGCATTCAGAAATGCCGACGTTGCCGGGGCGTTCACTGTACGAATGGCAACCCGGCTTGCGGGGAGGTAGGACTGCCACGGGAGGTTCCCCGCATTCTTGTATTGCACCGTCACGGATGCGACGTCCCGCGACTTGATGGTCACGGGTTCGGCAGGGTGGTCGACGAGCTCTGCGGCAAAGACCTGATCCTGGAGCGGGCCGAGCGCCGTGTACTGGTCCTGCACCCGGGCGCGAAGCGCTTCAAGCAGAAGATGAAGCCGGCTGCCCGGGCACATCGTTTGGTCGACATCGTTATGGCCGATGATGGTTGGTACGGTGACACCCAGAAATTCCGATATCTCAGTTGGCGGGCGGCGGAAGAGCCGCGCTTTCTCGGCAAGCAGCGCCGTCAATGCGTCCATCGCAGCAGTGGAGGGCTCCAGCTCCTCATAGGAACCAAGGAGCACAATACCGACGGACCCGCGGTTGAAATTTGTTTTCGTCAGCTCGTTATAGGTGTGCCCCGCCACGACGGCATCACCGCCATATCGTCCTTCGTACATTGTCCCTGCGGGATCAATGAGATAGTTATACCCGATATCGCCCCACCCAAGTACGACTGCGTGGTAATAATAGATGCCGCGGACGGTCGCCGCGGGATTCGACCCTCCGTCAGACCCCGCTGAATGGTGAATGATGAACTTCTGCGCCGAGATATACTCGAGCGGCCACCGAAGGTTGCCGTCGCTCGCAAAACGGAGTTGCTCATCAGCACCCCAATCCGCGCGCCGAACAATCGGGACAGTTCCGTCTGCATGTGTGGAACGAGGAATCAGCAGCCGCTGGATGAACGACAGTTTTTTCCTCTCCGGCTTGCGTGTATCGAAATAGATAAACTCCGTCGCTCGAAATGCCCTCAAGGTCTGCCGGGTCACGCGCCCAAGAAAACGATATTGGAGTTGCTGAGCGTCCGCGAAAAACAGGGGCTCAGAGTACGTGACATCAGTTTTTGGCAGAAGATCTGACGGTACGTCTCGGAGGGGTTCCACGGGGAACCAGCGCGACCAGTTCCCGTCGGTGGCAGCGCGAACTTCGAGAATCTCGTTTTCCTCGTCGACAGCCATCTCCTTCGGCCAATTCAGCGCAAGACCGTTGAATGAAAAATCCGGCGTCAGCACCTCCGACTCGATGGACGTGACCGCATCGGTTCCGGCAATCATCCACGACGTTGCGCCGACGCCTTCGAATGCCCCTGTTTTCGTGCTTGAGGCCGCATGCGCCGTGAAAAACGAGAGAAACAGCAAGACGCTCAAAACCCCAACGAGGAGGAGTTGGCGGGCGGCGATATGGACAATGGCTGGATGGTTGTTGGTCATAAAAAAACAGGGTATGCGGCCCCATTTCGTTTTGTTAGTATACACGATTTCAGCCCATCTGTCCAGTGCGCGGCAAGCGCTCCGCGAGTGCGGCAAAAACCCAAAAAAGCATTGCAAGATCATTCTTGAAATACGGGGTATCCAGAAAGCCGTGAAAAAGGAAAGCAACAAGCATGGCAAGCAGCGCGACTGCAAGCGGATGGGACGGATCATCCGGTCTTCGAAGCGCAGGCAGGAGCCGCCGGACAAACTGAATGAGGACGGCCAGAAACGCGAGCATGCCGAACAGGCCGAGCTCCACCCAGAGGGTCAGGATAAGGTTGTCGGGGTTCGGGAAGAACTCGGTATGCGACGCTTCTTTGTACTGAGGATAGACCAAGGGAAATCCCGCAAGACCGGCGCCGAGAAGCGGGCGATCCGCGATGAGTCGGACAGTCCCCTTCCACATAACCAACCGAACGTCCGTTGAGACGTCGCTTCCCTGGACCACATTGAAAACCATGGTGCGTGTCGCCGGAAGAGCAACAACAAGCATCACGGCGAGCAGAAGTGCGACCCAGATCCATCTGCGAAAGCGCGAGAAGAATCCGACGGTGACCGCGGCCGCTGCAACGCCGAGCAGAGCTCCGCGCGAGACGGAAAAGATGATCGCGCCAAGCCCAAGAATGACCGTTCCGAGAGCGAGGAATCGGATACCGCGCTCCACGCGTGCCTGTGATTCATTGGGTATGCTCCCGTTCCGTCGGCGGACGAAAACGAGAGCAAGAAAAAACGCACAGATGGGAGCGACGTACTTCCCGACAGCTGTCGGGAAAGCGAATATCGAAGTCGCCCGTGCCGGTATCTGGCTCGCGTAGGGTTCGACCCCTGGCATGAAGTGGAAATACTGCAGCCAGGCGGCAAGACCGATAACCGCGACTGCCGCAGACATGGCCATCAGGACGAGGCGTTGCGACCGCTCTGATCGGACAACATCAACAAAGATGCAAAAAAGGACGACTGGCTCAAGCACGTATGCACGGTAGAGACCAAGCCCTGCCCAACGGTCCGGAGAAACCATAACCGCAAGCGCCCCGGCAACAAGCAACGTCACTGTCGTTGCTCGCCACGGCCAGGATGGGCGCTCCCGAGAAACACGAAGGCGTCGGGCGGCCCAGACAACGGTCAGGGCAAGAAACATCACTTCAAGCGCAGTCGTCGGAAGGCCGAAAACGGAAAAACGGACCTGGTACGCCGGCAGAAGAAAAACGAACAGCGCAACCGCATGCGGGAGCGACCTCCACGCGATGAAGCCGTAGCAAGCGGCAAGAAGAATCATTGCAAGAATATCAGGCATGGTCATCGCCATAGAGCAGGATGTTCTGTGCCGCGACCAGCAGACCGACAAGAACCCAGACATGCATGATATAGAGCACAGAAAACGTCTGGTACTGGGTTATACTGCCGATCAATCCGCCAAGAAGCCCAAGATGGATCGCGGTTGCGTGCGACGCCGGGCCGGCACGCAGGATAATTTTCATGCTTCGAAGAAAAAGTATGATGACGACGACAACGATTGCAAGAAGACCGAACATGCCCGTCTCGGCAAGCAGCTCTATTGTTTCATTGTTCACGATGCGCCACCCTCCGGGCGGTTTGACGAGAGGATGAATCGCAACAGCGGGACCGAAATTTCCCGGCCCGATCCCCACCCAGGGGGAGGACCAGAACAGGGCCCGGGCCTGTTCGACGGTGTCTGCCCGCTCGGCGAAAGAAGCGCCAAAAAAGATATCCCCGACATGCCGCGTAAACGTTTCGACGTTGATGCGGGCAACATCGCCGAGCTGCAGGATACGCGGGACAAGGATTGCGACCAATACGACACCCAGGATAATCGAGAGCAGCACGCGAAGTCGAAGAAATTGGCGCAGCGACAACAGGGTGATCGCGCCGATGCCGGCTATTGCACCGAGATATCCGCCACGTGAAACGGTCAGCGCAAGGTTCGTCGCAAAGAGCGCGAGGAGCAGAAAAGCTGCCCATGACGGCACAATGTTTTTCCTGCGCAGGAACAGCGCATAGAGCACGCAGGTGGGAATCAAGAGATAGTTTGCGAAATAGAGCGGCTCGAGCGCGGTGGACTGAATGCGGGGAAAGCCGAGGACCGCTTTTGTATAGAGCGGCCGCAAGCCCGTGATGGATTCCGGCAATCCCTTGAGATCCCCAAGAAACTGGAAGAGCCCGAACAACGACGTCAGTGCGGCGGCGGCTAAGAGGACGCCCATGAGAACGCGAAGCTGGCGCTCGGAACGAACGATCTGCGGGATCATCATGCCACAAGCAATGGTAAAAGCGGTGACGACCAGAATGGCGATCCCGTACCCAAGATTCTGGGCGACTGTCAGCCCAAGAATATTGACGGTGATGAAGAGTGCGAGGGGGAGGATGAGGGGATTCGGACGCGCTGCGCGCCGAGAAAGAAGAAAACGCACGCCCCAGGCGATGAGGAGCAGCGCCGCGATTGCCTGGCTCGGCCTGATCGTGCCGAATGCGGATTCATAAGCACCAAGACGCTCGAACGGGAGTAAAAAAACGACGAGGCCCAGCCCGAAAAACGGAGACGCAAACACGAGCGCCGAAAAACCGAATAGGATGACGCTTACAAGGATGATCGGTGCGGAAGCAACTGCAATCCCGACGCCAAGTATGACGGCACACGCCCCCCCGATCAAGAAGAGCTGCTTCTGCGAAAGCTCTCGCTTTTGTAACGCGAACAGCATGGTTGTTATGCAAAAAGCTCCAAAAGGCGCCGCAGCATCTCTGACAAAGTGAACCGATCTTCGACGCTGCGCCGGGCGTTGGCCGCGAGATGCATGGCGATATCAGGGTGCTGGTAAATATAGAGGAGTGCGCCCATCAGCAGCTCGCTGTCCGCCGGCTCCACAAGAATCCCGGTGCGGTTGTTCTGGATAACGTTCGGAATGCCCCCGACATTTGTTCCTATTACAGGACACATTGCCGCCATAGCCTCAAGGAGGACGATGCCGAACGACTCACGCTCAACCGACGGGAGAACAAAACAGTCGAACGAAGCAACCCACCCCGCAACGTCCCGCTGGAATCCAACAAACTGCACGGCGCCCTCGATGCCAAGCTGTCGGGCAAGCCATTCAAGCGATTTCCGCTGCGACCCTTCGCCGACGATAATCAGCCGCGCATGGGGCACCATGACGAGCAGCTTGTGGAATGATTGGAGAAGAAAGGTCGTGCCTTTTTCCTCCTCCAGCCGACCGATGGTACCGATAAGAAAGCGTTTTGTCCAGTGGAAGGTCCGGCGCTGCACCATGCGATAGGGGGCAAGCGAGACGCCATTCTGTACAACGACCAGCCGACCGGCAGGGACGCCGAGTTGTACAAACTCCCCCTGCTGATGTTCCGAAACAACGATCACTGTCGCGAGCCGGCTCCAAACAACGTAC
This sequence comes from uncultured Gammaproteobacteria bacterium, assembly GCA_964498355.1. Classification (GTDB taxonomy): domain Bacteria; phylum Patescibacteriota; class Patescibacteriia; order CAZCGY01; family CAZCGY01; genus CAZCGY01. The sequence goes on along the minus strand of CAZCGY010000031.1, from coordinate 4,516 downwards.
AGGAGGTGCAGGGGGTTCTTCGAAAGCCACCGCTGAGGCGAAACATGCTCCATCCAGAGCACGCGCATCCCGAGCAGCCTCGCAACGGGAGTACAGAGTACTTTCTCGGTCAGCGAAAGACAGTACAGGGTCCCTATCTGACGACGAAACCGGTACCAAACGAGCAGGCCCAAGAGGCCGAACCAAGCCGGAACCAGCGTGAACGGGAACAGGGCCAGCGACCAGATGGCAACGGGCTCCTTCCCTGCCCACCACCGCCGGGCCGGCCACTGCCGCATCCGGAACTCTTTCAAAAGCACGCTGCAGGAACCGACGAAATCAACGTTCGCTCCAGCTTCACGCAGACCGTTGACCAGTTCGATGGTGTGGTGTTCACCCCCGCCGAACGATGACGCAAAAGGGAATTTGAAAATGAGAACGGGTTTCATGTCATCCTGAGAACGCTACGAATCATCTCGCGATTGATGCCTTTGACGAGGAGCAGCGTGGCCCCATACACGAGCACGCCCGCAACAATGGCAACGGGCAGACCGGCCTGGCGGAGCAGAAGAAGCGCGAGCGACATCACAAGAGCCGCGGCAAGCGACTTGAGCGGCAACCGAAGCGACAGGCCGATATGCGTTGCGCGTCGAACCACCAAGAAGCTGCCAACCGTGATGGCAAGCTCCGTCGCCACCGTCATTCCTGACGCACCCCATACTCCAAACCTCGGAATCGTTGCAAGATACCCGATGAGTGAGCCTGCTGCAACGCAACAATACACCCAGATCATTTTGCGCTGACGCCCCACCGCGACGACGGTATTGCCGAACAGGTTGCCCAAAAAGATGCTCCCTGTCGCAAAGATGAGGACGCGAAGGATAGAACCGGATGCTGCAAATTCGTTCCCGGCGATGAGCGTCATAATCGGGTGTGCGAGCACAAAGATGCCGCCCACCATCGGGAGTGCGACCATGGCAAGAAAATCAAATGCCTTTTGCAAGACGGAACGGAATCGCTCCATGTCCGTCGCCGCATAGTGTTGCGTGAGAAGCGGAAGCACGAGCCCCGCGAACATGGCAGGAAAGCCGATGAGCACGGTGAGCACTTTGTAGCTTGCCCCATAGAGCCCGACGGTCGCGGCGGGATGGAAGAGCGAAAGGATAATCGTATCCGCGCGGAAGTAGATGAGGTTCAGCGCGATCGAAATGGCAATCGGCCAGCTCTCTTTGAGAATCTGCGCCCACAGAATCCCGTTGTACCGAAGGCGGATCCGGACGAACTTCCTCGCGAGAACGAGAAGAACGAAAAACTGCACTGTGCCGCCGAGGACGCTCGCCCCGAGAATGGGATAGATCGACCACCGCTGGGCTGCCGCAACAATAATGAGAGCAAGGAACCCCGTCTTCCCCACCACTTCTGCAAGCGCGACCCGCCCCATTGCGAGATGCCGCTGGAAAAGCCCCGCAAGGAGCTGATTGAGGGTCACAAACAGATTGGAAACCGTCACCAGCGCCACGCCGACCTTCACCACATGGGGGTACGGAAAGAAAAGAACAAGAAGCGGGGCAAGCCCGACGAAGAAGATTGCGGAGACGACCCTCAGGGTAAAGATGTTATTGAAGATTTCTCCGCTGTCATCCTTCGTCTCGGAGATTTTCTTCACTGCGATGATATAGAGCCCCAGGTCTGCAAGAATGCCAAAAAATTCGACGAAGGCGAGGATGGTTGTATATTCGCCGTACCCAGTCGTTCCAAGGTAGCGCGTCAATACGCCGATGCTGACGGCGGCAAAAAGCACGGCAGATGCTTTGCCGATGACCTGAACGAACGTGTTGCGTGCGATCCGTGCAGTAAGTGACATTCCGTCGTTAGGCAGTTGAGTTCCCAGACACTCTACCACGCACCTTCTTCATTGACAATTCGAGAAAAGTATGCTATTCTCAAGCGTACCGAATGGGACTCTCCTCTCGCGCATCAGTCGATGTGCGATATTTTTTATGGGACTGTTTGGCGATGTTCACCATGTATCTCTTCTCCGCCTTCCCACGACATCTACGCCGGCTCCTCATTGGAGGAGTTGTTCTTGTGTTGGCAGGATTCCCCCATACTAGCCAGGCGGCAACGATCGGCGCAAAAGAAACTGGCCGTATTGCATCCACAATCACGCTGACGACGAAGGAATCAACGACGCTGTGGGTAGACATCCAAAACACCGGAACAACGACATGGAAGAAGAATTCCATCGTCCTCGTTTCTGCAAACGCCGGAGGACGCGCATCACTCTTCCGCCACCCGTTCTGGCAGTCCGCAAGCCGGGCAATGACTATCACGAAGAACGTTCCAGCCGGTTCAACGACGCGGATACGGTTTGCCGTTCAGGCGCCGGCAAAAGCAGGAAAATACACAGAATCATTCGCGCTCACGACGCGGTCAGGCACCGCACTTACCGGCGGAACATTGACATTCCCGATGGTGGTTGAACGGCCGCCCGCTGCGTTTGGCGCGAAGATTCTTGCTTCTTCGGGGGAGCATCTGATCGTCCAGCCCGGGGAAACGGTGGACTACTGGGCGGTGCTCAAAAATACCGGTTCAACATCGTGGACAAATACGGGGGAGCACTTCGTTGCCTTAAACGCCGTGGATCCGATCGGCCGGACAAGCGCATTTTCTTCCTCAAGCTGGAAGGCATCCTACCGTCCGGCGGTCCTGGAAACGCCGACAGTGAAGTTCCGGCGGCTGGGACGTGTTCGCTTTTCCCTCACTGCCCCGTCGACGCCAGGAGAATACGTTGAGAAGTTCCAGCTGGTCTCGGAGTTTCGCGCGTGGATTCCCGGGGGAACGCTCACGATACCGATTACCGTTCTCGCGCCCGACCCGCCCCCAACAGCAACAGGTGAACCCGTTGTCGATGTGGGCCTGCGCAAGACGACCGCATCGCTTCTTGTCACCGTGGACGGGTCGTTTGACATTCTTGTGGACGGTACATCGAGCGCAACATTCAAAAAAGACGAACAGGTGACGCTGTCGTATGCGAACGGACTGTACGGCGTTGTGTCGGAAGCACTGAACGCATCCAGCACGCTTCCCTTTCGGATTGTCCCGGCGTCAAAGGATGGGATAGTCGAACTGCTCAATTTTGACAACCGTCCCTCATGGAACACGCAACTGAACGACAATCGGTTCCGCGGCGAAATCTCCCTTCGTCATTCGGACGCAACCGGTGCGACATGGATTGTCAACTCCCTGCCGATGGAACAGTACGTCCGCGGCATCGCAGAAGCGGGGAACACAAGCCCGCCGGAGTACCTCAAGGCGCTCATGACGGCCGCGCGCACCTATGCCACGTTCCATATGCTGACGAAATCGAAACACGCCGCGGAAAACTTTCATGTGAACGCGACAACAGACCAGGTGTATCGCGGATACGGGTTTGAGGTGCGCGCACCAAATGTCGTTGCAGCTGCACAGGCAACTGCCGGAACTATCATGACGCACCCGGCAGCGGTATCGCCGTCGAATCCAGGCGGGGTTCTTATCGCGGCATATTCGTCCTGTACCGACGGGCGGACGCGCAACTTCGCCGACGTGTTCGGCGGTCCGCCGGAGATGACGCCGTACCTCGTGAGCGTCGCAGACCCTAATGGCATCTGCACAAACTCACGGTACCTTTTGGGCCTGGATGGCAACCACATGGTCGGCATGTCCGCAGGGGGCGCGCTCGCGATGGCAGAAATCGCGACGTTTGACCAGATTCTTGCATATTACTACACGGGGATGGTCATGAAAAAGGCATGGTAGGACATTGCTCAATTTGACACAAACCACCGGAGAGGCGTAAAGTACGGCACGCTTACTCTTTGGTGGAGGTGGAAGAACGTGTCATGTTTCTTGTGGTTCCTTCTTTGGCCTTTGGGCTGGATCGAACGATCGATTGTCTGGCGACGGTGGCTGCGCACGTGGAAAAACGACCGTGGTTGCGGAAAGTGCTACGAGGGTTTCAATCCGTTCTGGTGTGTCAGCAGTGGACCGCTTCACGAAGTGCTCACACCGGCACAATGGCAGGAGCAGCGCGCATTCGCGCTGTACCAACATGGCCAGCTGTTCCACATCGTCCGCGTTGCGGATTGGGACAAGGAGAAGCGTCAATGCTGCCCGCTTCCGCACTGGGTCGAGATCGAGCGACATGGGATGCGCTTGCGCAGCCGCTTTCCGAAGGGGAGCGTCGACGATCATGCTGACAGAGAATATCAGATGCTTTTCTGGCACTGGGTGCGGACGGGTGATCGCCGCCTCGGCGCAATCCTCCTTTCGTGGTACTACCAGCCAATTTCCGCGAAAAAAAGTGAAACGCTTCTTGTCGCAGGATGAACGGGCACGTGCCCGTTTTTTCTCACGAGCCACCAAGAATCGAGAAGCAGGGGCAAGGGAACTCTTATCGAGTCGGACTATCGCGGAAGCCGTATCCTGTGCGAAGCGAGAGATCGGGCAAGACCTTATGACCATAAGGTGCAAAGAGGTGAGACGAATAAACCCG
>CAZCGY010000030.1:0-11628 GCA_964498355.1 uncultured Gammaproteobacteria bacterium | reverse complement strand
CGCCAGTCAAGAAGACAAAATCCATTCTCCGTCTGAATGATGTTGTCGAGAACCAAATCGCCGTGGAACTGGCTTTGTTTGGCCCGCGCAAGCCATCCGAAGTCAACCTGTTTCAAGATCTCCATCACAGGAGGAACGACTTCCTCGTTGATGTTTGTCGTTGCGTCATCCACTCCGCGGGTCTGCAGAAATTTCTGTATACGTTCAATGGTTTTTGTCTGGAAGAAATCGAGGCACACGTCAGTAAATTCCTTTTCGCTCACCTCTCTGACTTCCTTCCAGAGCTTCTGCTCAGCCCACTCAAGGAATGTGCGAAAGTTGTGCGGGTTTGCGATCGAGGAGAAAAGTTTTCCCGGCACATAGCGATACCGGTAGAAATTTTTTGCCGTCGCTTCAATGGCTGGAACGAGGTTGCCCAGGAGTTTGCCGCGTGCGACTCGCTGTTGCACATGTTTTTCGTTGTGGAAGAACTTCACCACGAACGAATCGAAAAGAAAGATGCCTTCCTCGAGTTTGTCGAGTACCTGAAAAGAGTCGGGTATCTCTGCCCGAACTCGGTTTAGGCTGTCCACGTTGCCAACGTCATACCACTTGTGCACTTCGTGCACGATGAACGGCGTGTCGCCATCGACCATGCGCTTAATCGCATGGATGTCGCCCAGACCCTCGTTCTCTCTGTGCTTGGCGTACAGGTCGGTAAGCTCCTTCCAAAAGATCTGATAATCTTTTATGCCAACAAGCCCGATATGGAGGAAGTCGGGGGTGAGCGTCCCCTTATCGTACACTTGCTGCACCTGGCCGTCGACGACGTCAAACGAGGAGTACTGCGAGGACCCCTCGCCGCGGTATCCAGCAATCCAGTTCTCGGTCGGCGGTGGCACAGCATCCAGGACAATCGTGTCGCCTGCCTGGTAGATGAACGGACATTGGAGGACCTCCTGCGCCTTCAGCATCGAGTATGCCAAGCTGCTGCCTTTCCCCTGGTACTTGTCTATCTCGATGAACGTGACATCCAGGTCGGGGTAGGCGAGCCTGACGAAATCCCGTACCTGGTCGCCGTAATGGCCGATGGTGATGACGAACGGAGTTCCTTTCGGGTGCGCTTCAATAATATACGAAAGTGTCGGCTTCTTCCCGACTTTGATAAGGGCTTTGTTCGTGAACTCGGTGATGCCCCCGAGATTAGGGCCGACGCCTGCGGTGGGGATAAGAATCTTATAGGTCGGGGATGGTGTCATTGATTCTGGCGATGAAGTGCTCGTTCCGTGGCGGCGAGCGCCTGGGGGTTGCCCGTGTCATACCACGTGGAGAAAGGAATCATAGTAAAGTTTTTCCCTTCTTTCAACATCTCGTTAATGACCGCGGTGTCATTGAGTGTCGCGTCTTCCGGGTGCTCATGGTACAGGCGTTCAAGGTTTTCCCAGAACGACGCAAAATCAGCAATGCCGGATATCCCGATATGAATGGTATCGAACGACTGAGCGCCCTTGGGCTGGATATGAAGAAGCCGCCCGTTTTCTGTTCGGTGGGTCGTGTAGTGGCTCACGTCGCCGGCAAGATGGTACCCGGCAACCCAGTTGTGATCAGGTGCCGGAATCGAGTCGGTTACGATGGTATCGCAAGAGTGGAAAATAAAAGGTGCTTGCAGCACAGCACGTGCCGTCATCATGGAGTACCCTAAGCTCGAGCCAGGCCCCTCAAAAGGATTCACCGTCATGAAGGTGAATGTTCGTTCAGGGTGGTTTTTGACTAAAGCTGCCCGGACTTGATCACCAAGGTATCCTAACGTAATGACGAACTCGATGTCGATGCTGTACCGGTCGAGGATGTGGTCAAGAGCTGGCTTGCCAGCGATCGGGAGCAGCGCCTTATTGGTCTTTTGGGTGAGCGGCCCGAGTCGCGATCCGGTTCCCGAAGTCGTAATCAGGACTTTGTAGCGCATTGTTACTGCTTTCCAGAAAGTTGCCGGTCGATTTCTGCGCGGACCTCCCGAACCTTCTCGTCCAACTTGACGCCTGGCTTGAAAATCATCTGGGTGCCGCACACAAGCATCGTTGCACCTTTTTGAATCATGATCGGCGCGCTTTCAGGATTCACGCCGCCGTCGATTTCGATAATGATATCGCGCTCGCCGATTTTCTCCTTTAACTCAGCAATTTTATCCAAGATACGCGGGATGAGCTTGTGCCCGACAATGCCGGGGTTGATGGCCATAAGCATCACAAGATCGATGTCATCAAGGATGTAGTCAAGCACGCTTAAGGGTGTTGCAGGGTTCAACTGTACGCCGGCCTTGACGCCTGCTTCCCGAATTTTCCGTACGGTCCTGTGCAAATGGCGGTGCGACTCTGCGGGCGGAACAAGAATCGTGCCGCCTGCTTTTGCAAAGCTCTCAATATACGGCTCGACATCCTCCACCATAAAATGGACATCGATCGGTGTGTCGGTGATTGAACGAATCACCCGCAGCATTTCAGGATGCAGACCATAGCGCGGCACGAAAACGCCGTCCATAACATCAAAATGAATTGAGTCGATGCCACCGCGCTCAAGCTGTTCAACCGTCTCACGCAAGCTCAGCATATCCGCGCAGATGATGGATGCTGAAAGTTGATACGGTCGTTGTGGTACAGTCATGTATTGTTACTCAAGTTGCGAATGCCGTTCCCACATACTGTCGTGGGACTCTTCGAGATGCTCCATGAGCGCCAAGACGACCGCATCAAAAAAAACCAGCAGGCATTGTTCATTCAACGTCGTCATCGGCTGGGCCGACGTGAACCCTTCGACCGCTTTGACCTTTGATGGTGCCTTAATCTCTACGATCGTGTCGGCAAGCTTGCCCATGCGGGATTCCGGGTTACCGGTGATGAGCGCAACCCTTGCTTTGTGCTTTTTCGCGATGACGACCAGCTGGTAAATCGTTTCTGTCTCGCCTGAACCGGAACTGACCAGGAAGAGATCACCCTCTTGTAATCCAGGCACCGTGGAATCGCCAAGGGTGTAGGCGCGAAGTCCAAGATGTCCAAGACGCATCCCGAAAGAACGGGTCATCATGCCGACCCGCCCTGCTCCGCAGACAACAATGGTGTTTGCCTTGCGAATCTCTTCAATGAGCTTGAGAATCTGTTCTTCCTGGACTTTTGAGAGGACCGTGCGAATTTCCTCTATCACCGTATGGATATGTTTGCGCATGTTGGAGACGATAAAACAAACAACTTCCTAGTAAATGCTAGCACACCTAACAAGAAATTCCAACCCCCGCTCGACTGTCATGATGCATGGCGGGATTCAGAAGCATGGAGCAGAAAAAACAGGGCTGCTCGGGCTGCAGCCCTGACCGGACGGATTTAGTCTGCATCAATCATCTGTTGCTGTCGTCCGCAGCAAAGACAGAGAGCAACGTACTTCAGGAAGAGGTCGTGTCGTCTTCCGCACTGCTTGCAGCGCTGCGGCTGAACTTTCCAAAATGGGGACATTCTCTTGCCGCAGCAGTGGATAGGCTGGATCCACATGCAGAACGCGGTCCACCAATCCTTCACTGGAACGAGTTTCGGCTCGCCGGTGTTTTCCCATTCTGGACCGTGGTCCAAGCAGTTGTTATGAGGACACTGCTTTTGGGAATGAACCTGACTGACAGGATTACTGTTGGCCACAGCAATCCTCCTTTCTGGCCACCCGCTTTCAAAGGTGCCGCTGAGCATGATACAGGAAATTTGGAAAGTGTCAAGCCCCGACGAGCTGCCAGCCGTCTCCTCTGGTTGACATATCCAAGAACCTGTGATAGTATGCGTTGTTCTTTTGAAAACCTTGTTTACAGAGGAGGAGTGGGAAGTGTTTGAAGAGCTGACGAAAGAGGCACAGGATGCAAAGACGAAGAACTGGAAAGATCCCGTTGCCCACACCGTCGTTGCAACCATTCTCTTTCGATCGAAGACAGGTGTCACTGCAGTGAGGGGTCTCATCGATGATGACGTGGAGTTCCTCGTCACCCGGCGCCTTCGAGGTCCGGCAACGGGCAACTTGCAAAGTCACCACGGTGGGCACGTCAAGGTGACCGACCGCGATCTCGTTGATGCGGCAATACGAGAGGTCGAGGAAGAAGTCGGATTCTTTCTGAGAAGAGCCGAACTCTCACTCGCGGCAATCATCGGCCCTGAACTCTACCGTTCCACCTTGGCGATCACGAATGGTACACTCGAACTGACCATCCTGGATCTTCAGGCCGAACCAACGGCGCCGTTTGTCTGTTCATTGTTTGTTGCCGATGTCACGGGCAAAGAGCGTCAACCGGATTGTGACCAGGAAGTTGACCGGGGTGAATGGCTGACGCTTCAGGAAATCGTCTCCTCCCACGGCCAGAGTATGCAGTTCAACTACTTCTCTCTGCTCATGGCCGGGCTGAGAGCCATCCTGGGTCAGGCCCATCTGTTCCCTGATTCACGGCCGGGCACATACCGCCTGCGTCTCGCAAGGACCTCATGAAGAGGCCCTTCTTTTCTTCCCGACATGCGCCTTCAACTTACGCCGTTGTTTTTGACTGGTTCAATTTTTTCTGGTCGCGACGCCTGCGCAGAATGAACAAGCACGCGACGACCACAAGGCCGAAAATTTCGAGAACGATGCTCAGGGGCGTAGTGGGCACGCCGAGTCGATTCGCCGTGAAGATGAGGAGCGGGACCATTGCCACGGAAAGGCCAACCGCAAAGACGAAGCGCTCGAGTCCCGTGATCCGTTGCCGGTCAAGGAGCACAAAAGTCCAGAGGAAGCCCGGCAGGAAGAGGGCAAACACGTAACCGAAGGCAATTCGTGCGGACTCAATCAGGGACAGCGGCGTGCTGAGCGAGATAAGGAGCGCAACGCAGATGAGGGAGAAAAAGACCCAAAGAATTCTTGCCATGCTCTTTTGATTCACAGTGTGGCGATTCGTGTGTCAGGTCTTACTCTACCATCGCCCCCCATTTTTGAAAAGCTAGTATTTTTGGTATGCTGCAAGACATGAAGGCCCCACCGCACCGACGCGCAGATACCGCCACGATCATTCTCATGATACTTGGAGTGGGTTTCTTCATTGTGTACGGTTGGGTTGCCACGGGCGGCCTTGGGAAGTTCACGTCGCCCGATGAAACGGTGAATTTTTTCTTCGCGCAGCGTTTCGCACGAGGGGAGCCGCTCCGAGTTCCAGAGCCGCTCAACCATATTGCGGGCAACATGATGTATCCTCGCAGCGCGAGTATCGCGGGCGGCGACATCATTCCGGGCAGTTTTTACGGCGTCATCCTTCTTGCGGGTGCAGTTGGCAGATTTTTCGGCTCGACGGCAATGCTGCTTTTACCGCCGCTGCTCTCGGCGGTGGCTGTTTATTTTTTTTATCGACTGCTCACCGGCATTTTTGGTCGCCGGATAGCGCTGCTTGCCGCCATCCTCCTGCTCTTTCAGCCGGCATTCTGGTACTACAGCAGCAGGCCGATGTTCCACAACATTCTGTTCGTTGACCTGCTGATTCTGGGCAGCTACTTTCTGCTGCGGTTTCTCAAACACGGAGGATGGGCGAGTGCGCTTCTCTGGCCGTTTTTCATCGGTCTGTCTCTTGTGATGAGAACTTCTGAGCTTCCCTGGGTCGCTTTTCTTGTCGCCATTCTGCTCGTCGCGCACTGGCGGCAGACGCCGAAGGCACAACTGGCTGCTGGCGGCGCAGTGTTTTTCGCGACCGTTCTCCCCATCTTTTTGTACAATATTTACCTGTACGGCGCGGCGTTCTCGTTCGGTTATTCCCGTCCGGTCATCAGTCTCGCGTCGGTCGGTGAGTTTACAGCGTCTTTCGGCTATAAACTTTCCCGCATATTTTTCCCCGTCGGCATCGATCTCGGTAATACGCTGGTTATGGTCGACCGCTACTTCTTGCGCTATTTTTCGATGTACACTATTCTCTTTGTCCTTGGCGCAGCGCACTTCCTTCTGAAACTTCTCACCGGCAACACCTCCCGCCAGCAGCGTTGGTACGGGTTTCTGTTCCTTGCGGTCATGTGCTGGCTCTTTCTCTATTACGGCTCCGGAACGTATACGGAATTCGGCGACGCGGATCGCGCCATTCTTTCCTCCTCGTACATCCGTTACTGGCTGCCGGTTTTCGTGTTCATGCTCCCGTGGTGTGCGATTGCCTTGACGGAGCTCGGGCGGCTGATACAACCGCGCCTTCGTCCCGCGATTCTCTGTCTCGTACTGGCCGGTACGGTGCTTGCATCGGCGCAGCTTGTTCTTTTCGACCCGCTCCACGGGCTCATCACGGTTCGACGAATCGAGCGGGAGGCCGCCGGCATCAGCGCACGCGTCGTGGAAGCGACCGAACCTTCATCCGTCGTGTTTGCGGGGACTGCAGACAAGATTGTATTTCCTCAGCGCAAGGTAATCGCCAATTTCCCGAATGATGAGGCGGCGGCACAAAACAACTTCCGCCGTCTCCTTGCCAGGGTTCCCGTCTACTTCTTCGCCGTCCGATCAGATGATCCGACGCGGGAACGCGAAAAAACGTTTGAACGCATGGGTTTGACCCTCATGGAGCGGCTCACGCTCTCTGAGAATATGGTATTGTATCAAGTGTTGCCTTGATTTTCGACCGGTCAAAACGTAAGATGAGCTGGTAGTCTACCATGAGCATATGAACAGAAACATCAACGCACTCATCATTGTTATCTGGCTGATGCCGGTTGTGCTGCTGGGGTGGCTTGTCTATGCTTTCTTCGTTCCACTTGGGACGTATACGGTGATGTACGAAGTGGGCAAGGAGAACCCCCAGATTACCAACTTTGCCTCAAAAGAGACCGAAAACATTTTCGTGTATCCGAAAAACAACGCAAAGAACGGGGTGTCGCAACTCATCACCAAATCCCCCCTCTACTTTGATGTCGAAACACCCCGGCCCTTTCAAAAAGCGGCCGTCATTGTCCGCTATCAGAACCCTGAGTATCAACCGGTCATGCAGCTTGGCGTTCAGCAGTCGAACGAGTCCTACGCTTTTACCGATCTTGCTCACGAGCACCCGGTTCTTGAATCGCTGCCGGATGAATGGGAGAAATTAGAAAAAGGAGATCTGGTTCTCTGGCAGAAAAACAACGACTATCTCAAGGCGCGCACCCCACTTGCTGCTCGTAAGCGCCGTCAGGCGGATGCCCTGTGTTTTGAGGAGCTGCTCGACTTCGATGAAGCGCTTCATGTGCTTGTTGAGACTGAGTCTCAAGTAGAAATTAGTATATAGATTCCCGCGCTTTTGTCAACCACCATTTCCTCGCGGGGCCGTGTGCGGAGGGGCTCATGGCGCGGTTCGAAGAGATCGCCTCGGATGAAGCCGAGCACGCGAAGATTCTGCGGGGGCGCATTGCCGGCAAGCAACTCGGCAGACAGCACCAAGCACTCGGCACACAGAAACGAGAAATAAAAACGCCTGAGAGTCGTTCCCAGGCGTTTTTCTGTCTGCTTTGTGCTGTGTGCTTAGTGCTGAATGCTAGTCGGCGATGGCTTCGACCCCCGTGATCTCCGGCACTTCAGCGCGGATGGCCCGCTCGATGCCCATCTTGAGCGTCATCGTGGATGACGGACACCCGTGGCAACTCCCGACGAGTCGAAGCCGCACCACGCCTTCCACAATGTCGACGAGCTCGATATCGCCTCCGTCCATTTGGACGGCCGGGCGAATGCGACTGAGCACCTGTTCCACTCGCTCTTTCATGTAAGACCTCCTCGACGCATGACGAACGCCCCAAGCTTAACACATCGTCGGTGAACGGTCAATTACGGGGGGTCCTTCCTACGGTCAGGTATACTTTGTGAAGCGAGGTGAAAGGGGCGCGGATGCCGAAAGAAGTGCTCATTATCGATGACGAAGTGGAGTTGTGCGACCTTCTCAAGGCCTGCTTTGAACAAAAGGGGTGCCACGTCGCGACCGCCGCCACCGCTCAAACAGCGATGGAACAGCTTCGGATCGTCACGCCTGAAATTGTCCTCTTGGACCTGCGGCTGCCCGATCGCCCAGGACTGGAGCTCCTCGACCAACTCAAACGGGAGTTTCCCGCCCTTCGCGTAATCGTCATCAGCGGCCTCGACGATCGTCGGACCATTCAGGATGCCATGGATCGCGGGGCCAGCAACTACCCCACCAAGCCCTTCGACTTCACCCGATGTTTTTACGCGGCCATGGACATCGAGACGGTGGATTTGACGACCACCACGATCGACCCGGATGTTCTCGCGCGCGTCCCCATCGCCGTGGCTCAGCAGTATCACGTCGTGCCCGTTCGCATGCGCCAGGGCACGCTGGAACTGGCCGTGGCCAATCCGCTGGATGTCCAACTGCTGGACGAGCTGCCGATGCTCCTCGGGTCTCCGATCAAGGCGCTGGCGGTCGAGGGTGGCACTATCGCTGACGCCATCCGCCGATGCTATGGGGTTGGGGCTGGTGTGTCACCGCGCGGCGTCGTCTCGACTCCTGTCGCGCGTGAGGCGCCGGAACCGGTTCGCGAGGAATCCGCCGGCGTAGTACAGCTCATCAACGAACTCATTCAACATGCGTGCGCCAATCGCGCCTCCGACCTTCACGTCGGGCTTGATGCGCGCGGACCCTGGATCCAGGAACGCATCGACGGCGTGCTCTATGATGTGCCGGTCGCTCCGCACCTGCGCAGTCTCTACACCAGCATCATCTCCCGATTCAAAGTCATGGCCAATCTCAACATCGCCGAGCATCGCGTGCCTCAGGATGGACGGATTCGATTCGACCAAGGGGCCGCGCATTTGGACCTTCGCGTCTCGGTCCTGCCCACCCTCCACGGAGAGAACCTGGTGATTCGGCTCTTGGAGCCGTCGCGCATCCTGCACTTGGCCCAGCTGGGCCTCACAGAAACGCAGCTGACGCAGGTCGATGCGTTGTTGGAAAAACCCACCGGGCTCTTGCTGGTCACCGGTCCAACGGGTTCAGGAAAATCCACGAGCCTCTACGCGTTTCTCTCCAAGCTGAACACCGGCAAGACGAGCATCGTCAGCATCGAAGACCCGGTGGAACACGAACTGCCCCGGGCGACCCAGATCCAGGTGCATCCTCGCGTCGGGCTGACCTTCGCCACCGGCTTGCGCTCGATGCTGCGGCATGATCCGGACATCGTCATGGTCGGAGAGATCCGCGATCAGGAAACGGCGCAGCTGGCGATCCGCGCGGCCTTGACGGGTCACCTCGTCCTATCCACCCTCCATACGAACGATGCCGCCAGCGGCATCACGCGGCTCATTGATCTGGGAATCGAACCGTTCCTGCTGTGCTCGACGTTGTGCGGGATTCTCTCACAGCGGCTGATCCGCCTCTTATGCGAGTCGTGCCGGCAGGCGGTGCAGGTCCACGAAGAGGCTGGCGCCGAAGAGGAGGATCCTGGGCCTGTGCTTCCTCACGGCCTTGATGCTCCCGTCCACGTCTATGCTCATCCGCTCCTCGTCGAAGGGGTAGGGCCTCACCTTCAGCCCGCGCACCCCGGCTGCCGAGAGCTCCGCATGGCTTATGTGGCCGCCGTGGGGGACGTGCAGGGCCATCATGGTATCCCCCGGCTTGGCCAGGGCGGAGTAGACCGCTAGGTTGGCTATGGTGCCGGAAGGGGGTAGGAGATTTACGTACTCGGCCTCGAAGAGCTTCTTGGCCAGGTCGATGGCGAGGAGCTCCACCTCGTCGATGTACTTGCAGCCCTTGTAGAACCTGTTCCCCGGGGCCCCCTCCGCATACCTGTGGCCGAAGTCCGAGGCGGTGGCCTCCCTCACCAGGTTGCTGGTCACATTCTCGCTGGCTATGAGGGTGAGGGACTCGTCCATCCATCGGTGGTGCTTCTTGAGGGCCTCCCTCACCTGGAAGGCATACTGTTCGTACATTCTCAGTCGGACCTGCCCCCGCCTGGGGGGGTTACTGTAATATCCCGAATCCTTTATTAAAGCTTTTGGTCAGGACCGGCCCCTTCCAAACTTACCGACGGCAGTCTTCCCCGCCCTGGTGATGATCTGCTCGGAGTGCCACAACTTCAGGCTCATGAAGTTGGGGACTGAGGTCGGCTACTGCCTCTACCACAAGCGCGAGGCCAGGGCCAAGGACGACTCCTGCCAGTGGTTCGTCTGATTATTCTTTGCCTTCCTCCCCGGCCTCCGAGCACTCCGGCAGCTCCCTCCGGCAGTGGTTGCAGTAGGCCTTCCCCTTCTCCGTTATGACCTCCCTGAAGCACTTGGGGCAGGTGACGACCTTCATGGGGATCCCTTGGAGGAGCAGGGCTTAAAAGGGTATTTGGTAAGCCGGGGGTGAGATTCGAACTCACGTAGAGCGGATCTGCAGTCCGCTGCCTAGCCCCTAGACTACCCCGGCGTCTCTGCCTTTGCCTCGCTCCCCGCGGCCTCGGCCTTCTTCTCCTCCGGCTTCGGCCTCCTGAAGGTCTCCCTGAACTCCACCTCGTCCACGCCGTTCAGGAATTGGAAGACGTCCCTGGCCACGGCGTGCTTGCCCAGGAGGGCCTCGGCCTTGAGCTTCGTCGCCTCTGCCAGGGTGATTATGGCCCTCTTCTCCTCGAGCTTTATCTCGTGGTCGTTGGGCTCCGAGTAGGGGAAGTGGAGCTCCAGGAGGTGGCGGATCTTCTCCTCCGTCTTGTTGATCTTCTCCTCCACGTTCACCTCGTACTCCAGGACCTTCCCTGCGAGCTCGTAGTTGAAATCCACCAGGACCCGGCCGCCGCCCACGCTCTGGACCTTGCCGACCTTGTTGTCGGCCTCGATCCGCATCCCCGGCGCCGGGGCCATCCCCTGCCTCTTGAACTCCTTGAGGGGGATGACCTTGATGAGCTTAGGGTCCCTCTGCCCGTAGGCCCTCTCGGGCTGTATCTCGACGGCCTTCTTCTCCCCCACCTCCGACCCCACCAGCGCCTCGTCGAGGCCTTTTATCACATGGCCCGCGCCTATGACGATGGGCATCGCCTTGAAGCGGAACTTCTCGCTGTAGATCTTGTGCGCCTTGGCCACCTTCTCGATGGTGGTGTCGAAGACCGCCCCGCTCTCCTTTATCTTCCCTACGTAGTTGATCTTGACAAAGTCCCCTTTCTCCAGCACCATACTATCTTCCGCTCCTCAAGTACCAGCCCCGGTCCAAGATGTTCTCGATGGAGACCTCCTCTCTGGGCCCTTTGGATCTCCCGATCCCTATGACCTCAGACCGGGAGTTCACGATGAGGCACCTATCACCCCGCTGGAGTTCCCCGACGACCTTGGTGACGGACTTAGAGAACACGTCCCTCCCATATAAAACTAACTGTTCTGCCTCGTCGCTCACGTAGACCCGCTTGGCCTCCCGGCCCAGGAGGGCGGCGCCCTCCAGAGAGCGCCGGGCCTCCCAGGCGGGCCAGGGGCGCTCGGCCCACAGCACCAGCATCGGAGCCACCAGCAGGGCGCCGCCGGCGTCGCCCAGCCACCAGGTCAGCCAGATGTTCCGGAAGCGGTTCCAGTCCGCGGAGCCGCCCAGGCCTAGGCTGCCCACGCCGATCGTGGCGCTGACGGTGGTGGCCGCGACGGCGGCCAGCGCGACGTAGCGGAAGACGTCCTGGGGACGCTCGAAGGCCCGCC
>CAZCGY010000029.1:2481-12617 GCA_964498355.1 uncultured Gammaproteobacteria bacterium | reverse complement strand
CCGGATACCGGGCGCTGCCGCCACGTTGGACTGGCTGCCGACGGTTTTTGTGTTTCGCGCGCCATCTTCTGGATCTCGCCGATACGCTCCATGGTCTTCTGCCGCGGCGTTCTTTGGTCGCTCTCGAGCTTGCCGATGGACGGCGTTGATTCAAGTGAGCGCGATCGCCACCGCCGGCGGGCTCTTGCCAGCTGTTCTTCTTCGCGTGTCGGCCCCCTGTCGACCGGCGGGCGGATATTTTCGTTGTACTCGGCAAGCGCCTCGCGTTTGAAAAGCTCTTCGGGCTTCTTCTCGCGGAACGTCTTTTTGGTCGTTGCCCGGATACCTTTCTCCTTGATGTTTTCAAGACCGGTTGAGACGAGCCCGGCAAACTCTTTTCGCGACAGGAATTTCGATCGTATGCTCTTTTTCCCGGCGCGTTTCGGATCGAGGTAACTCATTTTTTCTCCAAACATCTCTGTCACCGCTTTCCGCTTCAAGACGGATGAGGTCGTACCGCGATAGACGTTGCCGAGCATGCCGGGAATGGCCTTTTTGATAAATGAGGATTTCGAAATGAACTTCCTGCCTGAAGAAGGGAGCGAGGAGAACGATTTTTTTCGAAATGATGAGGGGGCTCTTTTCATTCCTTGCTTCTCTGTTTGTATACCATATCACAAAATAATCAATTTGTCAACATAAAATCTTCCTGCCCATTGACACGATGGCCAAATATCTGTAGCATTGTTTTCACGCCCCTTTCCGGTAACCGGAGTCCGGGACGTGAAAGGTTCGTGTATGCCAGCACAACTGAAGAGCGATGTGGTCGATTCGCCGATGGCGAAGCTGCTCGCCGAAGAGCAGGCCACAACAATCCCGAAGGTGGGCGACGTGGTCCACGGGCGCGTTTTAAGCGTCTCAAAAAACGAGGTGCACCTTGATATTGACGGCTTGACGACCGGCGTTGTCCGCGGAAGGGAGCTGTACGACGAATCCGGGGAGTTTTCAAATCTCACGAAGGGTGAGGAGGCAAGCGCCACGGTGCTTGAACTGGAAAACGAGAATGGCGAGATGGAACTGTCGTTCCGGCAAGCCGGGCACCGCAAGGCATGGGCAGAGCTCGAGCGCATGTTCTCGGATCATGAGGTAGTTGACGCGCTCGTGACGGATGCAAACCGCGGTGGATTGATGATCAAGCTTGGCCGCGTTGTCGGCTTTCTCCCCGTCTCGCAGCTTTCGACTGAGCATTACCCTCGCGTCGAGGGCGGCGATAAGAATAAGATATTGGAAATTCTCACAACGTTTGTGGGGCAGAAGTTCCGAGTGAAAATCATCGACCTGAACGAACAGGAAGACAAGCTCATTGTTTCAGAAAAGGCGGCGATGGAGGAAAAGCAAAAGGAACTTCTCTCGGCCTACCACGTTGATGACGTCGTGGATGGTGTCGTGACAGGCGTTGTGGACTTTGGAGCGTTCGTAGAGTTCGGCCCGAACCTCGAAGGCCTAGTGCACATTTCAGAACTCGCTTGGCAGCGCGTTGAAGACCCAAGGCAATACGTCAAGGTGGGGGAGAAGGTGCAGGCAAAGATTATTGCGATTGAAGGAACGAAAATCTCGCTCTCTATCAAACGTCTCAGTGAAGACCCGTGGAAGATCGCCGTTGAACGGTATGACGTCGGACAATCCGTCGAGGGAACGGTGCGCAAGATTAATTCCTTCGGCGCCTTCGTGGAACTGGATGAACAGATCCACGGTCTTGCGCATATTTCTGAACTCGCAGACCGCATGGTCCGTGATCCGCATGAGGTCGTGGAAACCGGCAACCGCTATACGTTCAGAATTCTCGCCATCGATGCAAAGAGCCACCGTCTCGGGCTGTCGTTGAAGAAACGAAAGCAGCCCGGTGAACAGAAAAATGTGCCCGAGAAAAAGGAGAAGGCGGGCAGTTCGGACGCCGAAACGAAGGAGACAGCAGAGCCGGTGAGCACGACAACCCCGGACACGCAGAGTTCAGCAGAGAAAACCTCACCGAGCATTGACGCACAGGCGCCGTAAGTCGGGCCCCTCCACATAAAAGGGCACTACCCGACCATACCACGAGTCGTTTTGAAAAACCCTCTATCTATTGTATACTATGAACCTCCGCGCACCTTACACTCGCGGCATCTCTGGATACTTTCGGCAGAGCGGAATCCGCCGAAGTCCTGACGCAATATCAGAACGGGGGCGGATGACCGCTTTCCGACGAGAAATGTGCAAGGGGATTTCTCTTGCGTCGCACGCATAACTTCATGCGCAACATCCTCAAAAACTTCTTCATCTTTCTCCTCGTGTTCTTGATGCTCGCGGCGATTTTTTCGAGCTTCAACACGTCGTTGACCTCCTCAAAGAAGGTTGCATTTGGCGCTCTTGTCGAGCAGATCAAAAAACAGGAGGTGGCGAAGATTGTCGTGGATGGCAACAAGCTCGCCGTGACCTACAAGGATAATTCAACGGCAAAAGCGCAGAAGGAACCGGAGGACTCACTGTCGACGACACTCAAGAATTACGGCGTTGACCCGACACTCGTATCGGCGGTGAATATTGAAATCAAGGAGCAGTCGGGCATGATGTTCATTCTCGGCACGCTCCTCCCCTTCTTGCTGCCGTTCCTGCTCATCGGCCTCTTCTTGTATTTCATGATGCGCCAGATCCAGGGCAGCAACAACCGTGCGATGTCGTTCGGGCAGAGCACGGCACGGGAACAGCCGACGCAGGACAGAAAAAAACGCATTACGTTTAAAGACGTTGCGGGCGCAAAGGAGTCAAAGGAAGAACTGGTTGAGGTTGTGGACTTTCTCCGCAACCCTCGCAAGTACACCTCCATGGGTGCCAAAATCCCCAAGGGTGTGCTGCTCGTCGGCCCGCCAGGAACGGGGAAGACGCTGCTTGCGCGCGCGGTCGCGGGTGAGGCCGCTGTCCCCTTCTTCCACATGTCGGGGTCGGAGTTCGTTGAAATGTTCGTCGGCGTCGGCGCATCACGAGTCCGGGATCTTTTTCGGCGCGCAAAGAAGGCGGCGCCGTGCATCGTGTTCGTCGATGAGATTGACGCTGTCGGTCGGCAACGTGGCAGCGGGCTTGGCGGTTCACATGACGAGCGCGAGCAGACCTTGAACCAAATCCTCGTGGAACTCGACGGCTTTGAACAGGGGACCAACGTCATCGTGATGGCTGCAACGAACAGGCCTGACGTGCTTGACCCGGCCCTCTTGCGCCCCGGCAGATTCGACCGCCGCGTGGTGCTTGACGTACCGGATATCGAAGACCGTGAAGCAATCCTCAAAGTCCATTCCCGCGTCAAACCGCTTGCCGCCGACGTGAACCTCCGGGCGGTTGCCGAACGAACGCCCGGCTTCACCGGCGCTGATCTTGCCAACCTGCTCAACGAAGCCGCGATTCTTTCAGCACGACACGGCAAACAGCAAATCGGGATGGTTGAATGTCTCGACGCCATCGAAAAAGTGCTGCTTGGGCCCGAACGGAAATCCCATGTCCTCTCCCCCGACGAAAAGCGGATCACCGCGTACCACGAAGCCGGACATGCGCTCGTGGCGCATGAACTCCCGTATTGCGACCCGGTACGCAAGGTTTCTATCGTTTCTCGCGGACGCGTCGGCGGATATACGCTGAAGCTCCCGACTGACGACAAGCATCTGCGATCGCGCAAGGAGTTCGTCAGCGATCTCGCCGTCATGGTCGCAGGGTATGTCGCCGAGAAAGAGATTTTCGACGACATTACAACGGGACCATCCAATGACCTCCGCGAGGCAACAAAGCTTGCGCGCGGACTCGTGATGCGGTACGGCATGAGCGACAAGCTCGGGCCGCGGACGTTCGGCGAACGCGAAGAACTGATTTTTCTCGGCCGGGAAATCACGGAGCAGCGCGACTACAGTGAAAAGGTTGCTCAGACGATCGACCACGAGGTCGAAAGGTTGATTGACACAGGGCTCAAAACAGCCAAGGCGGTTATCCTCAAGCATCGCAAGAGGCTCGATGCCATCGTTGCGGTGCTGCTCGAAAAAGAGACGATCGAGCAGGAAGAGTTCGTCGCTTTGCTCGGCGCGAAGCGTATGCCAAAACCGATGACACCCATTCCTGCGAGAGAACACGACCACCAAGGGGATGAGCGCGAATCCGCTCTGTCGCACGGCGGTTCGGCAAAACCCGCGACCGCGCCAACGCTGTCGTAAGAACAAAAAAGGAGGAATCATGTCACTGTATCGAGACATTATCGCAAAGGCGCTCACAGTCAGCTGGCGTGCAAAGTATTTGTGGGTGCTCGCTTTTTTTGCCGTTCTCGCAGGGAGTACGAGCGAATATGAACTCGTTTTCAGCGGCTCGGATTCTCTGAGCGGTCAGTCAACCCTGGTTGGGTTCCTCCGGGCCCTGTATGAAAAGCGCCTGCTGCTCGACATGACAACCGGCGCGCAGGAATTCTTCGGTGTTCATACTGCGCTTTCCATCCTCGTCATCCTTCTCGCGCTTCTCGTCGTTGCATTCGTCATCTGGCTTGTGCTGACGGCGCAAGGCGCTCTTGTCGCCGGCCTTGGCAAGCTGCTGACTGGCGGGCAGACGGACTTCGTGCAGAGCTTCGCGAAGGGCATGAAGATGTTTACGCGCGTCTTCATGGTGAATCTCCTCTTCCGCGGGAGTACGGTGCTCATGCTGCTTGTTCTCGCGGTGCCGTTCGCGGTTGCCTATATCCGCACCGGCGGGCTCGTGTACAACTCTCTCTACATCCTTCTCTCCTATATTATCCTGGTACCGGTGACCGTCATCCTGTCATTCATCGTCAAGTACGCGGTAACCTACATCGCCGTGCGAGATCAACGTTGGCGGCAAGCATTTGCCAATGGATGGAGAATATTCATCAAAAACTGGCTCGTGAGCATAGAGGTTGCCTTCCTCCTGTTCATCATCCATCTTGTGCTGTCATTGATTCTGGTCTTCACGCTGTTTATGCTCGGGCTTCCGACAAACCCGGCGGGCCTCGTGGTCTTCTTTGTTATCGTCGCCGTCTACGCGTCAATCCTTTCGACGTTCCAGTACGCCACGTGGGTGCAGCTCTTCTTTGGTCTCGAGGCAGGAATAGTGAAAAGCAAGATTCTGCGCATGACGGAGCGGTGGGGAAACTCGAAACTCGCGAAACCGGCGATAAAATAAGGAGTGGTGGATCCTTCGTGGCCCGGTCGGGGGCGTATGCTCCCCTGCTTGCTTTTCTGGTACAATCGGATACAGTGCTGATGTTTTGGCCGCGTAGCTTCTTCTTTCTCCCTACGGACTATGGAGGACAGGTGAATTCTGGGCGGATAGCTCAACTGGTAGAGCAGCCGTCTTATACACGGCAGGTTCATGGTTCGAGTCCATGTCCGCCCACCAATCTGCAATCGTCTTACCTGCCCCCATGGGCCCCGGACAGAGAGGACTATGCTGATATGAAGAAAGAGGGCCGCGGCCTTATCGGCCATGGCCTTATTGAAACTAACGGCTGGTAGTCTTGTACGATCTTACCGTTCATTTTCGATGTCTACGCGGAGCTGGGCGAGCATGGATTGTTCTTCGGGTGTAAGAGTAACAAATCCTGCTTTCTTGGCTCGCGTGATCGCCTTCGAACAAACCCTTTTCATCCGAAGGAAAACCTGGAGTTGCTCGTAGACGTGATGCTCTTCAGGAGACAAAACGATCCCTTCAGCCAGCGCCCGTTCGAGCACAATTGCGCACGCTTTTCTCCAGTCGGAGCGCAGTTTGGATTGATGCGAATTTCGGAAATGACGCATCACCGAGAATTCCGACTCGACTTGCGAAAGCAGCCTTTGCAGGGGCGCTTTTACCCCGGGCAAGTTTTTTTCCGAGAAATCATTTTTGGTCCAGGCACGTGTGACGGTTGCAAATGCGCGCTGAAGCTCTTGCTTCATCGGGATTAAGATGGCCAGTCGTGCGTCGTGATCGGCCAAGTCCTTTGGTGGATGCTTGCCCGTGAAGAGCTGGACGTATCCATCCCCAATCTCTTCGGCCAACTGCTTTGCCTGCTCGTAAATTTCGTCAGCCAACGCACGGCGTTCACTCACTACGATCTCGGCTTCATCCTTTTTGCGGTCCCAAAGCCACTTCTCCAGGAATCTCCGATCCTTCTTTGTGTGAATGAGCGACCCGGTTGCCCGCTGGCGCCAGTTGTTGAATTCCTTCTCACTTGCGAACAGCTTTTGATCGATCGACTCGAGTTGCGCCGCGATCTGATCGATCTTGGCATCGAGAGTCTCGATCCCGGCCCGCGCTTCATCCTCTGTGAGGGGAGGGCTGGTCCGGGTGTACCGCCGACTTTCGGCAGGTTTTCCTGCATCGACGTGGTTCCGATTCATAGTCGGAGCCCCTTTCTTTTGAAGCAGTGCCCTTTTTATAGCAAAGAATAATGACTATGGTCAAGATAAATCCGAGTCGCTTGCGACGAAGTGGGATGAGCACGTCACGATCAGCCATCACCTCGAGCACAAGTATCTCGGGCACCTAGTGCAGACGAAGTGGAAGGAGCACAGCACGCCCGAGATCTACCCCATCGAGCTGCTCTACGCATCGATGCAGGAGTGCCTTTCGGAGTTCGGCGACCTCATCATGACCATCATGAAGAACCTTCGCTAAGCGACGCTCTTTCACACGAGCGCACGGACATGATCCGCAGGCGCTCTTTTTTCTACATTTAACCCAGCGGATAAACTGGGGAAAACCCGAAATTGACAGCGTTTGCCAGCTATGGCAAGGTATTCCGACACCCATTGAGGAGGAGGACTCAAGGAGGAAGGTTTTTGATGAGAGTTTTTCTTGTGATTATTAACAAAGAGAAGGAGTGAATATGAAATTGACAAAGCGTGTTCTACAGTTTGCCCTTGTCGCCGGTTTTCTCGTCGGTGCGCTTGGCATTGGAGCCGGTTCGGCCAATGCTTATGCCCCGCAGGAACTCATCAAAAACGGTGGGTTTGAGCTGGGGAATAACGGCGATTGGGCAGGCGATACTGCCAGGATTGGCACTTGGTCGCCAACCGTCTGGCATGGTGGGGCCCAGGGCGTGAAAATGCTCCAAAACTTCTGTCCGAATCCACTTGACTGCGTGCATACATGGTCGGTTTCACAGACGGTCGACCTGCCTGCGCATGCAACTTCTCTCGTGTTCACCGCATGGTACAAGCACTCCTACGCACCGATGTCCATCAAACTCGTGAACGCCGATAATCCTGCGGAGGTCTGGGCGTCGTACGACTTGAATGCAACAGACGTGACGCCGGTTTGGACACAAGCGGGCATCGATATCACGGCACATAAAGGACATCGAATCAAGGTCATCTTGCAAAGCCAGGTCTGGTTTGACGCAAGCTGGTACTCCTTCTTCGACGACGTAAGCATCATTGCGGAACTTGCAGACATCACCGCCCCGACATCAGCCGCAGTCGTTGCGCCAGCGGCTCCAAACGGGCTCAATGGATGGTACACGAGCGCTCCGACGATTACCCTTTCGGCGACCGACGATGTCGGCGGAACTGGCGTTGCCTCGATTTCCTATGCGTGGGACGGCGGCGCGGTTACTGCCTACGCCTCAGCCCTCACGGCACCCGAGGGAACGCACACGCTCACCTACTTCGCCACGGATGTCGCCGGGAACGTTGAGGCGACGCAATCCCTGGCTTTGAAGGTGGATTCAGTCGCACCAACCGGAACAATCAGCTACTCAACGACCGCAACCACGACCGAAAATGTTGTCGCAACGCTGACGCCATCAGAGCCGGTGACCGTCACGAATAACGGCGGGCTCTTGACTCATGCGTTCACATCGAACGGCAGCTTTACGTTTACCTTCCAGGATGCCGCCGGCAACATGGGCAGCGCAACTGCGACCGTCAACAACATCCAGGCCGCCCCTGTCTCCGCGGCGCCGGTTGCCGTCATCGTTCTTCCCCCAACAACTCCGGCTCCACAAGGAAAGGTGCTCGGCGCAACAACGGTGAAGCCGGTGATCACGGCACTTCTCTCGGGGAAGGGCAAGGTCCAGCTCATCATTGATGGAAAGAAAAAACTGGTTGCTCCTCTCGGCAAAAAATACACCGGGCTCTTCTTCGCCCAAAAATACGACTTCGGCGAGGATGGAAGTTTCACGGTCGCGATACCGAAAGATCCCACGGTCAGGGGGGTGGTTGCCGTCTACAACAGCAAGGGCGTCCTTGTCTTGAAACGGAAGTTGGGAGGGGTGTATTCGACACGCGGTCTCGTCGCCACGGCAACGGTGCAGGGTGAGAAGGTCTATCTCGCCGTCGGGCAAAAGGTCGGTAACCGCGTTGAGATTTTCCGCGTCACGGGCAAAACGTTCAAGCTCATGCGCTCGCTCATGCCGCTCAAGAAAGGTGCGACTGGAACTGCAGCGATCAAGTTCGTCAAACCGTACAAGAGCGGAGACGCCGGTCTTGCCATTGTCGCCAAGGCGGCCAAGAAAACGGCAACAAAGATGTTCCGCTTCATCGGCGTAAAGAACAACTGGATGGAAGACACGAAATTCAATGTGGCGAAGGTGAAGCTCTTGGGCGGCAAAATCGTCATTGCCAAGTAGCAAGAGTCAAATACGCTCATGAACAAACCGCTCCGTCGCACATCGGGGCGGTTTTGGTAACAAAAAATGCTCCGGGCGGAGCACGCGAAAGTACATGATTGTGGAGCCGTTACCACTTCTCCTGAATCCGGACAAGACGCCCGGGCTGATTCCTTCTTGTGGAAATACTGGGAAACTCGATGCTGTAGAAAGTTGCGAGATTCGTCGACCGTCCTTTCTCGGCGCTCGCACGGAGTTCCTCGGCGGCGTCGTCCGGGAGCACGCGCTGCACAAATCCTTTGACGCCCATGCAGTCCATCATTTCGCGCGCCACCTGTTCCCCGACCAGCGTGGTCAGCAGCTGCCGCATGCGTTCAATGGCCTGTTCCTGCCCGAACGGCCCCGAAGGCCACAGATCACCCATCATCAACCCCCAAAACAAAGGACCTCGCGTTTTCGTGAACGCAGGAGTACCCTACCGCATAGGTGCAGGATCCGTCAACCATATCTCCAGAGATTTCAGGGGTATGCTGGGCAGCCAAGGGCCTCGGCACTGAAAATGTAACACCCTTTGTTGGCTTTCCGGTTCCAGAAGAGTAGCGTCACGTTTGGAGGTGACTATGCGGCTGTTCTTTTCCATACTTTGCATCTGCGGAATGCTGGGTTTTGCGGCACCGGCGACACCCGGCATGGTCATTGTGACCGCTGACCGTCCTGGCGACACCAGGCCGGCCCCGCACATCCAGTACCCCAACACCCCTGCCGGCGAAGAGTTCGGCGATATGCCGTGGATCGTTCGAAACGGCACGGTGCTTCGGGCAATCTACCAGATCAAGGATCGCAACGAGGGAAATACCCTCTGGATCGAAGAGGTAACGCTCTTCGCGAAAAACGACCTTGGAGCATGGTTTGCCTATGACGGCGCAAGTTGGCCGCCGTGTTCCGCACCGATCGGATCGGACTACTGGAATGCGCTCGTCGACATCGATCTGACACGTCCGGAATTCGACGGTTACGGCACCGGCGAACAGATGGAGTTCCGCTGGTACGTCCGTTTTCGCGACGCGGGATGTTTCAATTTCGTCGAGAAGAACCAGTACTTCCAGGTCATCAAAGGCGAACCACTGCCGTTGTTTGCGGGGCAGTACGCCGCAAACCTGCACACCCACTCCTTCTACACCGACAATGTGGGAGAGTGGGGCGGCGCGCCCGAGATGCTCACGTCGTCGGCGATGAGCGTGGACCTTGACATCGTCTTGTGGACAGACCATGGGTACGATTTTTCTTCTGCGGAATGCGAGGCGATGACGGTGTTCGCGCGGTCGCACACCACGTCATCCTTTCTCCTCATCCCGGGAGTGGAAGGCCACATCGACAACGATGATGACAATGACTTTCCGGACGGCTTCTTTCACACGCTGACGAATGTGTGCGTCCGCACACCCATCGAGGGGCTGCCCGGCGCCGAAAACAGCAGCACGCAGTTGTGGACGCTCGCTCAGTTCGCGGATGTCGTGGAGGCGGCAGGCGGTTTCTGGGCGGCAGC
>CAZCGY010000029.1:0-2471 GCA_964498355.1 uncultured Gammaproteobacteria bacterium | reverse complement strand
TCCTGCCGGGCCTTGACGTGAGTTCATATCTTTGGACGGACGCAAAGGTTGACGAGGCGCTTGCACGGGGAGCGTTTCTTGGCTTTCAGGGATGGAACCGGCATCGTTCGTCAATGCAGCAACCGGTCGATACTGACAATATCAACCCATACCCGTGGACGGTCGACCCGGCCGCGCTCGACGATCTTCGACAGAGCATCCATCGGCGGGACCAAAGCCAGCAGCGCCACCTCATGCCGCTTCGTCGGGCGCCGCTCTTCGCCGGAACCGACAGCCACGGAGGGTATGCCTACGCGCTTGAGCGGGATCACAGCCCCTCCATCGTCGTCAACAACAATGCGCTGGGAAAGTGCATGACGGTCGTCGAACTCCCATCGCTTTCTGAGCCCGAGGTCTTCATCGCGCTGCTTGGCGGCGTGTGCTACACAACATCCGGCCCGGCATGCAGGTTCGGCGTTGACCGCAACAATGACGGTGCGCTCGAAACGACGTTCGGCTCGCGCAACAGTTCCGCTCAGGGCGGCGTTCTCCGGCTCATGGGAAAGTCGAACAACGAGTTCGGCCCGTTTACCGGTACGACGCTGCACATCTTCACGCCGACAACCCATGACAGCATAGCGCTGTCGTTTGCCGGGATGAATCCCGCGGCGGTGTATCCCGTGTCATCGCTCCCGACCGGACCGTGCTATGTTCGCGCTGAACTGGCCACTGCGGGAGGATACGGGGATGCGGGCATCGTGCTCACCGGCGATCTCTACTTCAACGTCGCGGAGCCGACTGATGCCCTCGATGGGCAGGATGCAGAACCCTCATTGAAACTTCTGCAAAATCCATCGCGGACGACGCTCCGCTGCCTGCTGCGCGGGCCGTTGCCACAGCACGTGGCGCTCATCTCGGTAAGCGGGCGTGCGCTCTGGGCCATTGACCACCCGGCGCAGCGGGAGCTGGACGTTCCTGTGGCAGGGCTCCCGTCCGGCGTGTACCTCATCGAATGCCGGATGTTCAGCGGCAAGCGGATCTCGGAAAAGTTCGTTGTTCTCCACTGATGTGGGGCGGCCATCGCCGCCCTTTTTCTTTTTGGGACATGAACGCAGGATGAGGGGATACAACGAGCCCAACCGTGACCCTGAAAAACGGGTGGTGTATACTGCAAAAAAGAAACTATGGCCGGAACTATTCCACAACAAAAGGCAGCCGTTGCTTTCTCCTGGGTTTTTCTTGCGGGGGCGGCCATCATCGCATTTGTCGCCGTCGCAACGGTAAAGTTCTTTTCTATGGAACGTACACCATCAACGGCACAGAACGATGTCTACACCCAGTGGCTCCCCGGCATCGACAGGACGACGATTCTCACGGGCGATTGGAAGCCGATAGCGTCCGGACGGCTTGACGGGTTCGGACCTGGAATCATCGAACGGCGAACGGAAAACTGCGGTGCGAATGAAGCCCGCACCTATCTTCGCAGTGGTGGCGGCCTCTGCCGGGTCGGCTTCTGGCTTGAGGTGGACGGTCGGGTGATTGACTCACGCGAGAAGCTGCTGCAGCGCTTTGGTGGCCTCCAAACGACGGAGCGGGCAGTTTCGTTCATCGGTGTCACCCAAGGTGATCTGGTCATCAGCAATGCTGGTGTTCTGGAAGGTACAGTGAGGGCAATGGACAATGGATTTCTCGTCCAGGTGGTGCGCAAGAACAGCTTCGGCTGCAGCGACCACAAGCCGACAAAAGAAATCCACTTGGTGACGTCGGCAGGAGAAATCACGCGCATCGCCTGGCAAAACCCCGGACCCGGGACATTGTGTATTGACTGACGCGTAACATGTCCATCATGACAGCTGAAATCGTCATCCGTGCGGCGACGCCCGAGGACTTCGATTCGCTCTATGCCCTTGGTCTCGCAACGCCGGAACTGAAAGTCAGCGCAACCGAGGCGTTCGCCGACCCGCCGGAGTTCCGCAGAGCCCTGACGAATCCGGACGGCGTTTTTCTCGTTGCCGAGCAGCGCGGCAAACCAGTCGGTTTCGTCTACGCGACCATCACCGACCCGGAAATCCTTACACAACCCACGGCGTGCATCATCTATATCGCCGTGGATCGTGCTGCTCGCGGCAAAGGCGTCGGTACAAAACTCTACGTGGATATTGAGCGGCGTCTGCGCGAGCGCGGCATCGCGTACATCTACGCTCTTGCCAATACTGACTCGGCTGCCGTGCAATCCTTGTTCGAAAAAATGGGCATGAAAAAGGGACACACGACCGTTTGGATGGATAAGCGGCTGGACCAAAAACAATGACTCTGCGCGCCATATGGCGGGATGAAGACGGATGAACGGGCCAAAGTCAGCAAGCCCACTCGTCCATGAGCGGGCTTGAAAGAACGTGGACGTGCCGGTGAGGCACGTTACCACCTTGAGCCGAACTCATGGCTCGACTCGTTTGGATCCTCATCTTGAGGATCGTGCCCCTGCGGCTCAC
>CAZCGY010000028.1:2476-12927 GCA_964498355.1 uncultured Gammaproteobacteria bacterium | reverse complement strand
GCTGGCGGCTGATTTGGAGCAGCTGAGCGTTGACCGCCAGGATTTCTTGATGGAGCATCATCGCACAACGAAAGGCGGATCGTTATGTGGAGATTGCGCGGTCTTGATACGTTCTCATCGGAGTGGTATCCGCTGCCCGGTGAATACCACACTGAAGCAGAGGCCAGATCCGCGGCGCGGGAGCGGCTCAATGAACGTGAGCAGACGCAACCAAGCGAGTCCTCGGGCAGCAAGGACGGCATTCAAGATCGGGTCTACATCGTCGGTCCTGACGGAACAACCTATCGTTACATTGGGTGAGCGAGGCCGCGGACGGCCTTTTTCTTTTTGCGTCACCGTTGGCATGTCGCGGGGGAATCGGGATTGACAGAGAGCCGAAAACGGCCTATGCTTTCTTCGCCGTCGCCGAGACGAGCGCCGTCGCGCAACTCCAATGAAGACCCAGAGGAAAAGAGTTCTCTTACTTTTTGCAGGAGGGGCACCCCTTCTTGACAGTGACGGCAATGTCCGAACAGTTGAAAAGGCACAGGACCTTCGGCCATGGCTGCAGCAGGTGCCGGAGCTCTCCATTCTCGCGGATGTCGAGCCTGTTTTTTTGCTCTCCGGCAACGCATTCGACGTCCAACCGCAATGGTGGCAGCGGATTGCCCTTGCCATTCAGGAGCATATTGCAACGGTCGACGGCGTGATTGTGACGCAGCCCGTTGATGTGATTCCCTACACCGCCGCTGCGCTGACGCTCATGGTACGACAGTGCGGGAAGCCCATCATCATCACTGGCGCTTCGGAACTGTCGGCGCCTGCAACGCATCGTGCCGGAAAAGACGTGCGGGGAAGCGATGTTGGTATCCGCGCGAATCTGGTCAACGCCATGCAGGTTGCGACCCTTGATCTTGGCGAGATCGTCGTCCTCTTCGGTAACCGCTTGCTTCGGGCCGGCACGGTTGTCCGCCAGGCGGAACCGTCGCCGAATCTTTTCGAAAGCATCGGCGTGGAGCCGCTTGGCCGTGTTGACTTCGGCCTGAAACTTGCGAACCATCGCCAACATCGAAAGGTCGGGAAATCCCTGTTTGCCACTGCGGTTGAATCCGGCGTCGTCCAGCTCACGCTCATACCAACGGCTCTCGAACACAATCTTTCATCGCTCGATGTGCCGGATATCAGCGGCATTCTCGTTAGCGGGCAGTCACAGGGGGTCCCGCAGGGGCTGTTGGCCAAGATTCGCGCACGAGCAGAAGCGAGAAAACTGCCGCTGGCATATGCCGTTCCGTGGCGTGCGGTGCGTGTTCCGGTGGGATACCTGCCGATCCCGCGCGTGACGCAGGTGATGGCGCTCGTCAAATTCATGTGGGCGCTCGGGCAGACAAAAAGCGGAAAACGGCTGCAAACTCTTCTGAAGACGAATATTGCGGGCGAGCAAATCGCCGGGGGGCACCACCCATGAAGGTCTATTTTTACGCACCGGAATCATCATCATCGGTCTTGGCCGCGAACTGCGGGTCCATTGCTGATATTCTCCGTCGTGCCGGCGTTGACGTCGTCACGAAAAACATGGATGCGGCAGAGGCCTTCCCCGATTCATATAAGCAGCTTGAGCAGCGGGGGCAATCCTTGCTTGACCATGTTGCCGCAATCGTCATCGAGGGGACAGAACCGGACCCTGAAGTGGGCTATCTTCTTGCCTATGCCATTGCGCAGAAACGGCCGGCGCTGCTTCTCACCGCGAAAGGCAACATTGACCGGAATCCGCTGAAAACTTTCGGCGGCCAGCAGCTCCCCAAAACATTGTCGATTGCCCGGTATCTTCCTGCGCAGCTGGAACAACTTCTCGTCGGTTTTCTGCAGGAGCTCGGGGAGATTGAGTATCTTGAGGTGCCGTCCATCAAGTTTACCCTTCGCATCACGCCCCAGATCGAGCGCTATCTCCACTGGAAAACGCACAATACGCCGCTTTCAAAGGCCGATTTCTTGCGCAAGATTCTTCTTGAGGATATCATTGCCCACGACGACTCCTACCAAAGGTATCGCCGCAAACGGAGGTCCAGCGATCAGGGGGGGTGAACACCGACGGTGTTCACGCTGCAACTCCTTTTTCGCGAAGAAACCGCCTTGTGATTGAGCGGTGGATAACCTGCTTGACAGAAACTGCTACCGGGCTAGAGTGAGATTAGGCAAAGATAGGGCTGGACGGAAAGCATCGACTCTTTCACACAATAGCAGCGCGAGAGATTTTGACCAGGAACGGGCCTGCGGGAACGATCTTTGAAAAAAAGATGAACTCCCACAAGCTTGTGTCTGGTCTTTTTTTACCTCGCCATGAGCTTGCTGCTCGGTCGGGGAGTTGATTCTGCGAAACACCTGAACCACGTAAACAACAGGACGGCGTGGTCCGCGCTGCCGGCAATTGCCGGTGCACGGCACAGCATGCTTGCGGCGCTGCACAGCGCTGCAAGGATCGTCAGGAGGGTTTCGTGACATCAGCCGGTTTGTCCCTAGCATCCTTTTTGCTCTGCTGTCTGTGGAGCGAGCGCTGGGACACGAGCAGCAACCTCATGTCGTACGCTTCCTGATGGTCGACAGGGAGCACGCAACGAGGCAGTACCATGACACTTGAAGGAGGAGGAGTCATGAAAACGCGCGACGAGCTACTCAAAAATCTTATGGAAAAAGAAATACACAACTTCACCATCATCAATGCCCGCACGCACTTCTGTCTGGAATGCGGCCGCCCCACATGGCGCCCGCATATCTGCAGAACTTGCCTCGAACGAAAAACGCGGGTCGACTTGGAGCGCCGCAAAGCCATGGTCAGCTAGCGCGCATCCATCGTTTCCTTCCACCGCCATGTATGGCGGCGGTTGGAATATAAAAAAAGCCCGCCGCATCGGTAGGCCGGGAACAAAGATCCCAGCATTGCAGGTTTAGGGATTGCTCCCCATGGACGTGTGTGCTTGGTTCTTTGTGCTCAACCCATTACCGGGTGCGGCAGGAAAAGAAACGGAACATGTCCCATCTTGCCAAGGACTGGCGGTACGTTTTTACATCAGTACCTGACCGCCGAGGGCTACAGGACATGCTCAATATACCTTTTTTCTTTCATTCCGTCAATTACTATCCAATTGGGTAATCCAGGTCCTCTTTTGCGGTATGCCGACGGTTCATGTATCCTGACACTTGCTACTCATACTAAATCAGTAAGAGATAAGGAGGTGAAAAATGTTACGAACAGCAGCGGTCAATGCAGTTGTTCCGTGTGCCGATCTTGGCCGGGCGAAGCGGTTTTACCAGAGCACGCTTGGCCTTAAAGCCGCGGACGACTGGGGATCACAGGGGGCCATGTTCGAGGCAGGCAAGGGGACGATGATTCTGCTCTATCCATCGGAGGGTGCGGGCAAAGCCGTACACACCATTGCGGGCTTCACGGTGAGCGATGTGGAGCCAACCGTCAAAACCCTCGAGGCGAAAGGCGTGAAGTTCGAGGACTATGATATGGATGAGATGAAGACCGACGCGAATCACATCGCCCGTATGGGCGGGATGTCGTCTGCGTGGCTGCGCGACAGCGAGGGAAATATTCTCTGCGTGAGCGGAATGCACTAACACATTGCCAAAAAAGCACGGGTGACAACCATGCTTTTTTTGGTTTATGCTCTTTCGTACTTGCGAGCGGTTAAGGGAATCGCCCTTTGACGACGTTGCGCGCTGCCGAAAGCGTTGGTGATTGACCACTGTTGATGAAGACGATGACATCTTCGGGTCGAAAGTTGTGTTTGTCGGGTGCTGCGAAAACAACGGCAGAAGAGGGTTCACACCTCAAACGGTCTTTCATGCGGTCGTACGCCAGACGTATTTCATCTTCGCTCAGTCGGTACACGACGTGCCCGCGTTTCTGCATGATGGTCAGGGCCTTATTGTAAGGTGTCCACGGGGTGTAAAGTTTATCTGCGATGCTGTGGGACTGGTTTTGCACGCCGATACCAATCACCTTTGTCGGTAACCGGTAGAGATCAACACCGTTCACGAACCCGACAAAATTCTCACCGCTCCCCACCGGCGTTACGATATAGTCCGGTTTTAATGGGCGAAGTTCCGCCACAAGCGTCGCATAGGCCTGTTCGTAGCCATTCGTCACCTCCCAGATGACTTCGTCCTCTCGCTCGCGTGCAAAACTGATCACTTCCTCGGGCCGCAAAATCTTATGCTGCAAATTGACTTCAATGACCTGATATGCGACTCGCCGCAGCAGGTCTTTTGTGGTTACGTCGATATTTTTATCCACGATGCACACGACAAGCAGCGGTGTACCTTTCGCGAGGGTTGCCAAACTGTATCCGCTGTTGCCAGACGTGATCAGAACGAGTTTGTCGACGCCAAGCCGCACCGCTTCATTCACGATGTGGAGGTTCCTCCTGTCTTTGATGGATCCGGAGGGATTGCGGCTCTCGTCTTTGACGTACGCATTGCGGAACGGCGTAGCGGGGTCAAGGTCGGGGAGAGGGAGAAGTGGTGTTTTGCCGACGGTCGTTTGCATAGAGTTTACCGTATTTTCTCGCTCAAACGCTTGGCCTCCTTCCAGCTCAACTCAAACACCTTTTTCATTGCTTGTGCGAGCTCTTCGCTCTCGATGATGAGACCGAACTTTTCGCGCAAAGACATGAAGACGATTTTGCTATCATAGATGTTGATCTCCGGCGAAAAGTCATACTCTCGGTGTGGCACGAGCGCCGAATCGCGCGCCTCTTCCCTGTCATGCTGCACCCGCTCACGCGCCTCAGGTGTATCCGGGTGAATCGATCGAATGGCAATGCCTTTGGCCGACCGTCGCTCGTAGTATGCAGGAAAATAGTCGCCAAGCGCAGCATGCATGTTTTCGATGGAGGCATATGCGCGGATGGTCTCTGTCGACGTGAGTGTATCTTCATACACGCTGATCAGCCCTTCGACGCCTTCATAAAAACTGACACGTGGTTTTATTCCGACTCCGGTATACAGTGACTTCAGTTCCGGGAGAACCTGGCGGGCCATGTTGACCGCTTTTGCAGCATTTTTTGCCTGCTCCTCGAGCAACTGAATCAGACGCTCGGGTGCTTCGGCAGTGTACTGACGCTTTGCTTTTTCTTCCGAAATACTTACCAATCCCTTTTTCACGAGTTCCTCGAGCACGACGTACGTCGTGCTTCTGTTGATCCCGGATTTCTGTGCAATATCCGTCACGATTGAGCTGCCGAGCTCAAGAAGCGTCGTATAGATCTTTGCCTGTTTGTCAGAGAGTCCAAACAGCGCCAGTTTGTCCACAGTCATATTTTTTGTTGAATAGTGATGACAATATTCACGACGGTCAGTGACGTATCATCAAAGAGTAACAACAAAAAAGCCCAAAGCAATATCGGCCGTATTGTTTGTTTGTATAAACAGAAAGCGATGAAGCATATTTCCTAAGACGTTAGCTGTTATCAACGCTTGACAACATACTACATCTTATTAATATTTAGTCAAATTGAGGTGCGTACATTGAAAAGTAGGGTACCTATGAGCTCAGGCGACTTTTTTGAGTTGCTGTGTTGCTGGCTCCTTGTTTTCACTACACCAGAAAGTTTTATCCGCATTGGCAAAACGCTTGAGGGTTTGATTGGAGGGAGGGGAACTCTTTCCGGAATCAACAGGTCTCAGCAATACGTTTTGGATGACTCGCCCGCTTGACATCAGAGCCATGATTGCTAAAATGATTACAGAAAGTAGCGCCGTCGCATATAGCAGAGCCGTCGCTCACTGAAAAGAAAAACGAAACGCTCCTGCAAAACTCGACAGAAGTGAGCGCCGTCGCACAAGAGCGCCGTCGCGCAGTTCTGTGGAGAACCTGGTGACGGGCCGGCATCATTATTCATCACCAGCATGAACCTCAACAAGGTCACGCTCATCGGGAACCTGACGGCGGATCCCAAAAGCACGCAACTGCCGTCGGGGCAGTCCATCAGCACGTTCGGTGTCGCAACGAGCCACAAGTGGCGAGACGCTGCGACGAAACAGATGAAAGAGGCCGTCGAGTTCCATAACGTCGTTGCCTGGCGTCACCTCGGCGAGATTGTCGCCAAGTTCCTCAAAAAGGGCAGCAGGGTGTTTGTCGAAGGCCGCCTGACAAACCGCTCGTGGCAGGATCGGAAAGGCCTGAAGCACTCACGACCCGAGATCGTCGCCTCGAATCTCATCATGCTCGGCAAGCCGGTTGCGAAACCGAAGGCCGAGCAGGTCGAGGAAGAAGTGACGGTTGAAGGCGCTCCTTCATAGCGTTTTCTTGGCCCGGAGGAGGGTTCGGGCCCCTCTCTACCGGGAGACCCTCCGGTCTCCCACCTGCCCTCATGCTTGTTCCTGGTCGCCCCGGCATGGCCGTATCCCGTCCTCTACGTCGATGCTCGGGGAAGGAATACAGCGAGGGTAGGTGGGAGAGCGAAGCAACCCACGTTCACTACCAGTTCTTTTCATCACCAACCATCCCATTCCAGGAGGTATTGCCATGTCGCCGCGACTCTTGGCCATCGCAACATGCTGCTCGTTTCTCGGCTCCATCGTCCTTGGGGGCTGTGCAGATGAACACGTTGCCCAACCCGAGCGGGCCTCCCAAGTTTACCAAGAGCAGCTTCAGTACAGGCCGGGGGAACATCCTGCTGCCAGAGCAGTAATGGGAGCATTCAGCCTGATGGACACCGACATTCTTGCTGTCCAGAAGATGGTGTTCCTTAAGGAAGAGGTCCCCTTTGACAGCGTCCAGGCCGTCATCACCGATGATCAGTGGTACTACGTCACCTTCGCGAACGGCGCTGTTAGTAAGGCAGCGCCCGCGGGTTTCTCGCTCGCAACGGAGATTGACGTTTATGGATCGTATGTCGAGAAGGTAGCCGGGTGGTACTGCGGGAACTACGAATGGGCGGTAACCTTCTACCTCCCCGTCTGCTTCCATGAGACTTCGCCGGGGAGGTTTGATGGAATCCTCGACGCTTGGGCACCAACCCCCAATTGCAGCGCTTGTAATGGTGGGTGGTGTATCGGTGGGGCATGCGGCATTGCATGGGATGGCCCGGGCTACCAGGGATGGTGGGACTACCATACCTGTCGTCAGTCCTGGTCAAAAAAAGTCGGGAAGTTGGTCCAAAAGAGGTGGCTGTACACATGGCGAAACTGCGGGTACCCTGACTGGCAGATCGCCAGCTGGGTGCGGGCGAGGATTCGCTATTGACAGTGTTCGCTCTTGCTGTTCGTCGGGGTGCTCATATTGCGAATTCGGTATGGGCACCCGATCTTTCTTTCTTCGGTCCTCCTACGAGTAACCTCATTGAATGATTATGAAGCTGAATGCGCACATTCGTTGGTCTGTCGTCATACTCGTGACGCTGCTTGTCGTGCAATTCATCGTTCTTGCAGTTCTTGTATATAATTCCGCACCACTGGCTGGGTTTGATGTAAAAACCGTTAAGCCAGTTGTGGATTTCACATACAAGGGCTCTTTGATGTGCTCTATTCTCTACTCAACGCACTCAAAAGGAAAGGGGGTTTCTCTTCCATGGCACGAGGTCCAAGAATTTACCCTGTCCAGTCTCGACACCGATCAACCAAGGTTTGGAACAAGCTACTTCTCACAGTCCGTTGCGTTGCGTAAGTCGTATGAATCGGATGACTACATCACCCTTGAAAATGAGGAAGAGGGCTGGGATACACAGACGATCGGTATTATGAAAAAGACCGGCACTTTTGTTCGGACGATGACGGGGCTGCAGGCAGGAATAGCTGACTTTCATTATTCCATTGCGCAAAAAGGTTTTTGTGAGTAACGATTCGCGCCAATGAATATACTTTATGTCTGGCAACCACCTGATAGTTAGAGGATGTGTGTAGGGTGGGATGTTGAAAGCCCAGATACCATGCACAACTCGCTCCTATCATAACATCCACTTTTCAATGATGAAAAGTATGAAACGTTCAACTAATATCTTATTAATCTCTCTCGGGTATCTCTTCATTGGTGCTGCCATGCAAATCGTCTTTCGCGATTCGCAGGCAAGTCCGTGGTCAAATCTTGCTGCCATGGCGGGCGATGTACCCGAGAATGTCGCGGGGTTCCTCTTCAGCATTTTCTACCTTCTGTTGACAGTCCTGTTCTGGCCGCTACACGTTCTCGTTTTGCTCTTTCGATAGCGGGTTTTCCAAAGTCGGCGCAAAGCATTTTCGTCGAAACCTCCCACCTGCCCGTCTCTCTCCCCATGGTCCTTAGATCCGGCCCACTACGTCCTCTTGGGCCGGGTCGAGGCGGGGATGGAACACGCGGGCAGATGGGAGAAAGGGAAATTCCCTTCTCCTGTAGAACGTCCTTTTCCATGTCAGGAAGGTGAGCAAGATGCAGC
Source organism: uncultured Gammaproteobacteria bacterium (assembly GCA_964498355.1). Lineage (GTDB taxonomy): Bacteria > Patescibacteriota > Patescibacteriia > CAZCGY01 > CAZCGY01 > CAZCGY01. The sequence continues at coordinate 4,534 of CAZCGY010000028.1, read as the reverse complement.
AACGCATCTTGGCGAAAGTTCTCATCGGTTTCATCGTCGTATCCCTCGGCGGCCTGGCACTCGTCCTCTCAGGCTGCTTTGACCAGAAGGGAACACCAGTGTCGCCCAGTGGTCACGATGATACGTCGATGACCGACACGAAGCATCCGATGCCCGTCACCACCGGGCTGACGAGAACGTCAACAGGATTCTACTACCCGGTTGGATGGACCGTGTCTGGCAACGGGAACTGGTACACGTGTGGCGCGGACTACTACCCGAATAAGCGGCACCTCGGCACGGATATCATGTGCGGCGTTGGAACGCCCATCTATGCCGTCGCGGCTGGCACGATCGTGAAACGCGGCGACGGTGCCGACAGTTGGGGCACCGGCAACTGTGCGCTCGTGATCGAGCACACGTTCCGCGATCCGGCCGGAAGAATTTGCCCCATGTGCCCTGCGCATTTTTGCGCCGTGTACGGGCACATTCGTTCTTCGCTCAGGGTCGGCCAGACCGTGTCCGCAGGTCAGTACCTCGGTACCGTTGGCCCGTACTCAGGCGGCAACCATCTGCACTTCGGCGTGTGGCCTGGTCCGACCTCGCAATTTCCCAGCAGCGGGTGGGGGATTGCATCTGATCCCGGGTGCGCGGGTGTGGGAACCAACTTCCGTGCGCCGATCACCTTCATCACCACGAAGTACCCCGGGTAACGGGTACGTGGGCGCGCCGCGCAGCGCGGCTCGCCCCAACTTTTCTTTTCCCATCTGCCTGTGACTCTTTCCTTCTCGGCCTGCAGTTCGGTCTCCTCACGTCCTCTGGGGCCGAAGCTGTAGGGAAGGACGGATGCTTGCGGGCAGGTGGGAGAGTGGAAAGACCATACTCCTTTGTTCATTGAAACAGTTGTTTGTAAGAATCGGACCCTTTTTTCTGGAGGCAGGATCATGACCATGTACCGTTCTACCGTTGCCCTTTTGGCTCTTCTCGTCTGCGCGGGTTGCAGCAAGGGCAAGGATCCTATCGGGCCATCGTCGGCACGGCAAAACGACGAAGCCAGAGGATACGTCTATGGACTGATGACCGATATCCCGGAGGAAGAGTTTCTTGCTCTTCCGCGCCGGGATCGCGAGCGCCTGGAGTACTACGGGTCAACGTTCGAACAACAGTCAGACGGTTCGTTCACGTGGCATTTCCCGTACCCTGACCGCCGGCTGGGCATTGTGATTCGAGGGAAGGTCGAAGTTGGTCCGGCAATGGATTCCAGTTTCGAGCTTCCGACTGACGCAGCATCCATGAAGATGGATTCGCTCCAGCTTTTGTTTGATGGTCAGGCAGTCAAAGCCCCGCCGCCCGTCAAGGTCATTCGGCATCCTAACCGCTCAGTCGAGCTCCAGTTGGGATTTCAGTATGCCAAGGCGGGATGCGTCATGCGCCACAATGGAGCCAAAGGGAACGGCATTGAAGGGGTCTGCGGCAGCTGCACTGCCTGCATTGACAACAACGGACTCTGGAGCTTTTCAGGGTGTCGCACGAGCAGATGGGTTGGATTCCCCGGCTCAGACTGCAATGCCGCGTGGCTCGTGTTTGGGCTCTGTGGCTACCCGAACGACAACTACTGCATCAACGGGCGCAACTGCAGTCCGCTCATCCGGCATAGTCGGTGCTGGCACAAGGGATAGCACCGCGTGTTGGCTACAGTGGGGCATTGAGTGCCAAATGCCCCTTTCTTTTTTGACTTTTTCCACCTACTATTCCTATCGCAATGGTTATCACACGTAAGCAACAATATCTCCTCGGCGCCGCAATTGCTCTTTCCGTTTATATCATCTTACGCTTGTTGAACGGTGGTTATCTTGGTGTGGCCAATATTCCGCTCATTGTCGTCATGTCCGGGCCCTTTCTCCCACTTTTTGTTCCGTTCATTCTTCTCGGTTTCAAGAGGCGCCAGATGGCGATTGGCGCGCTCTTTGTCGTTGCAATAACGTTTATCATTGGGTTTTTCGTCTAAGGATCCACGATGATTAACGACCCAACATTCTCACCACTGCAACTTCGCATTCGCGGCTTTATCATCACCTT
>CAZCGY010000028.1:0-2466 GCA_964498355.1 uncultured Gammaproteobacteria bacterium | reverse complement strand
TTCTCATTTATTCCTTAATGCCGGTATCATGGGCCAACCACAGATACAATCAGTCAATTTCTTCCAGTCGCGTGTCTATGGTTTTGCCTGCGCGATGATTGCGTTCGTCGTTGTGACGTCCGGCACGCGGCTTGTCAGCGCCACGGTGACGAACGCCGGGTATGTTGTCTCTCTGCTTCTTTTTGTTCTCACCCTCACTGGTCTCTTTCTGCCAGCGTGCCGGCGATTCGCCCAGGGTGCGCTCATTTTCTTTGTGATCGCGATCATTCCCGTTTTCGTTCTTATTCTCAACCTTGTCGTTATCGGAAGCGTCATGTAGGGTCATGACGATTTCTATCGTAGATGGCTGGGGTATGGTAGTGTACATGGAGGAATGAACATCGTTTTGGCATTTGTCGGGGTTGTTGTTTTTGGAGCCGCAATTGCGGGCGTTGTTGAAATCACCCGCGGAATTCGCAACAAAAAAAATAGCACGCTGTGGTTCGGTATTCTCCTGATTGCGCCGCTTGCGATCATGGTCATTCTCAACTTCGTTGTGGTAACATTCTTTGCGGGCTTTCGCTAACGTTCTCCCATGAACCTTCTTGTTCGCTGGTTTCTCAACGCACTTGCACTCATTCTCGTGGCGTACCTTGTGCCAGGGATAACGGTCTCATCGTTCTATGCCGCACTCATGGCGGCACTTGTGCTTGGTATTGTGAATGCGCTCATCCGGCCGGTGCTCATTATTCTGACCTTGCCGGTGACCATTATGACGCTCGGGCTGTTTGCCCTGGTCATCAATGCGTTTCTCTTCCTGTTCGTGAGCACGATTGTCAAAGGGTTTACGGTGGAAGGATTCGGACCGGCATTCATCGGCGCACTCATCCTTTGGGCCATCAGCTGGATCACAAACGGGCTGACCCGTCGCTCGCCAAAGCCGACACAACCGACGACAGGTGGATAAGTTGGCCTTGACGCAGCGCACCGCCGGTCTACACTGAGAGTAGGAAAAAGAGACGGGTTTTCCACCGGCTCTTTGTTTGTATCATCAGAAGTGTCATCCCGCTTACGGCGGGGTGAACAGTCGACGACGGGACCTCTGTTTCGTCGTGGTTTGGTGTTCTTTACAACCATTGGTTGGCAAGACCGGTCAGTCGAAGGAGGTCGATCGTGCATCCGAAAAGAATTTCCATCGGCGTGTTTCTGGTCGTGTTGTTAGCGGCTGGTTGCACGAACAACGAAAGCCCCGTGGATCCGAATGACCCTTGCTCCTGTGAGGGGGAAGAAACCCAGCCCAAACAACCTCTGCCGAAGATTTCGGGAGGGTACTCCTCGAATCCGCAGTCCATGTCAGACTTTAAGTGGCCCTTCAGGGGCCTTGCGAATGCCTGCGGCCCTGAGTCGTGGAAGATCGTCTGCGGGTATGGCTGCGGGTATCATGTGAACGGTACCTACCAGAACTATCACGCGGTTGATCTCGCGCGTGTCGACGGCCCCACGACGGGGAGCATGGTCCTGGCGCCGGCATAGGGCACCATCAAGTCTGCCAAGTGGAGCACGTCGTGCGGCTGGATGGTGGTGATGGATCACGGGAACGGCTGGACATCCGAGCTCTGCCACCTGCAGTGCGACCCCAGATACTTCGTTTCCCCTGACAATGTTCTGCTTCAGGGGACAGTCATTGGAAATGCGGGCGCAACTGGGTGGACTGGTCCGGAACGCGGTCGCCCGGCGTACCCTCATATCCACTTCGTCATCAAGCGAAATGGAGTATCACAGCCGCTCACCGGGATCTCGGGTTTTGCCAGCATCGTGTCTGGTAGTGTGTACTATTCGACAAACCCCTTTGTGCTGCCACCGAGTGGGCGGACCACGTGCCCGTAACGTGTTGTGAGGTGGAGTTGCAGATGATGTATCGCTCCACCTCTATTTTTTCTCTGTGCTACACTTACGACAATGAAATCTACATTTCATTTATTCCCTGTGCTGCTCCTCGCCACCGTTTTTTCAAGTTGCTCACTTGTGCGAAATGCAGGTCCGAATCGGCCCGGAACAAACCAAGTTGCAGAGGCGTGGCAGACGTACTCAACTCCCGATGGAACATTAACGTTTTCCCATCCGGGGAAACTTCCTTTAACAAGTGCATTTCCTGACGAGTCAGGGCAGCTAGCGGAATTTCGAACAACCGAAAATGTTCGGTGGAGCGACCTCCCCAGTAATCAGATGATGGGAGATGCGTTGTATGCCATAACGATACGCAAGATAAACGATCCGACCATTGCACGGGCCGAGAACTTCAACGCGATCATTGAAGCTTTCTCGCGCTATATCACCGATATGAGTTCCATCGTTGACGAACAGGAGCGCATTCGTGATGATCGCCAGGGGAATTACGGCGTTCGGCAGTGGGTGTGGCACAAGAGCAACCCGATTCATTTTTCCTCCTTTACCTACTATCTCCTGCGAGGCAAGGATATATGGCAG
>CAZCGY010000027.1:9260-13111 GCA_964498355.1 uncultured Gammaproteobacteria bacterium | reverse complement strand
GCTTCATTGACGTAGGTGTTTCCGGCGGCCCGGGCGGAGCTCGTTCCGGACCGTCATTGATGGTTGGCGGCCAGCGGCGGGATGTTGAGCAGATCGAGCATCTGTTTCTCGATCTTGCTCTGCCGGATGGTTACCAGTTCTTTCCAGGTCATGGTGCCGGACACTTTGTGAAGATGATCCACAACGGGATCGAGTACGGCATGATGCAGGCCCTGGCCGAGGGGTTTGCGATTCTTAAGAAATCTTCATTCAAACTAGACCTCACCAAGGTTGCTGAGGTGTATAATCACGGGAGCGTCATTGAATCTCGGCTGATGGAATGGCTTCGGAGTGGCCTCGTACTCCACGGCCCAGATTTCAAGGGAGTGAGTGGAACCGTTGCTCATACCGGCGAAGGTGAATGGACCGTCAAGACCGCGAAGGCCTTAAAAATCCAGACGAAAATTATCGAAGCCTCGCTCCAGTTCCGCAAGCTTTCGACAAAGCGGCCATCATACACTGGAAAAATTCTTTCAGCTCTTCGTGAACAATTTGGTGGACACGCCTCACGCTAAGTGACACACCCTTCACAAGAGCGGCGCGCCATGCAGAGTGGGGCACGAACCCCTCGGGCGGCGGGCGCAGGCGGGCGGCCCCGCACAACTCGCTTCGCTCATATGCTGTGTAAAAATCCCCCGAAAATCCCCCTGGAGTTTACCCCGCCGAATGGTGGGGCCCGCCTGCCGGAGAAGGCTACAAATTCCCCTCAAAAAAGGTTCGTGCGGCGTTCAGTAAATTCGACCACGCTCAGCCTGATCGATAGTCCGCTCAGCGGACCGATCATTCAATATTTTCTATCTTAAGCATTTTTTCAGATGCCCGATTTATGCTGTGGATATCTCGGTCGAGATTTGTTCTTTCCCTTCTATCACTAACGAAAGGAGCATCATGAAACAACGTGCGAACATTGGGCTGGTTGCCCTCGGCGCCGGAATCCTCACAATCGGCATCTGGGCGGCAACATCCGTCTTCGCGGCAACATCGCAGTCCACCGTCGACATGCCGGTGTCGTTGGTGGCGACTACTGCTGCGGCGACGACTGCGCCCGCCATGCCAATGGCGGCCCACCATCAGCAACGGGTCAATGAGACGGCAGAGCTTCTCGGCATCACTGCCGGTGAACTTACCAGCGCATTGCAGGGCGGCAAGGAGTTCTACCAAATTGCCGCTGAGCACGGCGTGACCTATGACAAGCTCAAGGCAAGCCGTGATCAGCAAATCAAGGAACGTCTCGACGACATGGTGAAGGTCGGATATCTCACGCAAGAACAAGCCGACAAGCAATGGAAGCTCTTCCAGGAACGTGAGGAGGAGATGCCCATGAAGGGCATGGGCGGTCATCATTTCCGCGGCCACGGATTCGGCATGTAGCCGAAATCCCCGAAACCATTTTTCGCGGTCAAGCACCCCTGCATACCCCCGGGGGTGTTTGTTGTGAACCCGGGCCTTCGACTTCTCCCTCGCTGCGCTCGGGGACCGCTCAGGCACTGATAAGAAAAAGCGTCAGGACTTCGGCCAGGCAGATGTGTCAGACACGAAAGAGGGGGGTTCGAAGGCCTGAGGTTGACGGGATGCGGGGGCGTTTGTTCTTCCCCACCTCATCGCTCTTTTTTGCTATACTTCATCCGTCTTCGTCCCGCAGATCCTTCCGGTATCGCGGGAGGAGCACTTTCTTGAACTTTTATCGGTAATCCCGGCCAGCATGGATCAACCAGCACAGCCCCAACTCCAAAAGAAGCGACACCGTCTTCGCACGACGCTCATCATTCTCATCCTGCTTCTTGTTGTCCTGCCGATTCTCGCTTTGGGATATACGGGCGTCTACCAGATACCGGTCGTTTCCGCTCTCTTTGGAACGAACAAAGCAAGCGACCTTGGCGTCCGGCCGACTGCTGCGGATCTTGCCAGTGCGATCCGGGACAACCCGATGACGTTTCAGGGTGACGCCGCGGCATGGTCGGGCATGAGCAAGAAGAAGTATAGCGGAAGCGTACCGATTGACGATGTCCATTCGTCCGCAGAGATTACCGCGTTCATCCAGCAATATACTCAGGGAGGAAAATATGCAAAGGATATTCACGTGCGCGTCATTGACGGCGGCGTCGAACTCTCCGCGTTCGTTACGCCGTTCATTAAGGCGCCGGTCTTCGCTCGGGTCGGCATCGTCCGCACGGGCCCGAAGTCCGTCGCGCTCACGCTCCAGTCGGCAAAAGTGGGGCGTCTTTCCGTCCCGGAACAATACTATCCCGATATCGCAAAGGCCGCGCAGGATTTTGTGAATGCGCGACTCGCCGAAGTTGACGGGCTCTCCATCGACGCGCTTGAATATCGCAACGGCGAAGCATACCTCAAGGGAATTCTTCCCAAGACCGTGGAGCAGATTCCCGGCGAAGAATATATGATTGCCGGCCGCGATTTGCGATCACTGTAGGTGGTGAGGCCTGAATCTCTGGCGATCCCCAGCGAAAGTATGGAGGATCGGATCAACCCCGTTCTTTGGAGATCTGATGTTCAGATTGGCGCACATTCTCAGTACATTCTTGATGATCGGCTTCGGCTCGGTCCTGGCAGCGGTCACCTATGGTGCGCTGAGCTTCATTACAGAAATGGGACTTCAGGCAATCGGCGCCGAACCCTTCCACAGCCTGAGCTGGAATGTCAAAAATGGTGCCATCAGCGGCGCCCTCGTCATGGTCGGTTTCCTGATCTTTGTACCGAAGATTCGTCCCTGGAACAGCCCGCCTGAGTAAGGCGGTTTTTCTTCTTGTCGTCTCAGCGCCGCACTCTCCATGGAGCTCAATGAAAAAAGCTCCCGCATTCGGTAGCCCTGTTGGGGGAAAAGACCGTTGATTCAGGACGTCTCAGCCGGAATTGACCGGATGCCGCCCTTGTGGATTTTCCACATGAAACTGGCAATGCGCTCTTCATCGATTGGGTTGCCATCGACACAGAGCGTGAGGACCGACAACGAATGCTTCTTTTCCGGTATCGCCGAGAAAGTGGACGCACGCGATTTGAACAACGAATTTTCTGGCCTTCGTCTTCACTTACTTCGTTCGCGCACTCAGGCACGAAACAGTTCGCACTCTGGTATACTGTTTTTATGTCCACTCACCGTGACGTTCGCAGGGCATTAGCGAACTATGCCAACCCAACCAAGGCAAAATCCTCGGCATGGTTCTTCAAGACAGGGAAGGGGCACTACGGCGAAGGAGACAAGTTTCTGGGGGTCACTGTTCCTGAACAGCGCATTGTTGCGAGGCAGTTCCGCGATCTTTCACTGCCCGATATCCAGACATTCCTGGACAGCCCATACCACGAGCACCGACTTACAGCGGTGATCATTCTCGTTCTCCAGTACCAGGTGGCGGACGACAAACAGAAAGAAAAAATCACCCGGTTCTACCTTGCGAATGCAAAACGAGTCAACAACTGGGACATGGTAGACTCATCCGCGCCGCATATTCTTGGGGATTTTCTCTTGAAGCGTCCACGGACTGTTCTCTACCGCCTTTCGAAGTCCAAGAACCTCTGGGAACGGCGCATCAGTATCATTGCGACCCAAACATTCATCCGACACGGTGCATTCGATGACACCCTCAAGATTGCGAAAGCGCTTTTGGCTGACCCCCACGATCTCATCCATAAAGCTGTCGGGTGGATGTTACGGGAAGTAGGAGATCGTGACAAGAAAATGGAACGTTCTTTTCTCACACGGCATGCCTATCACATGCCGCGGACAATGCTGCGGTATGCGATTGAAAAATTCCCAAAGCAAGAACGGGGAATGTTTCTTGCAAGAAAGCAACCAC
>CAZCGY010000027.1:0-9160 GCA_964498355.1 uncultured Gammaproteobacteria bacterium | reverse complement strand
ATTGAAAAATTCCCAAAGCAAGAACGGGGAATGTTTCTTGCAAGAAAGCAACCACACCTATAGGGACCGGTGGTTTCGCCGTTTCCTCAAACCGCTGCTGTTCGACCCAGCACCGAAGCGCAAGCGTCTGGTGCGGAGGAGGCTGTCGTGTTGACATGGAGTCCGTTTTAGGGTAGCGTGTTCCCACGTACCTTCCGCAAGAAAAAGGAGTACTCCGGTGCATGTCTCTTCATCTCGGATCGCCGCCCGTCTGCATGCAAAGCTCTCGCAGCCGTTCCCCGAAGACGGTATCGACTACCTCTCGATCGTGCATGGCGTTGAGAAAGCGCTGATCGAAAAGGCCCTTGCCCAGACTGGCGGGAACGTTCTTCAGGCCTCCCTTTTTCTAAAGATCAAACGCGACCGTTTGCGGTACCGAATCAAGCTGCTCAAGATTCGCTATCGACGTATCCGCGTTGGCCGGCCGGCACAAGCGGCGTAGCCCTCCTTTCCGGGAGGTTTTTTTATCTTTCGCTCAGGCATCTTGCCATTTTTCAGGCCTTTGCTACACTTTGCATGGGTCGCATTGGTCATGCACCCTGTTTTCTTCTCATTCACTGTTTATCCTTTTGCTATGCTTCCACTCGTGTTTCTTCTCAGCGGTGTCGGCCTTTTGACATCACTGCTGTTTGCCCGGTTCGTGCTTCGAAGCGATCAAGGGACGCCGGGCATGCAGGAAGTCGCGCTCGCGATCAAGCAGGGCGCTATGGCGTTTTTGAAGCGTCAGTACAGTACCATCACAATTATTGTCATCATTGGCGCGGCCATCATCTTGGCCATCTACGCATTTACCGATTCTCTCACACTCGGCTGGCAGACCGCTGTCGCGTTCATCGTCGGCGCATTTTTCTCAGGCCTCGCAGGGTACATCGGCATGTACATCTCGGTCCGGGCGAACCTGCGCACAGCTGCAGCGTCGACACGCAGCGTTGATGCTGCGGTCAAGGTCGCGATGCGTGGCGGTGCCGTCGCGGGATTTCTTGTCGTCGCGCTCTCGCTGCTTGGCGTTGCGGGGCTTTTCGTCCTTTATGGTGGCATGGAACATCCGACAGAAGTCCCATTGACGATTGTCGGATTTGGGTTTGGTGCGTCGCTCGTTGCCCTGTTCGCCCAGCTTGGCGGTGGAATTTATACCAAAGCGGCCGATGTGGGCGCCGACCTCGTCGGCAAGGTCGAAGCCGGGATTCCAGAGGATGACATCCGCAACCCCGCGGTCGTTGCCGACCTTGTCGGCGATAATGTCGGGGACTGTGCCGGCCGCGGTGCCGATCTTTTCGAATCCACCGCAGCGGAAAATATCGGTGCAATGATTTTGGGTATCGCACTATTCCCGGTTTTTGGGCTTGGCGGTATTCTCTTCCCGCTTGTGGCGCGCGCCTTTGGCCTCATCGCCTCGATCTTTGGCGTCTCGGCCGTGAAGGTGAGGGAAGAGGAGGATCCTATGAAGGCGCTCAACCGCGGGTTTTACATTACCGCTCTTGTCGCCATGATCGGGTTCGGCGGTGCGACCTACTGGTTGATGCAAGAATACTGGACGTGGTTTTTCGCCGCAGGCGTCGTGGGCGTGCTGACGAGCGTCGCATTTCTCTATATGACCCAGTATTACACTGAGTACCGCTATCGCCCGGTCAAGTCGATTGCTGAATCCTCCAAAACCGGCGCAGCAACAAACATCATCTCGGGATTCGCGGTTGCGCTTGAAAGCACGGCAGCACCCGTGGTTGTCATCAGCGCCGCGCTGCTCGGTTCCTACTTTCTCGGGAAGTCAAGCGGTCTGGACCAGGGCGGCCTCTACGGCACCGCCGTTGCAACCATGGGGATGCTCTCGACGGCAGGATATGTGCTTGCGATGGACACGTTCGGGCCGATCACCGACAACGCCGGCGGCATCGTGGAAATGTCCGGCGCAGCTCCAGAAACCCGCAAGATTACCGACCGACTCGATGCTGTCGGGAACACCACAAAAGCGCTGACCAAGGGCTATGCAGTTGGGTCGGCGGCGCTTGCAGCATTCCTTCTTTTTTCTGCATTCATGGCGGATGCGCACCTTGAGAGCATCAACCTGGCAAAACCGACGGTTTTTGTCGGAGGTCTCATCGGTGCAGCACTCGTTTTTCTCTTTTCTGCGCTGGCCATACGCGCGGTCGGCCGTGGCGCGTACTACATCATCAATGAGGTGCGCAGCCAGTTCAAGAACCATCCAGGCATCATGCAGGGGACAGAAAAACCGGACTATGTAAGCTGCGTGGACATCACGACGAAAGGCGCGTTGAAGGAGATGATTTTACCTGGCGTCATCGCAGTGGTCGTCCCCATTGTTGTCGGCTTGCTCTTCAAGGCAGAAGCAGTCGGCGCAACGCTCATGGTCGGCACGATCGCCGGCGTTCTTCTCGCTCTTGTGCTGAACAATGGCGGTGGAGCGTGGGACAACGCGAAGAAGTTTATTGAAATGGGCAATTTCGGCGGGAAAGGATCAGATGTCCACAAGGCAACGGTTGTTGGTGACACCGTGGGCGATCCGTTTAAGGATACAGCCGGTCCCTCGCTTCACGTCCTGATCAAGCTGCTGTCGACCCTCACACTCGTCCTGTTGCCACTCTTCCTGTAGGTGCTCTCGGCGAAATCACCCCCGTCTCTCGATTGCAAGAAGGACGGGGTTTTGATGCCCAAAGACATATACCCTTTTGGCTATATGTGCATATCGATTTTTCCTTGACGAGTCGTCATCTTTACGATACCATCGTTTTATGACGGGCATGAACCGTCATCTTTTTCTATGCACACACACCCGTTTTTCCGAGCGAGGGCGCTCTTGTACCGAGGACTTGCCAATGAACGGCGTCTCTTCATCCTTTCTCTCCTCGTGCATCGCCCGTATACGGGCGTCGAATTACGGCAGCGACTTGGGATTTGCCAGCCATGCGTCACGAAGCACCTGCGAGTGCTCATGACCGCACAACTCGTATTCGGGGAGCGGGTGAGAGGAGCGGTGAAGTTCAAGGTGGGTGATGCATCGAGTGTACGCCGTTATCTCAATCAAGCCTTATAGCCAAATGGGTATATCGGTAGAGAAGTGCTTTTCCTCCTTCTTGCCTAGCTTTCGAAGTTCCATCGCTCAATATGCGCGGACTATGGACTGTACCGACCCCCTTTTCCCGTGTATACTCGTCACGTATGATGAAAAAGATCCCCCTCCCTTTTCGCGTCCAATCACTCCGCTACACAGCGCCGGACGTCATTGTACTTGACCTTGCGCCTGAAAGCGGCGAGGTTTTCGGTTACAAACCGGGCCAGTTCGTCATGCTGCGACTCCTCAATTCGGATGGGACACTGTGGCGCGCGAACGCGTACTCGCTTTGTTCAATTCCGTCGAACAAAAAAACAATCCAACTTGGCATCAAAGTTGCTGGTGAGTTTTCGCAGCGTGTGGCGGTCCTGAAAGTCGGTGACCGTGTCGAGGTACGTGGCCCGCACGGGATCTTTACTCTTGTGCCGTCCGCGCCCGCACAGGTGATGTTTGCGGCAGGTATCGGCATTGCGCCGTTCATGAGCATGATTCGTGCGGCAGCATACGAAAAGCTTTCCGCGCCCGTCACTCTTTTCTATTCCAGTAAGCAGGACATTGCATTTCTTCCGGAATTGACGGAACTTGTGCCCGCCTGCCCGGCGCTCTCCATCGTCTTTGTGGGATCGTGCGCAGCGCGCTCAAATCTTCCTGGATCATGCGAGCCAGGAAGAATCACGGATGCCATTATTCGAAAGTACGTCAAGGATTTTTCCTTACCCCTCTTCTCACTGTGCGGGCCGGAAGGGTTCATGGATGCAGTGAAAGCCATTCTTGTCACATACGGCGTCGATACAAAACGGATCAGATCCGAGAAGTTCTAGGACGACCCCCATTTTCCTCAGTGCAAAAGAAATCCCCCACCAGAACTTGGTGGGGGAGGGGTTAGAATGCCACACGGCTTGCGAGCAGAGTGACCAGGCGATCCAGCAGTTCCACAAACGTGGTCAAGAGGTGCCCGACCGTCGCAGCGACATTCGGAAAGAACAGCCCGACGAGAAGCAGGAGGAAAAGCAACTGCAGGATGCCTTTGAACATGTTCTTCGGACATAGTGATAAAATCCGAAGGGGTTACGGCGACCCGCGCGACGAACTCGCGGTTCACGGTTGCTTTCCTCGTAACTTCCCTTCAGAGGCAGAAGCGGGAATCATCCTGCCGCCGCTTCTTGAAGGGGAGTTGTTGTGTTATCCAATGTGCGTCCAGAAAGGGAATGAGTATAGTCCTACAAAGGGAATGTGTCAAGACGTGGTGTGGAGAAACATTGAATATCGCTGGGATGAGCCACCAGTGTGGTAGGATGAATCCATGCCCCGAGGCCAGAACTTCTATTTTCTCGTCTACAACACTATACGCAAAATCCCCAAAGGGAGGGTGGCGACATACGGCCAGATCGCGGCGCTTGTTGGCAGCCCTCGCGCATCGCGGCAAGTCGGGTGGGCGCTCAACGTCCTGAAGCCAAATTCACAAGTCCCATGGCAGAGGGTCATCAACAAAGAAGGAAGAATTTCCATCGAGAACATGCGGGCCACAAAAGATATGCAGGCGGCGCTGCTCCGCGCCGAGGGCGTGGACGTCCAATTCAAGGAGGGGAACTACTGGGTTGATCTCCATACCTTTTTGTGGGATCCTCACGATACCCCATGACAACGAAACCAACTGAGAAGTCCAATGAAGAATGGAAGCGGGAATTGACGCCTGAGCAGTATCACGTGCTTCGTGAAAGGGGAACGGAACGGCCGTTCACCGGCGAGTACGTTCACAACGAGGCGGATGGGATGTATCATTGTGCTGCGTGCGGCGCGCCGCTTTTTTCCTCAGAAGCAAAATACGACTCCGGCTCAGGATGGCCGTCGTTTTTTAATGTGAACGCTCTGGGCGCCGTCCATCTGACACCGGATACAAGCGGCGGGATGGACAGGATCGAAGTCACCTGCGCACGCTGCGGCGGACATTTGGGGCATGTCTTCGACGACGGCCCGCAGCCAACCGGAAAAAGATATTGCATTAATTCTGCGGCTTTAAAGTTTCAAGAAGAATAGGCCCTCTTGACCATGCAGTGCCCCGACGGTACGCTGCAGTGGCTGCGCGGGTATCGTCTGTCGGTATTACCCCATCATTCGACGGGGCATGCCTCAGCCTTCTCCCGCTCTTTATACTCTGAAAAACCGTCGGGATTCCGCACGATAGGGTTATCGGCCGTGAGCGGGTATCGTATATCGGTATTACCTCAGCTTTCCAAGCTGATGAGAGGGGTTCGACTCCCCTTACCCGCTCATGGAAGGTAACTAGCGGGATCCTCGTCTCGGCGAATGGCGGGATAGGACAAGCTGATGAGGGGGTTTTTACCCTTCGGGTGACCACCCGTAGAGTGGCGACTCCCCTTACCCGCTCATCTTGCTGGAGGGAGACGAGGTGTTTTGTCTCATACAAAAGTCATCGCTCGCGGGTCTAACGATGTTGTGAAAGAAGACACCCTCATGCGTTTCAGGGCGTTGTTGACGTTCGCTCACTGTCGGAAAGTTTCCCGATCCAATGAATGATGGCGACGACGCCTCGGCGGACAAAGACGTCATCGATGAAATCCTGCTGCTGGGCGCGGGAAAGTTGCGGCAAGATACGCCACAGCTGGAAGAAGCGCCAAAGGAACTGCGCAGCAGAGAGCTTGCCGGAGAATCGGAACGCGCATCGGTAGACAACCCCAATCCGCGAAGGATCATCCCGCAGAATCGTTTCGGCCGCATACGTGAACTGCCGCATGCTGCGACAACCGAAAAGCTGTTGAACGCACACGTCGCTGAAATCAACCGAATCGGCCAGGGTGGAGTCCTCCGGCAACATTGGCCGGCGCTGTTCTACGCGCTGCAGCGCTCCATAGTGTTCTTGCGTAATCAGGCCGACCGCGAAAAATTGCTCGGCAATCGATTTCATACGATTGCACCTCTCTTTGGGAGAAAAGAAACGAAATGAACCACTGATGTTAGCGTCGTGTGGTCGGCTTGTCAATCCTTTCCTCAAGAACATTTTGGGTTCTCTGCCGCGAAAACCACCACGCCGCAAGCGCCGTCGTGAGCGGCACGGCAAGAAGGAGGGCGGTGCTCCCGACCAGCGTGCGGATGATTTCCTCGCTGATGCGTTCGCTGTTCGCCACCGACCAGAGAGGCTGCGGGTTATTGGTCGTGAGCAAAAGGAACAGGGGGAACGAAGCGCCGACATAGGCAAGTGCCAGCGTGTTCACGAGCGAAGCGATATGCTCGCGTCCGACAGAGAGTCCTCGCCGGAAAAGCTCGCGACGCGAAAGCCGGTTGTTCGCCGCATGGATTTCTTCGACTGCTGCAGCCGTACCAGTGGTGATGTCATCCAGAACGCCCAGGACACCGATGAGCACGCCCGCAAGCAAGATTCCCCGAAGGTCCAGGGCGGCAGTCGGCCCGGCCTGCAAATAGAAGGCATCTTCGCTGCCATTGCCGTGGAGATGCGCGAAAGAGACGAATGCAAGGGAGAGAAGCGCCGCGGCCGCAAGCGTCAGGAGCATCCCCACGAGCGCGATGGATGTTCGTGCGCGGAAGCCGTGGGCGAGATAGAGCGTGACGACGGCAAGAGCGATTGAACCGGTGATTGCCGTCCACAAAGCGTTCTCACCGGCGACGACGCGGGGGACAACCCAGAGCAAGAGTATGCCGATGCTCGCAAGAAGGCCTAGAATCGACCCGGCACCCCGCTTCCACTGCCCAAGAAGCATGACGAGCGCCATAAAGAGAGCAGCGATCCACGCAACTCTGCCAAGACGGTAGGTATCCGCAATATAGTAGGTGGTTCCGTCCGGCGAATCAACTCCAACGACAACCACCCGTTCTCCTTTGCGGACTTTTTGCTGCCCCTGGACCTGGATCTCGCCGCCATGGTCGACTGAAACTTCTTCCCCTTTCCTTTCCCCGTTGAGGAAGCGGATGCGGACGCGTTGCGACCACGTCGTTCCCATATCGGTCGGAACGACCTTTTCATCGACAATGCCGGTGACCATCGCAAGCGCATAGGTCGGCGGAACGAATCCGGCCATTGCGGGATCATCCTCTGCGGCGCGAACGGGTACACTGAGCAACACGAGCGCAAGAATGACGAGAATGGCTCTTGAGACGTACCGCATGCGTTTATTCAGGTAGAACCCGGCCAACGAGCCAGATGGCGGCGATACCGACAAGGAGCATCAGGACTTGGCTCACGATATTGCGGGCGCGTGCCTCGTGATTGATTTCAGGGATGAGGTCGGAGCCGGCGATGTAGATGAATCCGCCGGCGGCAGCGGCGATCAACGGGAGCTCGAATTGTCCGAAGGATTCAAGCGCATAGTATCCGATGAGTGCACCGATTGGGCTCACGAGAGCGCCGAGTACGTTCCACAGCGCAATGCGCCTGCGCTGCATGCCCGAGTGGAGCAGGATGCCGAAGTCGCCGATTTCTTGCGGGAGCTCATGGAAGAACACTGCGAGTGCGACGGCAAACCCTGCAGCGGGTTCCACGAGAAAGGTTGCCGCGATGATCACGCCGTCCAAGAAGTTGTGGATGGCATCACCAAAAATGATGAGCGGGCGGAGTATCGCGCGGCGCGCGGCATGGTGATCATCATGGTGAAGAGAAGTGCTGGATTCATCGCCTTCCTCGTTGCGATGCATGTGATGGTGGAACAGCAGGAACTTCTCGATGAGGAAGAACAGCAGCAGACCTCCGAGTACCCACGGCATGAGCCCGACGGGTTCATCGCTTTCGCTCAATGCTTCGGGGAGAAGATCTAAAAACGCGGCGGCCAGAAGCGAGCCCGCGGCGAAACTGACAAGCCACAATGACCCGCGCGCAACGGCACGGCCTTTCCATAACAGGAGAAACCCGCCGGCGAGCCCGGCAAGACTGGTTGCCGTTGTGACCAGAAGAACGGTGGCGAGAGTCATGACCGCACGTCCCTTCGGTGGTGAACGGTCCCGGCGCACGCGGCGCACGTGCCATAGAGATCTGCGTCGTGGCGGACCGTTGAGAAGTGGCCACTTTTCTGAACAGTCCGCAAGAGCGTTGACGTCAGGAAGCACGCAATCGGCGTCGTCCGACCGCAAACCTCACAGTGCAGATGATGATGATGCCGCCGTGGTCTCCATTCATAGAGCTGGACGTGCCAGGCATTCTCCGTTGTCAGCACAAAGTCATCTTGTGCGAGAAGCCGCAGGGTTCGGAAAACCGAACTGCGATCAATACCGCGGCTGCGGACAGACAAAAAAATCTCGGTTGCGCTCATGGGCTGGCCCGCTTTGCGCAGGAACTCCACAACGGTACGCCGCGCATGCGTCGTGCGTTTTCCGGGGATTTGTTGCGTCGAGACAGTCATTTTATTGCGACTCGGTTGCAAGTACTATATCTTCGACGCGAGAAAGCGTCAAGAGAGGTCAAAAGCCAGTTTTGCGCTGTTGGGGTTGACATACAAAGATGCCCATGGTAGTGTATCCGCTGCAAAAATCATGTCCCGTCAGTACAATGGGATTCTTTGTTTTTGCATAGCACGTCACCCTTATGACCCAACAATTTCGAAAAGCCATTGTTCTCGGCATGTTTGCGCCGCTTTCCATGCTCTTGCCGCTGTATCCGTCCGCACTGCCGTCAAACGAGCAGCAAAATACGCCTGTGCCAAGCGGCCAGCCGGCAGCAGTTCCTGCAATGCCGGAACCGTTGCCTGATGTAGACAGCGTGCGCGTGAAGAAGACCGTGTGGCTGACCGTCACCGCATATTCGTCCACGGTCGATCAAACCGACGGTGACCCTTTCACAACGGCCAATGGCACGCATGTCCGAGACGGCATCATTGCGCATAACTTCCTGCCCTTCGGCACAAAGGTGCGGTTTCCCGAACGGTTCGGCGACAAAGTTTTTGTTGTGACGGACCGGCTCCATCCAAGCAAGGGCCAGTATATTGCAGACCTTTGGATGGAAACGCGTGAGCAGGCAAAGCAGTGGGGCGCACCCATTCTCAAGATGGAAATTCTTGAGACGCCGAAGCTGGTGAAGAGGTAATATCC
>CAZCGY010000026.1:0-13720 GCA_964498355.1 uncultured Gammaproteobacteria bacterium | reverse complement strand
CCGCTGCCTTGTGTCCCCCATGTGAGAATGAACGGCGGCGAACCCTGAGCGACGGCAGCTGTTGTGAGGGTCAGTGCAATCGCGAGGACCAACAGTTTGTGAAGGAACATCGTCTCCTCCAATGAACCTGCCCGCGCGAGATGCATGGGCAAGTGACCGGAGATGACCTGCAAACGACCGCACACTACCATTTCTGCGAAGGTTGTCAACGGGCCAGAAAAAAACAACCGACCCCGGCTACGCAGAACGAGTGCGAAAAAAACGACCCCTTAACGCATTCTCGAAGGAATAGGGGTCGTACGGAAGCCATTTGCCCCTGGCTTCAAAGGGTTGGTCACCACCCGCGGATGTCCAGGATCTCAAACGTGTAGGTGACCGTCACTGCTTGAAGGTCGGGATCGCGGGACAGGTCGAAGCCCACATCGTTCGCGGCCTCGAGTGCCACCTTGACCGCCGAGTTGAGGACGGGGTTGTACAGCGCCAGATTGCCCGTCAGCTCGTATTTTCCCCGCGACGCCGTTAGGGTTACCTGACCGTCGATGGGCGAGTCGGACAAGCTGTCCATGATCCCGATGAACTTCCCGACGTGACCGTGTGTAATGTGAGCGGTCCGGGCGAGTCCGGTGCGGTTTATTTTCCGACCAACATGACCCCTCGTTCGGGAACGGACATGTCCAGGTGGAACCTCTGACGATCTTCGGAAGAGGCTGTGAGAAGACGCTGGATGCGTGATGAGTTGAATGCTCAACACTTTTCCTCCAGAGCACCTGCCGACACGACATTGTGCATGCAGGTGACTGAAGAAAACCTGCAAACGACCGCACACTACCATTTCTGTGGGGGTTGTCAATGCCAGAGACAAAACGAAACTCTATTCCACTGTTACAGATTTTGCGAGATTGCGCGGCTTATCAATCGGGCACCCGCGCACCGAGGCAATGTGGTAGGCAAGGAGTTGCAGATAGACGCTCGCGAGTATCGGCGAGAGCATGGGGATTGTTCTTGGAATGCGCAAAATACGCTCGACCTTGCCTTCACCGCGCAGCTCTTCGGGCCGCGAATCGTCCTCGCTCGCGATCATGATGACCTTGCCTCGTCGTGCCGCAACCTCCTCAGCATTCGAAAGTACTTTGTAGTAGGTCGCTTCGTCCTCACCGTGACGTGGCGCGATGACGACCACGGGCATCTCGGGGTCAATGAGAGCGATCGGCCCATGCTTCATCTCACCAGCCGGGTACCCTTCGGCGTGAATATAGGAGATCTCTTTAAGCTTGAGTGCTCCTTCAAGCGCAGTGGGGAAGTTATACCCGCGACCGAGATAGAGAAAATTTCGATGTGCTGCATACTGGCGTGCGATGTCAAGCACATGGTCAGAGTCACTGAGAATATGTCGGATCTGCCCGGGTAAAGCAAGCAAACCCTCGAGAATGATAGATCGTCCCCTGGTGTCGAGTCGGGTCGTCTGACGAAGCTCCGCAAGCTTGAGCCCAGTAAGAATCAGCGCGATAATCTGGCACGTAAAAGCTTTTGTTGATGCTACGCCGATTTCTGGACCGGCGTGCAGGTAGACGCCTGAGTCGGCAATGCGCGTAAGGGACGAGCCGACCACGTTGCACACGTTCCACACGGTGGAGCCCGCTGCTTTCGCTTTCTGCGCTGCAGCAATGGTGTCTTTGGTCTCGCCGCTTTGCGAAATGACAATCATGAGAGTCCCGGCATCAAGCGGCGTGGAGCCATTTGCAAACTCTGAAGCATACTCAACGCGCACCGGCAAATGCAGAAATTTCTCAAATATGCGTTTCGCCACAAGCCCGGCATGCCAAGATGTGCCGCATGCAGCAATGAGGATGTCCTTCATGCCGTCGCGGGCGAACGCCTCGATTTTCTGCATTCCGCCGAGATGGACCGTCGTGTCGCTGGTAACCACCCTGCCGGCAAGCGTGCGTTCAATGGCTTGCGGTTGTTCGTGGATTTCTTTCAACATAAAATGCGGAAAACCGCCCATGGCGATTTCATCGAGTGTCCAGCTGAGTTCCTCGACCTGTTTGGTAATTTCCTCGTTCGCGATAGTGAGGGTACGGTAGCCCTGAGGTTCAAGTACTACCATTTCGCCGTCGTTGAAATAGACCACCTTGTTCGTGTGTTCACGCACTGACACGGCATCGGAACCAAGAATGTATCCATGATCAGCCACGCCCAGAACAAGCGGGCTGCCGTTGCGAGCACCGACCACTCGTTGCGGCTCACGACTTGTCATGACGGCGATGCCGTAGGCGCCCTGGACGATGGCGTGCACCTTTTGCACCGCGTCAACCAGCGTGCTCCCCTTTCTGAGAAAGCGTTCGATAAGATGCGCAAGCACCTCCGTGTCGGTTTGCGAAACAAAGGTGTACCCTTCGTTGCTGAGCATAGTGCGGAGTTCGGCAAAGTTCTCAATCGTGCCATTGTGCACCACTGCGACCGTGCCATCCTGAGAAAGATGGGGGTGTGCGTTGGCGTCTGACGGGATACCGTGCGTCGCCCACCGCGTGTGTCCGATGCCGACAATCGCTTCGGGGAGCGGCCGCTCGTGCAGTAGTTTTTCAAGTTCAGCAATTTTCCCATGCCGCTTGCGGACAGCAATGCTGCCGCCAGCAATAACCGCCACGCCGGCGGAATCGTATCCGCGGTATTCAACGCGACGCAGTCCGCCCAGGAGTACCGGGAGGGATGGTCGCGTGCCAATGTAGCCGACGATCCCGCACATATGATGGATGGTTAATCGGATGAATACTTGATCGCTCCGGGCTTTTGAGTGCGCGCCATGTTCGAACGACCATCAAGGCTCTTACGCTGCCAGCCCATGCATCCGATCCTCTCAAGCAGGGGTGCCTTCTTTGGACCAACGCAGGCAAGAATGCTACAGACGGAAATTGCTCTTCTCTTCTTGATCGATACATGCAATGAAGTGTCCGACCGCTTACGGAAGCGCGTTCCACAGCGATGTGAAGATGATTCGCTGTGTCTGGGTGATGCCCTGATCTTCGATGACCACCCCGACCGGTTGCCGCGCGGCGTTCACAGAAATGAGCGCCATGCGGTTGCCGTAGAGAATCACGTAGGTGGGCGAATGGCGCTCCCGTGAGAGCCACTTCCGCTCGTCAAGCCCGCGCAATTCCCCTCCTGAGCCTATGGAAAGCACTTTCACTCTGATTTTCTTGCTGATGCGCTCATCACTGAAGGCGGGGAACGCATCATACAGATACGCTTTGATATCCGCAGAAGAATACACCAGGTACTCTTTTTCAAACTGCTCCTCGACGGTCGTCAAGACGTCGAGCAAGATGGTCCGCATGCCCTTCGCGCCTTCATACGATCGGACAAGCGGCGGACGGTCCGTCGGACCCACGAGCGCCCGTAGATCGGGTATGGCGGCAAGGACATCCTCGCGAAGCTGTTTGAGATTCCGAAGCCGATCATCGACCAGATCCGTCAGTTTTTCCGGCGGCTCGGCCACAAAATGCTGATGCGTTTCCTGATGGTAGTACGTGACCAGTCCCCTTTCCTTCAATGTCTTGAGACACTCGAAGACCGTCCCGCGATTGATTTTGGTCGCCGCGGCGATCGTTCTAACCGGCGCTGCCCCAAGGCCAAGCAACGAACGATACACCTTTTGTTCCTTTTCTGAAAGCCCCAAGTCTGAAAGAATGTGGTTCTGCATCTTTATCGAAAGGCCAAAAACTTCTTCAGTATAGTCCTGTTGGAGATATTGTCAAACCTTTTTTTGACAAAACTGTGGATAACAATGAAAAGATGGCTGGGGATAGGCAAAGGTTGAGCCCATTCCATTCATGATTCTACGGACAAGACGCTTACTTCTTTATTTCCGCTGTTACTCTGAGCATTGCCTCAATAAACGGAAGGAGGTCGCCGTCGAGCACCTTGTGCGGGTCCTTGCTTTCGTATTTCGTTCGGTGGTCCTTGACGAGCTTATATGGGTGGAGCACATATGATCTGATCTGACTCCCCCATTCCGCCGATTGGAATTCGCCGCGAAGCGCTTGTTTTTCACGCCGTTGTTCCTCGAGATAGCGCTGGTGCAGTTTTGCCTTAAGAATTTTCATGGCCGTCTCTTTGTTCTGGGTCTGCGATCGTTCATTCTGGCACTGGACCGTGATTTTTGTCGGCAGGTGGACAATGCGCACGGCAGAGTAGGTCGTGTTCACGCTCTGCCCCCCGTGACCTCCGGACATAAAGGTGTCGATGCGGATATCTTTCGGGTCGATCTGCACCTCCGCGATCTCCTCAAGCTCCGGCAGAGCTTCGACGAGCGCGAACGACGTGTGCCGCATGGCTTCTGCATCAAACGGCGAAATGCGCACAAGACGGTGGACGCCTGCCTCGGTTTTCAGGTAGCCGTACGCATACTGCCCCCCGATCTCGAACGTGACACTCTTGATCCCCGCCTCCTGCCCGCGTGACTCATCGACAATGCGCGTCGTCCAGCCCCGCTGCTCACAAAACCGCAGATACATACGCAGCAACATCCCGGCCCAATCTTGCGCATCGGTTCCCCCCGCACCCGCATGAATGGCAACAATGGCGTTCGCGCTGTCGTACTGGTCTGCGAGAAGCATCTGAAACTCAAGCTGCGCAAAGGCCCGCTCGAGCTTGGTCAGCTGCGACTCGATGTCCCCTCGCAAGGATTCCGCCTCGGGCTCCTCAAGCACATGTGACAAATCGGCCGCAGTTCTCTCTAGTTGCGCATCAAGCTCGAGTTCTTGCTTGAGCTTGGTTACACGCCGTGCAAGCTGTTCCGCGGCTGCCCGATCCGCCCAGATCCCTGGCTGCGCGAGTCGTTCTTCAATCTCTCCTACTTCCTGCCGTTTCTGGGGCAGGTCAAAGATACCTCCGTGCGTCGGAAAGTTTTTTCTGGAGCACGGCGAGCCGGTCTTTGAGATCTTTCATCATGTTTGCATGATACCGTGGGCTGCACTCTTGCGCAACTGCGGTCGGGGAAAGAAGCGCTGCACCTGCTGTGACGCCGCAATCGGTCTTAGTCAACCACCGGTTGCAACGGCGGCGGGCTTGTCAGACACGCTGTATAAGCCGGGGTTGGTGTCCATGCGCAACGGCCTGCCTGGCACCCGCACGATGTCAGGCGCAGACACTGATATTCATCGCGGTACTCGCAGGTCGTGACGATCGACGCCGCATTTTTCTCGGCGACGCACAGCTGCCCGGAACAACCCGCCGGCACGCAGTCGGCGTCTGACGTACATTCGACCTCTGTTGGTTGGTTTGCCGACAGGAGTGGCCCTGGCTGTTTGCCGCGAGGAAGCAACAAAGCAAGGAGAAAAAGGCCTCCGAGAACAAGAATCATGATGATGCCGACCATACGCATGGGTCGAGTATATCACAGCGGCAATGGAAGGAGGAACTTTCTTGACACGCCTCCGCGGCAAGTCCAGGTGCCTCCTCGCCCTCCAAAGCGTAAGCGTCGGAGGAGCATCGGAGTAATCCATATGGCTTGACATACCGACCTTCACGCGTGTAGAGTTGGTGCGCTTGGAATCTGCATGGTCAATCGACAAGCAGACCGTGCTGCAAAGTCGTCCTTTTCACGTGAAGGAGTTTTCTGTGCATCGCGACTTTTCTGCCAGCGACGTTCTGAAGGAATGCGAAGAACAACTCGTCTCCCAGGTTCTGTGCATGTTCGTGGACATCCTCGGGCGTCCCATGGCGCAACAGACGCCGATCGGACACATGGCGTCCGCGTTCGAACGGGGCATTCTCATCGACGGATCGTCGCTTGAAGGATATTCCCGCATCGAAGAAAGCGACCTGCGCGCCATGCCGGATCCCCGAACGTTTCGCGTGCTGCCGTGGACAATCGGCGGGAAAAACGCCGGCATCGTTATCTGCGATGTCGTGGAGCCCTCGGGCGATCTCTTCGAAGGCGATCCGCGCTGCATCCTGAAGCGCGTCCTCGGCGTTGCGGCTGCAAGAAAGTGGACGGTGAACCTCGGCCCTGAACTGGAGTTCTTCTACTTCAAGAATGCTCGGACGACCGAGGGGCTTGACCGCGGCCGGTACTTCGAACTCGTCCCCGATGTCGTCGGGCTCGACCTGCGCACGAAGACCATTGACGCGCTCCAGGGTCTTGGCATTGACGTTGAGGTCGGGCACCACGAGGTGGCCCGGTCCCAGCATGAGATCGATCTCAGATTCACCGATGCGCTCGACATGGCGGATACCGTCCTCATCCACCGCTGGGTGGTGAAGATGGTGGCGGAGCAGAACGGCGCCTATGCGACCTTCATGCCCAAACCGATTGCCGGCATCAACGGATCCGGGATGCACGTCCACCAGAGCATCTTCAAGGAGGAGGAGAATCTGTTCTTCTCGCAGCAGCCGACGGACGGGCATCATCTCTCGCCGCTGGCGCTGCAGTACCTCGCCGGACTGCTGCGCTACGTGCCGGAATTCACGCTCGTGCTCAACCAGTGGGTCAATTCGTACAAGCGACTGGTGCCGGGCTATGAGGCGCCGGTGTACATCTGCTGGGGGAATCGCAACCGGTCAGCGCTCGTGCGCGTGCCTGGGTACGAACCGGGCAGGGACGTTGCGACGCGGTTGGAGCTCCGGTCGGCCGACCCGGCCTGCAATCCGTATCTCGCATTCGCCTGCATGATCGGCGCTGGCCTGAAGGGAATCGAGGAGGACCTCACCCCGCCATCTTCCGTTGAACAGGATGTCTATCACCTCTCCGCGCAGGACCGAGAGCGTCTCGGCATCGCATCGTTGCCCGGTGATCTGGACGAAGCCATGCGGCTCTTTGAAGGCAGCGGCCTCGCGTACCACATCCTCGGGAAGCACTGTTTTACCAAGCTGATCGAGAACAAGCAGGCCGAGCTCGACCGGTGGCGTATGGCCGTAACGGATTTCGAGCTTGAACACTACCTTCCTGTACTCTAAAAGCAAAACTGCCGATGAACGGCAGTTTTTTCTCGCGCCGAAATCCTTGTGCGCCCGAACGGCGATTCTACTCACTGGACTTGTACTCTTCCAGCTGCACGGTGACGGCTCTTTCTTTTCCGTCATGGAGCAGTTTGAGCGTAATGGTTTCGCCCACCTTGAACTTTCGGATGATTGTTGCCAACCCCTTCTCTTCCGTGATCTTCTGGCCGTTGATCTCGAGAAGAATGTCGTTCTCTTCAATCCCCGCTTTATCGGCAGGACCGCCGGGAATGACGGCGAGCTCAGTCGGCTGGCTGCCGCGGGCAACCAGAACACCGTAGTCAACAGTGAGATCATTCTGCTCCTGGACGATCTTGTTGATCGGGAGATACCGGATACCGAGATATGGCCGGACGATGGACCCGCTTTTCTGGACGCTCTCAACGACTTGCTTTGCCGTGTTGATGGGGATGGCGAAGCCGACGAGCTGCCCTTCTTGGCTCACCGCAGTATTGATGCCGACGACCTGGCCTGCGAGGTTGATGAGCGGACCGCCGGAATTCCCCTCGTTGATCGCGGCATCCGTCTGGATTGCTTCGTCGATCTGTTCCGTCGATCCTGCATTATCGCCGGCGATGATGCTCCGCCCGATTCCCGAAACGACGCCCTTGGTGACGGTATTCTGGTACTTGCCGAGGGCATTGCCGATTGCAATGACCGTTTGCCCCAGCTTCAGCGAGTCGGAATCGCCAAGCGTCACTGTGGGCAGATTCTTCCCGTCGATTTTGATAACTGCGAGATCATACACCGGGTCAATGGCAAGGACCTTCGCTGCATGCTCCGTCTTGTCGGTGAAAACGACGGTGACGTCGATATTTTCCTGATTCACGACGTGCCGGTTTGTCACAATCATCCCGTCGGAAGAAACAACAAACCCGGTTGCCGCGCCAACTTTGCGCGTGCCTTGCTGAGGAGTTTGCTGAAATGGAAAAAAGAAAGAGTCAAACGGCGAAAGCGTTTGCACCTTTGAGAGATCCTGCGTTAAAACGACGCTGACAACCGCCTGCGAAACCTTTTCAACGGCCGTGATTGCCGCTGCATCATCTTCAACAACGTTCTGCGTTGTCGCCGACCCGGACACGGCCGGCCCGACCCCCGATGTCCGCGTTATCCGGCTCGTGAGTACGCCAAACGCCGCTCCGGATGCGCCGCCGACGAGGAGGCTGATGAGAACGACAACTGCGAGAAAACTGTTGCTGCGGTTCGGCGAAGACGAGGGTGAAACAAGGTTATTCATAGAGAAAAATCAAGGATACGAAAGAGGGGCTTTTAGTATACCGAAGCTCCACGACGTTGTGGAGTGGGTTTTTTCAGCTTCCTTTCAGAAAAAGGAGGAGTTCGTCGCCAGGCCGGATAAGCGTTGTATCAAGCGATGTTGCGGGCGATCCGTTCACCGACAGTACCCACGCTTTTCTCCCTGTTGCCTTAACACCATCGGCGGAGGTAATCTGAGACATGCCGTCGGATTTTGCGACTGCGGTGAACTGGAAGAGGGTTGTGGATTGCGCGGCGCGCAGCACATTGAAGATCGAAAGCGTTTCTCCCGTTGCGACAAGATAGGTTCGCTGCCCTGTGCTGTCCTTCACTGTCAGGCGGACCGGGACATCCGATGCGTCTGTTGATGCTCCCGCAACTGTGCCCGTGCGATGGACAATCGAAACAAACGCCCCAAGGTCGGTGCCAACGAGATTCGCGGCATTCCACATTCCCAGTGCAAGCGCGAAGGCCGCCGGGACAAGCCCAAGAACAATGATCCAACTCTTCAACGTCGTGGTGCGAACGGCTGTTCCGGTCGTGGTGGGGGTCATGACGGAGTTGTGAAAGGATGAGTTGCACGTTTTCGAACGGCATACGCCGCAAGCTCATAGAGTCCGAAGAATACTGCGGTGTAAAAAAGGTCGCCTGCGATGGTATTCCGAAAGAACGGTAGTGCTGCGATAAAACATGCAACAAGCCCCTCGGCTGTCTTCGGGTACAATGACGTGGACGCCCACACCCCGAAGTTTGTCGCCACGTAGAAAAGAACGGAGCCGGCAAGCGCCATGCCGCCGACGCGCGCGATCGTGCGCCGCCGCTGAAGCTGCCAGCCAAGAACGCCGATGAGCGCGAAGCTCCCCCAGGTATACGGGATGGTTGCGTGAAAGCCGAGAAACACGTCGGAGATGATCATTGCCGCAAGTGGAACGGCAAACGCGTATTTTTTCGCCAGCGTAGCCCCCGAGAACAGCGCGAGCGCGGCGATCGGGGCAACGTTCGCAGGGTGGGGAATGAGCCGCATGGCGATCCCGATCGCGACGAGCACGAGAACAAGCCAGTCATTGGTTCGTGTGCGCATAGGGGGGACACTCAAGAGAATACCAGAATATGGGTGAGCAGACAACGACTCACTCGCTGTCGGTATACACAAACTCGACCGTATCCCCGTCGTTGACCGTGTAGGCGCCGGCACCGACCGATGCCGCTTCACCATTGACGCTAAAAAGCCAGAATTTTTTTCCGGTAGACGCCACGTTGTTGATGGAATCAACAAGATCGCCGAAGTCGTAGTGCTTTGTCCCTACGGTGAAATTGTTCTCCTCTGCCGCTTTTTGCAGGGCCGCAAGCGCCGATGTTCCCCGCGGCACCTCAACGAGATACAGGTCGGATGAGTCATTACCCGCATCGACAGCGACGGTGACCTGAAGTGTTTCCGGCACATTGGTATCCGCTGTCGTATCCGTGCTCTGGGTCGTATTTGCGGCCGGTACGGTAACTGTTTTTGTCCAGCACCCGGCGCCGACGAACACCAGGACGAGGAACGAAAGAACGAGGAGAGAGAAGCGTTTGTTCATACAAAACTCCTTCTTCCCCGGAAGAAGGTAACATCTGCACCTTTCAACCGAAGGATTTATCTTTACGTCGGTCGGACAAGACCGACGATGGGGGCCGGCTTTCCCCGTACCTGAGTCTGAAGGACGGTGGTACGGAGCATACGGCGGCGGGACCGCTCTGGACTTGTCCCGAGTCCCGCAAAAGCGGGACGAGGGATCTCACCAGATTCCCATGAATAAGTTGTTCTCTGAGTGTATCCTCCCTTGTTCGAAGCGTCAACGGTGGACAACTGTTTGGCTTGACTCCATGCGTCCAAGTCGATAGTATTCCTGTGCTCTTTCGACACCGGGAAGTCGTTGTAGCTTGCGTTCCAGAAAGACGGGGCTGGACCCGCGCTCCGACTCCCGGCCCATTGCCGGGCGGCGCCTCCTTTCGAGACAGCGTGTTGAAAAGCAGCTCACGCCGCCGTCCGACATCTCAACCAAACGTTCGTGGCGGAATTCCGTCGTCGGCCCTGTCGCCTTCCACAGAAACCTCCGCCACGAACGTCCTTTCTCGTGGTGAAACGGTGCGGACCCTCTGAGGCGGGTACAAGCCGTTGATCCACCGGGCGGGACCAGGCCATGGTCCCGCTTTTTCTGTTGACCAAAGGAGCGCAATCGCCTAGAGTACGGTCACTCGTTCCTTCAAGGGAGGTGCGCAGATGAAAGCGCTCCAGCCCCGTGTAGTGTTTGCACTCCTCGTCACACTTGCTGTATTCTCTGCCTTTTGCGAAAGCAAGAATGCAACGAAATCTGTTGTTCCCAAGACAACGACGGTGCTTGTTCGGGCATTCATCCAACCGGATGGACGGGTGACCGAAGCTCTGCCGGTGCAGGAACAAGCCGCGGACAAAGATTTGCAGCGCAAGGCAACGGCGATCGTTCTGCAATCGACCTTCAAACCCGCCGAAACCGCTCGCGGCCCCGTGGCAGTGTGGATGATTGTTCCCGTGGAGTTTCGCGCAGATGATGGGGAGACAACGCCACCACGACTTGGCCGAGTCACGACCGACGAAGGATAGCCTGGCAAGGCCAGGTTCTTTCCTTCCTAGAAGAATGCGTGAGGGATGGTCCTTGACACTGGAGCCATCGGCGCTATGCTTGCATCTACCGTTGTCGACCCCAGGGCAGGATGGTGAGGATGAGTCCGCTTCACCCATCTTGCGGGGCTGCGCGGTCACAACGCTGCTGTCCTCAAACGCTCCGGACAGTATGAGCGCTGCAGGGGTCGGATGCGCTTTCACAAGGCACCACCCCTGTTTTCTTGTCCCGAGATGCGTGTCTAACGCGGCGAGGGATCTCCAGAGTCGGACGATGGATCGTTCTCGCGGGGTGATGTGCCGTTAGCGCTCCAGCGCCCCGATATCCGGCGCACGGCCACGGAATGTATTGTTGATCCCTAAAAGTCGAACACCGCGGTCAATCAATGGACTGCTGGGTTTGAGCGCAACGTTTCCCCTTGCCAATGCAACAAAGAGCGGATCTGCAACAAGGCCATGCTGTTCAAGCCCGCTGCTCAACCTGAATGCGGCAAGCGATGAAACGAGTGATGCCTTCCATCCGAAGAACGGGCATGTTCTGCCCACACAGGTGCGGTTCGAGAAAAACGCATCATAATCCATCGAAAGCGTGATTGCAGGAAATGCGTGATTCGGGAAAATATCTTCAACCAGATACCCGTCTCCGAAGCCGGCGCCTTCGGCCCCCGCAGCAAAAAAGATGTTGTTGCGGAACGTCGCGGAGAATCCGGTCAACGCATTGACGCCGACCATTCGGAGAAGGGCGAAGAGATCGGGAACCGAACTCGCGATGGTGTTGTGGTATGCGAGCACCGGCCCTCGTCTCACTGTCTCACTGTAGAAGAATTTAAAGGCAGATTGTCTGGTGTCGAAAAAACGGTTGCGGAGGATCCATGTCGGGCCGACGGTCAGCGGCGACAGTGAAACGGCCTGTTCCGCGCTCTTCCGGCGGTTGGAGCGCTTGAGCACGTTCCCGATGATGCGGACGTTTGCGCCGGGCCCGTCAACCTCATACGCGTCATCCCCCACGTTCATGACAAGGTTGTTCTGCACATCGGTATCCGGGTTGTATGCTGGATTGGAAAGATCCCACCAAACGGTCATGTCAATGCCGTTGAAGACGTCTGCGATGGTGTTGCGCCGGATGACATTTGCGCTCCCCGCTCCCACGCCGATGCCCGTGCTTTCAACCTCATTCTGTTTGACGTTTCCCCATTCCCATTGATCGACATTCGGGTGATCGATGACCTGGTTGTCCTGGACGAGATTGCGGCGGACGTTCGCCCCGAATGAGCCGTACCCGCCAAGTTGGATGCCGTACTGGTTGAACCGACCGAGATTCCGTTCAATGACATTGCCGTCAGATCGGCGTGGGGCCGTGGCGCGAACGTGAATGCCGACATGAAAATAGCGTGATTCAAATCCGCGCACGATGACGTTCGACGCACCCTCAATCGTGATACCCGCGTGATTGCGCTTGATGATATGGAGGGAAACGGTGTCGGGATCTGCACCACTCGGCAGACGGAGAAAAAGCCGTTGCGTTGCCGAATCGTAGAAATAGCCGCCGGCGATCCCTGTGGTACGGCAGGTCGTCAGGTGAGATGCGCAGAACTCTCCGGCAATGAAGTGCTCATACGTGTTCTTCTCTCCCGTATAGGGGAAATTCGAGTAGGAATAGAGCTTGTCGTTGTCGGTGAAGAGGCCGAGAACCGCATCCCTCGATGAAAACTCGGACAGGGTTGTGACATAGACGCCCGGTGCTCCGGCAGGATCAGGAAGCCAGTCATCCGTGTCATCGACCGACACAAAGCGCTCTATGGATCCGTCCACAATCGCATGCGGCGTTCCTGGCTTTGTGGCATCGCCGCTCGAAGCAATGAGAATGGGATTGCTCGGCGTCCCCGACGTTCGGATGAGCACGTTCCCGTAGTAGACACCTGGTGAAACGAGAATCCTGTCGCCTGCCTTGACGCGGCCGACTGCGAACTGGATGGTCTTGAGCGCGTGGTCAGGATCCGTGCCGGCGTTCGCGTCGCTCCCGCCTGGGCTGACGTAGAGCGTCAGCCCGCCGTGCGGAGACGGCACCGTGTCGCGTCGCGTGGTGAACACGGTGGTTGCAACGATAGCGGCCGAAGCATCGGGATCACGGACGGCAACGCGAACGTCATACCGCGTGGATGGGGAAAGAAAAAACAAGCTGCTCGCGAGGATATTCCCCGGCGTGCGGACAAGCGGGTGACCGGCGATCCATGTTGTTGTTCCGGCCTTGCGATACTGGACTGTCCCACGTGCATTCCCGTTCGCGTCGCTTCGGACGGTTACCTTGATCCCGGCGTTCTGGATGGTCGGCGTTACGGTCAGTGACAGCCGTGGGGTGGCTTGAGCAAGAGCAGGGCGGACAAAACCGCATGCCACGAAAAGCGCGGCAACTTCGAGCATTCGAAAACATGTCCGGTGTCGTGCTAAAACCATTGATCGGTTACGCAAGCGATTTTACCACCTCGATTTCCTCCTCGGCATACCCCGCTTTGCTCGCGACAAGGCGCATGACGACGTTGTGCGCAAGCATGTGCATGTGTGCTTCTTTCGCGCCGCGTTTTTTTGCCTCGCGCTCCAAAGCTGCCAGGAGTTTTGTGCCTGTTCCCTTCTGCCGGGCGTTTTCATCAACGAAGACATCGGCAACATAGGCGTAGGTGTTCTTTGCGCGCATGATGGCGTCTGCTTCGTCATCGTGCTCAATCCAGACGGCGCCAAAACCAGCAGGCCTTCCTCCTTCTTCCGCGACAAGAATAACTCCGTTTTTCTTCTTTACCTCTTTCTGAAGATACGAAAGGTAGAGCTTGGACA
>CAZCGY010000025.1:0-14284 GCA_964498355.1 uncultured Gammaproteobacteria bacterium | reverse complement strand
CGACGCGTTGGAGGTTGCCCAGGTAATGACAGCGCTCGTCGTCGTGATGCTTGCCACCTGCAAATTGGAAAGCCCGTTGTCGGCAAGTGTAGAAAAGGTTTGATCCGACGACGTCACGCTTTGCCCTGAGGCGTCGGTCCCCGAGACCCGATAATGGTACGTCGTGTTTGCAGTTAATCCGGTGAGCGCGACGGAATGACTTGTCCTGGTTCCGCTCACTGTTGTCGACGTTCCGTACGAGACGGTCGTGCCGTACTCGATAGTGGTTGTGGCCGCAGTCGTGGTTGACCAGGTCACCGTTGCCGTCGTTATGCCGATGCTCGACGCAGTGAAAGAGGAAGCCGCCAACAGTGCCGGCGTGGTGAAGGAGCGGATGGATGAGTACCCTGAAAAAGTATTCGCGCCGCCAGGGTCGATTGCCGCTGCTCGCCAGTAGTAGGTGGCAGCCGGTGTCAGCGCAGAC
Source organism: uncultured Gammaproteobacteria bacterium (assembly GCA_964498355.1). Taxonomy (GTDB): domain Bacteria; phylum Patescibacteriota; class Patescibacteriia; order CAZCGY01; family CAZCGY01; genus CAZCGY01. Next base: position 13,821 of record CAZCGY010000025.1, on the reverse strand, counting down.
TGCAGTGTATAGCTTGCGGCACTGCCCGAGGCATACGCCGAGGCGCTCTGTGCGTCCTGGCCCGACCATCCCGTCTGCGTCGCCGTCTGGTCAAAGGTCTGCAAGTTGCCGGAGCCGAAGGTGTTGACGGTATCAAGCTGGATCTTATAGCGGATGTAGTCAGATTCTGTGTCGGTGGTTGATAGTTGCAGCGTCGGCTTGACCACGGTGACCGCACTGGCGTCAGCAGGCGAGGAAAGCGTCGGCGTCGTCGGCAAGACATTGCCGTTGAGGGCAACGGTATCAAGCTGCACGAGCTGCGTGCCGTTCGATGTCAGAAATGCGCGGAAGAGAAAACTTGCTGATCCGACCGGAAAGGTCGAGATGTTCGTGTTGATGTTCGCTGCGGTCGTGGACTGTGAGACGGTTCCGTCAGACGCTACCCAGTTTGAACCGTTGTGGTACAACCAGGATGTCCCGCCGTCGTTGGAGAGAATATAGCCGATGGACCCTCCGTTGAGCGTCGCGGTCTGCGAAAAACTTGAGAGCGTCGTGAACGAAAGCGACGTTGTCGGAGTAATGGTGGGGCTGTCATTTGGATAGGTCGTTTCTTCGCTGCCAAGAGCAATGGATTCGTTGAGATACTGCCAGACCTTGTAGTCATCAAATGTGCCGGTCGCGTTCCACTGGTGCACGGTTGGATTCAGCGTGGTCGGACAGTTTGTCGCACCGATATTCGCCTGGTTGTACTTCGTCCCTTCAATCCATACTGCGATCGTCGACCAGTTGGCGCCGCAGCTTGCGTTCGCGATGTGACGGAGCGAATATCGATAGTCCGTGTTCTGTGCTGCAGAAAAAGTTCCTGTGCCGTCGGAAATTTTTGCCCCCTCGGCGATCCAGAATTCGACATCAGTTGCGGAGGAAAACGCTCCTGCGCGCCAGCCCGCCGTCGGGTTGGCGTCGTTGGTTGTCATATTACTCATACCGATGGACGTCGTATTCGTCGCTGAGGTCCGACGGCCGGTCACTTCAAAGTACCAGCTCGACGCAGGACTGAAGGTGGTCGTTTTATCAACGGCGTACTCGTTTCCGGCGTTGGTCGAATCATGCGACATTCGTCCGCCCGTCACGCTCCAGCGAGCTGAGTTTGCTTCTACCCATGTGCCAGCGCCCAGAACGTCGGTCGAAAAATCCTGGTAGTACTGATAGATATTTGCCGCGCTCTTCGGTCCTGCCGTCGCCGAACCGTACCCATAGTACACGTAGTAGCCGTTGTCCGATCCCGATGCGCTGATGGCGGCCTGCGCCTTGAACCGGATGTCATTCTGGTCCGTACCACTGTTGATGGTTTCGTCCAGCCCCGTTGAAACGTATTCGCGGTCAATGTTCGTATTCGTCGTGCCGTTCCAATACACAACGCGAAGGTCATCGGGGTCGGCTTCGTTTTGTACCTTGCCGGCCGTGATGAGCGCTGCAACATCGGTCTTAACCGTCATCGTGTTGCTCGTCGTGATTGCGGTCGACCCGGCGGTCACGGTGATCCGCTTGCGATACGCATAGTTCGTATCCCACCAGTCCGGCGTGCGCAAGGACTGCGCCTGCCCGCTCGTCACTTTAATTTTCGTGTTGTCGTAGGTATAGTCACCCGCCGTATCAAATGTCCACGAGTTTGAGAATGCCTGCGCCGTGAGAGGCAGCAAGAGCGTCTGGAGCGACGATGTAAAAAGAGAAAAAACAACCCCAAGAGTCACGGCAATTCGCATGGAGCGCCGTCTCTGTCTTCTTTGAAATTCATCGAGAAAATCAAGCATCTTTTGTCTCTTTTTGTTCTGGTTTTTTTATCTTCATGCGCATTATAGCATAGTTTCTCGATATTTGCAAGTTTCGTTCCTGCTTTTTTTGCTGCACGAAAAACGGCGTGCTCCCGCGCTGCCTACCCGGCTTCTTCCAACACGGCCGGCCTCAGTAATAGACGAAGCACGACCCACCTGTACCGCCCTCGCCGTCATTTCCTTCGTCACAGATGGCCCAGCGGATTTTTCTTGACCGACAAACTCCACCTTCATCGATTTGGGAATTGCAATTGTTATCAATGCGGTCGCAGCGTTCGACAGCTCCAGGATAGACCGAGGCACTCGCGTCATTGCAGTCAACTTGCGTTTGCGCGCACGAGAGCAGCCCGCTGGTCCCATAGGTATCGCCATCGGCGTCGACGCATGTTCCAACACACAACGGCTCATCGGTTGTTCCGGAACAGTCGTTGTCCAATCCATCGCTGCACTGCTCGGCGACGCCGGGATTGATACCGGCGCTCGGCACGCGACAGGCAAGATCAATGAGGTTGGAGGTCGTGAAGGTGCCGTCGTCGTTCCAGATGATGCGTTTGAGGCGAAGGTCGCGAAGATGCGTCTCGCGGTAGCCTGAGTACGGGTTCGCCACGATGCTGTGCGAGACAATCCACGTATCACTCTCGGCGATTTGGATTTCCGGTGCGTTGACGCCTGGATCCTGCGTCGAGCCGCGGTACGCCCAGTTCACGCTTCCACTCGCGTCGACGTCGAGCGACGGTGAAGAAACATACTGCACCATGGTCCGGGGATTTGTTACAAACCAATAATCCTCCGGGTCGTTGTAATCAGAAAAAAAGAGGTAGTACTCTCCGTTGAATTCCGTCACGAACGGGTTTTCCGCGATGCCGCCGTTCAACTGGTTGCCCACGCCGCCCTCGCTTGCCCAAAGGCGCTTCGTCGCTTTGATGTAGCCAAGGCCGGTCCAGGTCCGTAGGTCAGCCGATGTTGCGACCGTAATCCCCTGCGTCCATGGGCCGCCGATAACCGCGTTGTCCAGCTGCGCGGTCGCGAAGAGGAGCCAGCGACTATTCACCGAGTCCCACGTGACGAAGGGGTCACGGCATTGATCATTGTAGGCCCCGCCGTTACCCCAGACGGTCCAGGCCTCATCGCACTCATAAACACAGCCATCACCCGTGGTCCCGGAGCAGTTGTTGATCGGCAGTTTCGTCCAGCTCGTCAGATCCGAAGAGGTGGCAACACCGATCCGTTGTTCGGCAGACGGGTTGCTCCCCGGCGCCGTCACTCCCGCATAGAAAAGGTAAAAGAGTCCGTCCGCGGGATTCTTCACGACAAAGGGCGCCCACAGGCCATACGTATCCCAGCCGCCTGGCGTCTGCGTGAGCGCCGGGCCGATGTAGGTGAGTGCGGCGAGGTCAGTCGACGTATAGTGCTCGAGAAAATCACCGCTGCCCTGGTCTTCGGTTTGGAAGTAGAGGTGGAAGAGCCCGCTGTCGTCGCGGATCCAGGCATGGTCGGCGATGTCGTCATCGGTATCCGGGTCGTTTTTACTCTCAAGGAAGACCGGCTCGGCAACGGGGTTACACGACGTCGCGTTCGTCTTGTAGGCCGACTGAAGTGAGTCAACACAGTCATTCCCCCCGAAACGAGTCGCGACATATCCGTCAAGATCAATGTCGGTGACGCCGGACGATGCGACGGCAAAAGCAAAAAACAGGATGGACGCGAAACTTCCTGTCGACAGGAGAAGGGCGCGACGAAACGCAAGACGGTGAGCCAACGCTGCAAAAAAGTGTTTCATGTGCTTACGGTCCTTGAAATTGAAAATCAGCAAATCAAGATAGTGTAGAGTAAAAGCCCCTCCTCGTCAAGGGCTGGGTAACCCAAAGCGCTGATGCAGTAGATTCCACCCTTTTCTTGGGTCCTCGGCTTTTCAAGAGGATACTGGAATCCGTCGACCATCAGCCACAAAACCAGAGCCGGGTGCTTTGGCAGCCGGCAGTATCATGCGAACGCAACGCTGTACCGCACGTCACTGTCGAACAGTAAACGTGGTCAGCCGTGAAGTCGACGTCATGACCTTCTTCGCGTTGAGAAACTGGAGAACAATGACGTGCCTGCCTTTCTTCAGCGATTTCGAGGGTACGATGAGATGGTTCCAGGATTGGTTTTTCACCAAACGCAGCGTTTTCACCGTTTTGCCGTCGAGCATGATGCGCACATAGCCGTTCTGCTTCGCGCGGCCCGTGATGCTCACGGACGGACGCGCGCTGGTCGATACTTTCGCCGCAGCAAGCGTTCGCGACGTGGATGGCGCGCCGATGATAAATACCCGACCGGCAGAAAGATCGCTCTGCACTTCCCCGAAGATCGCTCTCGCCCGCACGGTATGGAAACCCAACGTGAGCGCCTGCGGGACGCGAAAGTCAAACTGCCCTTTTGTCGACGCAGAAGTCGTGCCGACCGCCTTCCCGTCGAGCATCACGCTGATGCTCGCTTCTGCCGTAGTGCTGCCTCGGATTGTCGGCCGACGGTCAAACAGGATTTCATTCTTCACCGGGCTGTCAATGACCGGTGCGGCAATTTCGCCGCCGACTGCCGCTCCGCTCGTGGCGAACGACTGATCAGAGGAACTGGCCGGCTGCTCATAGGCGTCAAGACCGCCGATGCGATAGTGATAGACCGTGTCAGTGGAAAGGTTCGTCAATGTCAGCCGGTGGTCCGTGAGGAATTCCGTGTCGACGGCGATCGAACCGTAGTCGGTTGAAATCCCATACTCGACCTGCGATGTTGTGGGCGTCGATGTTGTCCACGACACGGTAGCCGCAACATCGCTGACGCCCGCTATCGCAATGCCGGACACCGTCGGCGGCGCTGGTGGCGTGGTGGCGCGCACGAGGTTTGCCGAGACCGCTTCATTTCCGGCAGCGTCGCGCGACCGCGCCCGAATCTGATAGGTGGTGCCGGGCGTGAGGCCCGCGAGGGTGACGGAGTGCGAGGCGACCAGAGCAGCATCCAAGCTTGTGAGCGAGCCGTATGCGAGAGAGGTGCCGTACTCAAGTTGCGAGGTTGCCGGCTCGTCCGTCGTCCAGCTCACCGTCAGTGTGTCGTGCGTCGACGCGGCGGCAGCGCTGGCAATCGCCGGCGCGCTTCCGTCGTACCAGAACGGTCCCAGGGCCTGTGTGCCGCTTGCAACGCCGTCGCCGTTGAAACCCTGCAGATGAAGGTACCAGTTCTGCCCCGCCGCAGCAGGAATCACCGAAAGGGTATTGCCCGTCGTGCCGCAGGTCGCCCCCGGGCAGTTCGCGTGCGCATTCGACCATGTTGCCTCGGTTCCGGCAAACGTATGGGTGGCTTGCGGAAGGAATGCATACCGGAGATACTGCACGCCGCCGATGCCCCAGGCCGTCTGCGAAAAATCAAAACCCGGCGTCGTGTACCACGTCGAAGCCGATCGCGAGCCGGATGCGGCCGGCGCCGCCGCCAGCGTGTATGTTGTTGCCGTTGACGTGAGCGCGGTTTCGTCGCCGTCCCCGTTCCTCGCCTTGCATTGCACGCTGTATTGCGTGTTGGCGGTAAGACCGGCCTTTCCCCAGTTTGTTGTTTGTACCCAGCCGGAGTTCGTGCCGGTGACCGATTCCTGGCAATACACGCCGGAGGAGCCGCTGGTCAGATTCGAAAGGGCGTCTGCTGCGGATGCGGTAAATCCTGTTGCCGACAGACTGCTGAACGTGACGCCGCTCGGCGTTTCGACGGACGTGTAGGCAGATGCGCTCGAGGAGTCGGTGTTGCCTTCATTGTCGATGGCGTTGACGTGCCTGGTGTACTGCGTATTCGCCGCCAGCGTTGTCTCCTGGCAGGTACCGGTCGAACCCGTGCCACTCACCGCGCCAGCCGTGCATTGTACTGCGTGGCTCGCGTCATGGATGACGTTCGACGTATCGGCACTGGCGTTGTCCGTCCAGGACCAAGTGACGGTCGACGTCGTGTTGCCGGAATGCGAAAAACTCGTCGGTGCCTCCGGCGGAGTCGTGTAGCTGACGGTGAGCTGCGGCTTGTTTGATGCGGCGTCCACAGACGACACCTGCCCCGTCGTGGCGCTTGCCGAACTGAACCCAATGGTGACGATGTCGCCGGACGTGAGACGCGTTTGAATATCGCTGTCCGCCGTCGTCCCCAAATCGTAGGTCTTTGCTCCCGTGCTTGTCCAGTCCGTGGCCGAGACATAGGTCGTGCCCGATCCCATCCGCGAGTACATGCCGGTTCCACTGCTTCCGGTACAGCCAGACGCCTGGATGTTATCCACGTTCGTTCTGAGAATCGTGATGGTCGCGGATGTCGTGGTGGAAACATTCACCGCAAGATCCGCGTCGGTAATCGTTGCGTTGTCAGGGATGCTGCTCAAATCAAACTGCATCGCGCCGCGATAGGTAAACTTATCTTCCGCCCCCACGTCGCAGCCCACATCGACAAGCGTCAGGCCGGCTTTCAGCGTTGTCGCCGTTGCGCTTTCACAGTTATAGAGCGTGGCAAGGGAGCAGTCGGGCGACGGCGTAACTTGGTTATTCATGTATGATGATCGGTCCCAGGTCGGGTTGAGCGATACGGAGGATGAAACCGCCTCGGCGGGCCGGGACGGCAAAACAACGACCGTCAAAACGATGGTCGCCACGATTTTGACCGCAACAAGAAACACGACGGTCGTCACCGTCGCCGCCGAGAGCGTGTGCTGGCGCAAAGCATTCCGGTATGAGTTCAGATACGTTCCGTTGTCCGCGCGGGGTGTCAGCGCTTCGAATGTGCGTGTCGGCCCCCAGAAAACGTAAAACGGAATGTGCAGAAGAAACAGCGCGAGACCGACAAAAAACCGTGCAAGGAAATTTTTTGCCTTGCTTCTCCAGGATGTTCGGGAGCGATCGTCGTCCAGATGCTCAACCAGCCGTGCTTGTGTCGTCGCAAGGCGAAGAAGAACTTTTCGCAGGCGCGCGAGAACGGACTGTTCCTTGTCCATCGGCATCTTCCGGTTGGTCTCTCTGGAATATAGTCAAAAACTGCGCCTTTGTCAAGGTTCTCGCGTCATTTCTTCGGCGTTTTCCAACTCCCTGGCTAGGTGCGCCAGAATCCGCTGCGGCGGTTCATGCGTCAGTTCAAGATAGAACGTCTGCACGGGAATAGGCCGAAGTGTGGTGAGAAGGGACCGGCGGGAGGCGGCCCAAATCTTTGCAGGCGCAAAAATATAACAACGCGCATACGGTTGCTGCTTGGCCAGCGCCGCAAGATGCTTTCGGATGTCCCTGAGAAACTCCTTGCCGATTGGAGCGCGTTGACGATCCGCCGTTGCACCGACGTGAATAGTACCAATCCTTCCTCGTTGCCGGAGCAGGGACGGACGAGCACGGTTCTTGGGCGAAGGGCTCCAGATGGTCTCATGCTCGGCGACCACGCCCCGGTATGCTGTGAGGAACCGGCATCGTCGTTCATCGAAAACGAAGAGTAATGTTCTTGTTGAAAATCGCCGACCGCCGTTTCGTATCTGCATAGAGCCACTGTACCAGTTGTCGATGAAGAGTCGCAAGGGGCATGTGAAGCGCTCCACGAGCGAACGAGAGTCGCAGAAGGTGCGCCGCTGATGTGCTTGGGGTATCGGCCTTTTCGGGCTTACGGAGCGCGGAACCGCGTACCGTCCCGCTCTGCGAGATTGGTGCGTGGGCAAAAACGATGCTTCATGTGCTATACTGAGCGTGAAAGAACGTGTGCGACACGGCCGGTGCGGCTTCGAAGGATGTCGACGACCGCGCGTGCGACATGATACACTGCCTGCAGAATACGAAGCCCATTGTTATGGCACTTTCTCTCGAACAACTCTTTCAGCTCGCGGTCGATAAGGACGCTTCGGATATTCATATCGTCGCAAAACTGCCTCCGGTGCTGCGTATCGACGGGGAATTGAAGCAGCAGCTCGAGTACCCGCCGCTGACCCCGCGGGAAACCGAGCAGCTGTGTTTTTCCATCCTCTCGGTCGAGCAAAAACGACGGTTTCTTGAAACGCGCGATCTCGACCTTGGCTATGAACTCAAGGATGGCACGCGGCTTCGCGTCAACATGCAGTGGGAGCGAAATTATGCCGGCATTGTGGCTCGCGTCATCAGTTCGAAAATCCCGACGATGGAAGATTTATTGCTTCCGCCAGTCGTCTACGACCTGATACGGCTCAAGCAGGGGTTGATTCTCGTCACGGGACCGACGGGTTGCGGCAAGTCAACGTCGCTTGCCGCCATGATCAATTTGATTAACAGCGAGCGCTCAGAGAACATCATCACGCTCGAAGACCCGATCGAGTTTGTGTACGCACCGCAAAAATCCATCATCAAGCAACGGCAACTCGGCACCGACATGCTGTCGTTTGCAGATGGGCTGAAATATGTCGTCCGGCAGGATCCCAACATCATCCTCGTTGGCGAGATGCGCGACCTCGAGACGATTGCCTCCACCATTACGCTTGCCGAAACCGGGCACCTTGTGCTTGCCACGCTGCATACCTTCAACGCGGCGCAGACCGTCGACCGGATCATCGATGTCTTTCCTCCCCATCAGCAGAACCAGGTGCGACTGCAACTGTCGCTCTTCCTCAGGGGCATTATTTCGCAGCGCCTGCTGCCCCGAGCACGAGGGGGACGGATTGCAGCTCGTGAAATCCTCATGAATACCGCCGCAATCGGCAACTTGGTGAGGGAAAACAAGATTGCGCAGATTAAAACGGCCATTCAAACCTCAGCAGAAGAAGGAATGTTTACGTTCGACCAGGATGTGAAGCGGCTGTACGAGCTCCAAGAAATCACGCAGGAAGTCGCACTCACGCACATGTCCAATCCTGAACTGCTGAGGTAGATCGAGGCAAAAATCAAAGAAAGAAAAATGTGGGGGGCCTGATGGACACCCCTTCTTGTGATAGGACGGTTGTAACGAACGAGTTACTCGGCAGTGGATACGCGGTCGAGCGAACGCGTGCTGCCATTGCCGAGGGCGTTGAGAGCGGACTCGAGTTTGGTGCCGTACGCCATATGACGGAGAGCGTCGAAACCGCCGACCTGTCTAGTATACAGGGTCCACCCCATCATGCCCGGGGCAGTCGGGCCATCCTGCGATAAACTCAGGACGACATCCGACTGTCCGTTAGCACTCTCAAAAACTGAAGCTCTTCAGTTTTTTCATAGCGTCCCAACGACCGTTTGCTTATGGTTCGAGACGCAACCGAAGGTTGACCTCGCACAAGTGTACGGGGCGGCGACGAGAACGGGCATAATAATGATGTCGCTGAAAGCGACCACTTGCACCGTGAGCAACACACCGCGCTCATGTTTCCTTGGTGGGAGCAGGAGGATTCGAACCTCCGACCGTTTGCTTAAGAGGCAACTGCTCTACCAGCTGAGCTATGCTCCCACCAAAGAAACACAAATCGGCTATTCGTCAATTCAATACTGCTCTCCCCGGGTTTCGCCATCCCGCAGAGCGGGATATGGCTCAACCCGTCTCGACTCTCGCCCCGCTCAGCGGGGCTCATTGCCTCGACCCAGTTGAGCTATGCTTCCGTCATTTGTCCGCAGCCCATCTTCGCATAAAACTACGATGGGCATCCTTCGCATTCCTTTTGATGGCTGCGTCATCCGAAGCTCCTTTGGAGCGAAGGATGGTGCCCCCGGAGGGATTCGAACCCCCAACGACAGGTCCGAAGCCTGTTGTGATATCCATTTCACCACAGGGGCGCGGCGACTCAAATACTTCAACAAAAAAACTCTTGCGTAGGCAACCATACCAGCCGAAAACTTTTTTGACAAGCCTAGCCCGCTCCAGCAATATTTCCTGTGGTCTTCAAGACAAAATTCACGATTGCCCACGAAAGAAGGACCAAGACGATACCGATGAGCGCTCCTGAGATGGTTTTCTTCGCGCGAGTGATCCGTTCTTCTTCCCCCATGGAGATCATCCAGCGGAAGCCGCCGATAATCACCACGATGAGCGCGACAAGGCCCAAAAGGCCAAGCACCATGTTGACGATGTTCACCAGAATCTGTTTTGGGTCGGCAGTGTCCAAGCCAAACAACGCTCCCACATTTTCTATCGTGAGCGCATGCGCGTGGGGGAGGACGAATGAAGGAAGAGCGATGTTCATGGATACAACATTATGATGCACCCGAAACATTCGCCGTGGTACGGAGCACGAACCCGACAATCGCCCACGAAAGCAGGACAAGCACCATGCCAATGAGCGCACCTGAGATGGTTTTCTTCGCGACAGCTATTTTTTCTTCCTCGCCCATCGAGACGAGCCACCGAAAACCGCCGATGAGCACCATGATGAGTGCGATGAGCCCGAGCAGGCCGAGGACGAAGTTGATGAAATTGATCAGGGCTTGTTTAAAATCCACATCGCCCATGCCAAATAACGGCCCGGCGTTCTCAAACGATATTGCGCGCGCCGCGATCGGTAAAGACAACAAAATCAGCACGGTGAACACGCCGATGAGTGAAAATATTGTTGCGCGATGGCAGGACGCAGTCATCACTGTTTCTTTTCGTGCCACCAATCTATCAGGAAAAACAAAAGAAAGCAAGGATGGCTCTCCTCGGCTTCGCACCGCTGAGCGGGACCTCGCCTCGCCTGGCGTGGCTTCCCTGCTACGTCTTCAGCGCATCCTTCAGCGCCTTGCCTGCTTTGAACTTCGGGATGGTGACCGCCGGGACTTGAATGCGCTCCGTTGGATTGCGCGGATTGACGCCCATTCTGGCGCTGCGCTGCTTCGCCGAGAACGTCCCGAAGCCCGTCAGCGTTACCTCGCCATTCCCTTTGAGCGTTTCCATCACGATCGATTCAAACGTGTCGAGGACATCTTCCACCTGTTTCTTTGACAGTCCGACTTTTGCTGCAATCCTGTCTGAAAGTTCGGCTTTTTTCATCTTGTTTCACCCCCTTTTCGATCAATGATGTAAGGAGAGTGATGGTATCATAGCTCCATTTCATGGTCAAGCGCCTGAACACGGGTTGCTTTTCGGGTCGTCGGATCGACATCAATGAGTACGGCATGAATCTGGACGACGCCGTGATCAGACCACTGATGCGATTTGCGGTCCTCGGGATGCACGAAGTTATGGAGAATGACATCCCGATCCACGCCAAGGATGCCGTCGCGCAATCCGGTCATGCCGACGTCCGAGCGGTATGCCGTCCCTTCCGGAAGAATTCGCAGGTCGTCCGTGGGGACATGCGTATGGGTCCCAAGGACGGCGGAAGCGCGGCCATCAAGATGCCACCCCAACGCCACTTTTTCTGAGGTCGCTTCGGCATGCCAATCAACGATCACCGCATGCAGCGATTCTTTCTCGTGCCGCTTCAGAATGGCGTCCGCGGTCGTGAAGGGATTCGCGTACGTCGCACCATCGCGAAAGAATGTCGTGCCGATCAAGCTGACAATGAGAAGTTTGTACTTCCCGACCTTGATCATCGCATCGCCCCGGCCTGGTGTCCCATCAGGGAAGTTTGCCGGTCGCAGGACCGGAAGCGAAGGGTCTGAGAGGAGCTTTTCGCCGTCCTTCGCAAGAATATGGTTCCCTGACGTGCAATAATCCACACCCGACGCCAGAATTTCATCGAGCGCCTTTTTGGTAATACCTTTTCCATGCGTCAGGTTCTCCACGTTCGCAATGGTTGCATCCACCTTATACTTTTTTTTCCACGCCGGGAGGATGCCAGCAAGCGCGGCCCTACCGGGCCGCGCAACAATATCACCAAAGAAAAGGATGCGAAGGGGTTTGGATGCCATTAGCGTGCGTACTCAATAACGCGCTTTTCGCGAATGACGTTCACCTTGATCTCGCCGGGGTACTTCAGTTCTTCCTCGATGCGATGGGCAATATCCTTTGCAAGAACGAGCATCTTCGTGTCGTCAATTTTTTCCGGGCGGACGAACACGCGGATTTCGCGTCCGGCCTGGATGGCATAGGTTTTCTCGACGCCCTCGAACTTGTTCGCGACTCCTTCAAGCTCCGTCAGCCGCTGGACGTAGTTTTCGTAGGTATCCTTGCGCGCACCCGGACGTGCGCCGGAAAGCTGGTCAGCGATTTTGCAGACAAGACCCTCAAGAGTATGTGGCGAATCCTCGTGGTGGGCAATGGCCATGTACGCCACCTCTTCGGGCAGCCCGTATTTCTTCATGATGTCGTACCCGAGTTGCGGGTGCGCTCCCTGGACTTCGTGGTCAATGGCCTTGCCGATATCGTGGAGCAAGCCGCCCTTTTTACAGACCATGACATTTGCGCCAAGCTCTTCGGCGAGCATGCCGGAAAGGTGCCCCACTTCAAGCGAGTGCTTAAGGACGTTTTGGCCATAACTTGTGCGATATTTTAATCGTCCAAGAAGCTGGATAAGTTTCGGGTCGAGCCCGGCAACGCCCGCGTCGTAGGCGGCTTCTTCACCGGCTTCCTTGATATCCTTCACAAGCTCCTTCTTCGCCTTTTCTACCACGTCTTCGATGCGCGCCGGGTGGATGCGGCCGTCCTGGATAAGCTTTTCGAGCGCGCGCTTGGCAAGATGGCGCCGTATCGGCGAAAACCCTGAGATGAGGATAGTTTCGGGCGTGTCATCAACGATGATTTCGACACCGGTGAGCTGCTCAATCGTTTTGATATTCCGACCCTCGCGGCCGATAATACGGCCCTTCATCTCGTCGTTGGGCAGGGGGAGCGTCGTGGTGGTCGTTTCGGCAACATGTGACCCGGCATACCGCTGGATGACCGTCGAGAGGATGTTCCGCGCCTGTTGTTCAAACTGCTCCTCGCCCTCGCGCTGCAGGCGCTTGATGCGCTCAGTCACATCGGACTGCACCTCACGTTCGACGCGGTCCATAATGAGCCGTTTTGCTTCATCGCGGCTCATCTCCGCGACCTGCTGGAGTTTTTCCATCTGCTGTTCTTTGATGGCGAGCACCTGGACTTTGACCTCTTCGATCCGTTTCGCGCGGTCGAGGAGTTTTTGGTTTTGGTTCTCGAGGTCAAGGAGCTTCTGGTCGAAGAGACCCTCGCGCTTTTCGAGGCGTTCCTGAAGCGTCCGAAGTTCGCGACGGCGGCTTTCGTCCTCGTGCTTTGCTTCCTCAATGAGTTTTAAGGACTTCTCCTGCGCCTCGACGAGGAGTTCTTTTTGTTTGACCTTGGCGTCGTCGATGATTGCCTGTGCTCGGGCCTCAGCAGAGTCGCGCTGGTTTTTTGCGACCTGCTTGCGGGCAAAGTAGCCCGTAATAATCCCACCTGGTATGCCGACCAGGGCGATGAGTAACAAAACAACGGAATTGGTATCCATGGAAGTCGTTGGTCCTTCCTGCAGCGATTTGATGCATATCTGCAGACGAACAGTAAATAATAATAACGTTCAGAGGATACTATAAAAAAGGCGGGCGTGCAAGTGCTGACTTTTTCCTCCCATTATTCTTGACAAAAGAACAACCAGCTGATATGCTAGTTCGTCTTGCTCTTTTCAGAAAGGAAGTGACATGGGAACGAAGCTGCGGCCCGCGCATCTCGTGTTGAAAGATTTGGTCGAAGAACACGTTCGCTTCTTCCTTGATGCTGTTGTCCATCCGAGGCATCCATCCCTACCGCTAATCGTGCACCGCGCTGAGGCAACGATGCTCTGCATAGCACTCAGGCAAATGATCATTCCGCATCGCGCACGGTTCGGCATCGCCAATAAACTCGGGCTGCTTGGCGAGCTTGTCAGGGACAGCGACCCCGGTTCCTCCTTATTGCGAGAGATGCTCATCGAAACGGCCAGAGAAATCCGAAACCGCAAGCCAGCCGGCACATCCTGACTCCACCTCTGTGGAGTTTTTTCTTTTACCCTTAGACCTTATGGTCATAAGGTGAAACACGTTGGACTTTTTTATGGACTCCCTTAAATACTTATTGCCATCAGTATACTTATCAAATTGCTCGTTGACAGATCGGCCCGGTATGACGTAGGATACTGCCGCATCGTAACTTG
>CAZCGY010000024.1:2629-14520 GCA_964498355.1 uncultured Gammaproteobacteria bacterium | reverse complement strand
CCGAGATGGTAGTCGAAACACGGCCGCCCACGATGCGGTTCACACGTCCTGAAGGCGAACAGCCGCTTGAGAAGACGGACCGTTGTCCGTGCAGCAGCGGCGGATGTGTACGGCCCGAAATATCTTCCTGTTTTTTTGCCAGCGCGACGCGTTGCGATAACGGTCGGGAATTCATCTTCTGTTGTGATGAGGATGTACATGAATGACGTATCATCGCGCATCACGACGTTGTAGGGCGGCGCGAACCGCTTGATGAGCGTTGCCTCGAGAAGCAGCGCCTCGATTTCATTCTTCGTCGTGGTCGTGTCGATGCCCGCGATCCGTACGACCATCTGTTGTTTCGCCGGCTCAAGGGTTTTTGTTCTTTGGAAGTAGCTCATGACGCGCCGGGCAAGCTGCTTTGCTTTGCCGACATACAAAACCTGCCCGGCGCTGTCCCGGAAGATATAAACGCCGGGCTGTTTTGGGAGCTGTTTTTGCTGAATTTCGAGGGTTCCCATCAAGAGTTCAGTATAGGTGTCAACAGGCGGCTTGACAAATCCAGAGGCCTATGGTAGCATGTCTCGTTCTTCGTGCCAGTCCGTCCTTTCCCAATCACCGCAGCGATCCTGCGCGGCAGGATACAAAGGAGGAGCTTTGTTGGACACAACGAAGCAGTTCTCGGTCATCGTCCCGAAGACGTTGACGTGGGACAAGTTCACGGCGTTGTATCTGTTCGTGACACGGGTTCTCAAGACCACGCTCGACCAGGTCGAGCTGCTCTTCGAGGATCAGTTCGGGTCCGACAGCCCGCTGCCCGACGGCGTACCGGACATCGATGTCAGGGACCCGTACAACCGCGGCAATCGGTTCGGCTCGGCAACGCAACGCGTGGCGGCCGAGGCCGGGATCGCGGGTGAGCCGGCGGTAAAGGAGCTGGTCACGCTCCTCAACCGCAACAACGAGAACGGCTTCCTCAAGTCGTTCCCGTACTCCCTCGTGTGGCTCATCCGTGAGCTGTATGAGGTCGGTCACAGCGTCGACGCGTACACGCACCGGCGCCAGGTGATCGAGCTCATGTGGCCGGTGCTCGACACGTACTTCGGTGCGGCGGAGGTTAACCTCCCTGCCGTGGTGACGATCGACCGGCCGTTCACCATGGACGGCTACATCCGCCTCATGGAGATCCGCGGATTCGACGACGATCAGATCGAAGCAGCGCTCTATCCTCTGGACCGGGCCTTCGGGAAGGCCGAGACGCGCCGGCAGCAAGCGCGCGAGCGCGCAAAGGCGATCGAGCCGCGGCTGTTCACGGTCAGGCAGGTGGACGGGAGCCTGGCTCCTGGGCACCTGATCGAGACCGACGACCAGAAGGTCGCCGGCCCGTACTTCAAGGCGAGTCCTGGAATCGCGCTTCTCGTGGTTCGCATGCGGAGCGGCCGGTACGCGATCTTCTGCCGGGGTCGGCAGAACATGCGGCCGGTCTTCAACGCCCTCGAGGCAGTGGAGCCGGGCAAGTGGTTCCTGGACGAGCGGCCTCAGAGCCCGCTGGTCCTCAACGGCTCGCAGAGCCGCAATGCCGAACCGTCGCAGCTGTCGCCGACCGAGATCGTGGAGCTCATCCAGAGCGCCCACGTTCACAATCCGGCCAGCCGCTGGTAGTCAACAGTCCTTTCAACCAAAAGAAATAAGGGGTGATACCCAAGACCTAGTCACATGACTGGGTCTTTCTTTATCCCGACGAAGCCCCGCTCCGCGGAGATCGGGAATGTTGTTGGATGGGACGAGGATCCCATATTGTCAAGCTCCCCCTTCCCCGGCAACCACAACCAGGATACAGTCGTAGCCGAGGAAAGGGATCCTCGCCTACGACTGTAGACGGAAACCCCTTCTCCGTCGTCAAGAAACGAAGCTCGAACATTCGCGGCGAGCTTTGTGTTCCAAGCCACTCCATTCTATACTGAGGTTCATGGAAGCCCGACCGGTCCACACCGTGGTCATGTATCCGCGCCCGCATCCCGACAACATCGTCGGGTTGTTTCTGCTGCGGGAGTTCGGGGCAGACCAGTTCCTTGGTATCCACGAAGCAAAACTGGAGTTCTGGGGGAAGGTACCGGAGGGCAAAACGTCCGAGCAGCTTGAGGCCGAGGGCTATCTGCTCATTGATATGGGCGGCGGGAAGTTCGACCATCACCAGGAAGAGCACACGAACGACAAACAAACCTGCGCCACGACGCTCATCGCGCGCTATCTGAATGTCCACGAGCTGCCGGAACTGAAGAAGCTCATCGAGTACGTCCGACGCGATGATTTGGAGGGCAAGGGTATTATGTCCAAAGACCCGATTGACCGGGCGTTCGGGCTTTCCGCGATCATCATGAACCTCAACCGCGACTATCCAGACAATCCCGAGTACGTCGTGGATGTTGTGCTCCGGATCGTCCTTGCACATTACCATGAAGAGTACCGCCGCAAAGTCCTCATGCCGCAGGAATGGGACTATCTGCAGCAGAACGGGCTTGCTGAGCAGTTTTCCGTCCTCTCGAACGGCCAGCAGGTTAGAGTCGTCGTTGTGCAGACGGATTCCAAAGCCATGGTGGGGTTCCTCCGGTCCGTCGGAACCATCCAAGCCGATGTGGTTGTCCAGCGCCTGTCCACGGGCCACACAAATATCGTGACGCGTCAGACGGATTTCCGTTTGAACCTTCTGAAGTCCGTTGCCGCCATCCGAAGGGCGGAAGCGGCAAAGCTTGGCGTGGATCTCTCCGCTGCCACGGATCAGCAGCTTGAAAAACCCCGGCGTCTCGAGGGTATTGACGCGTGGTATTTCGATACTGCCGCAAACACCATTCAGAACGGCGGCGCAGCGGCAGCCGACGTCCCACCGACGCAACTCAGCTTGGATGAAATCAACAACATCCTCAAAGAGACGCTGCAGTCCAGCATGCCGACAGAACGTCCGATGCGGCAAGATCGTCCGTTTCGGCGTGGTCCGCGCATGGACCGTCCAAACGATCCGCGGCAGAGCCCCCCATCAGGCCCACGCCCCATCCGGCTTGCTGATCTGCGGAACACGCCGCCGCCCAGGTTTCGTCCGGAGTAAAACAACACCTTATGACCTTATGGTCATAAGGTCATAGAGTCCAGACAACGATACAACTTGTGGCCACAAGGTGTTTTTAAGGTTTTTGTTCAGAAAGTATTCGCACCGCGCAGGATAGAGATCCCGCGCTTGAAGTTTTCTCATTCTGCTTGACAAACTTTTCAGCAGGGGTAAGGCTTGCAGTAATGAGACGGGCATTTCTTCGTTTCATTCTTCTGGGGGCACTCCTCGCAATGCCCGCGTTTGCGCATCCAGGGAACACCGCAGCGGACGGATGTCATTACTGCCGCACGAATTGTGATACTTGGGGAGTTCCATGGAACGAGCGTCATTGTCACTCCGCGATTCCGTCATCAACGTACACGGCGCCAGCATACTCTGCACCAACTCCTGTCTCGCCGTCAGGAACGACAAATGCTTCAACGAAGTCGACCGTTACAACACCAACTCAAAAAAGCACGACATCAAGAGCGCAGAAGGCAAAGGCGAAGTGCCTTATTAAAGGGAGCGTTTCACGCTCGAAAGGAAAGGTGTCGAGGATCTATCATTTCCCCGGCGGACGATACTATAAGGCAACCAAAATCAGTTTAAAAGAAGGGGATCGCTGGTTCTGTACTGAAGCACAGGCTCGCAAAGCGGGATTCCGACGTTCAAAGTCCTGACCAGAAAGCAATTTCAACAGATCGCTCATGCGTCCGTAGGCCAGGTAAGGGAACCTGACCTACGGGGATACGTATCCATTGTGCCCTGTTTATCCAGCCCCCTACCCCTTGACCCGATATTGACATCGGGTGTATAGTGTCGGGCAGCTTGTTGCTCAAAATTTTCTTATGCAAAAAAATAGCGAGAATGTGATCACCATCCGGGGTGCACGGGTGCATAACCTCAAGAACATTGATGTCACCATCCCGCGTGACAAACTGGTGGTCATGACCGGCCTTTCGGGTTCGGGCAAGTCCTCCTTAGCGTTCGACACCATTTATGCCGAGGGCCAACGGCGGTATGTGGAGTCGCTTTCCGCCTACGCACGGCAATTTTTGGGTCTCATGGACAAGCCGGATGTTGACCAGATTGACGGTCTCTCGCCCGCGATTTCCATTGACCAAAAATCCACGTCCCACAACCCACGGTCTACCGTCGGCACCGTAACGGAAATCTACGATTATTTGCGTCTCCTCTACGCCAGGGTCGGAACGCCCCACTGCCCAAATTGCGGGCGAGAGGTGTCTCGTCAGACCATAGACCAGATCATCACGCGCGTTTCTGCCCTTCCGAAAAATACGAAAATTCTCATCCTCGCGCCGGTCATTCGTGATAAGAAAGGTGAACACAAAAATGCGCTCGAGCAAATCCAGAAAGGCGGATATGTGCGCGTACGCATTGACGGAACCGTCATCAGCATCGAAGAAGCGCTCGACATGGACTTGGACAAACAGAAGAAGCACACAGTCGAGGTCGTTGTCGACCGCATGTCCATCAGCGAGGGGATGAGCGAGAAGGCGCAGTCCTCAGACAAGTCACGGCTTGCTGACTCGCTGGAGACGGCCCTGGAACTCGGGAACGGACTCGTCTCTGTCCAGATCGCGGCAGAAGACGGCGTTTCTGTCGCGAAAGGTGAAGGGCAGGAACTCTTGTTCTCGGAACACTTTTCTTGTCCGCACTGCAGCATTGACCTTCCCCCCATTGAACCGCGGAACTTCTCTTTCAACAGCCCGCACGGTGCATGCCCTGTCTGTACGGGTCTTGGCACGAAGCTTGAAGTTGACCCCGACCTTGTCATCCCGAACACAAACCTGACGCTTGCTCAAGGAGCCATCCGACCCTGGTCGCGGACATCATCGAATCAGACGTGGTACTTTCGCATTCTTGATACGGTCGCGGCCAAGCACGGTTTTTCGGTCAATGTTCCGGTCAAGGGTCTTACGAAGAAGCAGCTTGAGGTTGTCTTGTTCGGTACCGGCGAAGAGACGTACAACGTGAACAACCCGTACGGCGACGGCAAGGTCAAGGCGTTCTATACATCCTATGAAGGCGTGATCCCGAATCTCGAACGTCGGTACAAGGAAACGGAATCGGACTACATGCGCTCTGAGCTTGAACGGTACATGCGTATCTCGCTTTGCCCCATTTGCAAGGGCAAGCGTCTCCGGCCCGAAGTGCTCAGCGTGACGGTCGGCGGTCAATCCATCGACAAGGTTGTTGCGCTCACGACTGACGAGGCGGTGGTCTTTTTTCAGAAACTCACAGCTTCGAACGGGAAGAAGGCATCCGCCACACATACAGAAGAGATGAAGATTGATGCGCTGGACGCACGAAAGAAAGAAATTGCAAAACAGATACTCAAAGAGATTCAGGCACGGCTGCAGTTTCTCGTGAACGTTGGGTTGGACTATTTGACGCTCGACCGTTCCGCAACGACGCTCTCGGGTGGCGAGGCGCAGCGTATCCGTCTTGCGACGCAAATCGGGTCATCGCTTGTCGGCGTGGTTTACATCCTTGATGAGCCCTCGATCGGCCTGCACCAGCGCGACAATGACAAGCTGATTACCACGCTCGAGGAATTGCGTGATCTCGGCAACACGGTTATCGTTGTTGAACACGACGAAGCGATGATCATGTCGGCGGATAACGTCATTGACATTGGTCCTGGTGCCGGTGAACACGGCGGCAAGGTCGTGGCACAAGGCACGCCACAGGAAATCATGCGGAACCCCGCTTCACTGACCGGCAAATACCTTTCTGGCAAGCTGCGCATTGAGGAACCCGCGGACTACCGCACGGGGAATGGGAAGCAACTGGTCATCAAGGGTGCATCTGCATTCAATCTCAAGAATATCGACGTCCGCATTCCGCTCGGCAAGTTTGTTGCCATCACCGGCGTGTCGGGTTCGGGCAAGTCAACGCTGATGACAGAAATCCTTGCCAAGGCACTCGCACAGAAATTTTACAATGCGAAGGACGCTCCGGCCGCGCACAAAACGATTGTTGGTATGGAGCATCTTGATAAGGTGATCGACATCGACCAATCACCCATCGGCCGGACGCCTCGCTCCAACCCGGCGACGTACACTGGCGTGTTCACGTACATCCGCGACCTGTTTGCGATGCTGCCGGAGGCGAAAATCCGCGGGTACAAGGTCGGCAGGTTCAGCTTTAACGTGAAAGGCGGACGCTGCGAGGCATGCCAGGGCGACGGCGTTGTCCGCATCGAGATGCAGTTCCTCCCCGATGTCTACGTGGATTGCGAGGAGTGCCACGGCAAGCGGTTCAACCAGCAGGTGCTTGAGATCCATTACAAAGGGAAAAACATCTCGGACGTCCTCAACATGACGGTGGAAGAAGCGCTGACATTTTTTGACGCCATCCCGGCCATCAAGCAGAAGCTCACCACGCTCATGGAAGTCGGGCTCGGGTACATCAAACTCGGGCAGTCCGCAACGACGCTCTCGGGCGGCGAGGCGCAGCGCGTCAAGCTCGCCACGGAACTCTCGCGCCGCGCAACAGGCCGCACACTCTATATCCTCGATGAACCGACAACCGGACTGCACTTTGACGACGTGAAGCGCCTCCTGCACGTCCTGCACCAGCTCGTGGACAAGGGGAATTCCGTCCTCATCATCGAACACAACCTTGACGTGATCAAATCCGTCGACTGGATCGTCGACTTGGGCCCCGAGGGCGGCAAGAAGGGCGGCTACCTCGTTGCCGAAGGTACGCCCAGGGAAGTGGCGAAAGCTACCAAGAGCTACACGGGGCAGTACCTCAAAAAGGCGCTGAAGCCAGTCAATGGATCGCCCACTCTTGCTAAGGCAAAAATGCGGACAGCCAAGGTCGTGCAGAAACAGAGGGTCCGGGCGTAGCCCGCGGCCGAAAGGGGCGAAATGAAGAAATGGAAGGTTCTTTCTGAGGAACTGGTTAACAAGAGACAGTTCCGGCCAACCGCAAAGGTCCGTTGCAGATTGCCAAATGGCAGAATCGGGACGTTTTATCTGCGGGTAACAGGCGCGTTGGTTTGTGCGTTGGTCCTGACGAAGCGCCGTATGGTTGTTCTCGCGCAACAGTATCGTCTCGGTCCTGACGCAGTTCTCGGTGAGCTGCCTGGCGGTATTGCTGACGATGGTGAAACTCCCCGCTGTGCAATTGTGCGAGAGGTTCTTGAGGAAACCGGGTATCGCGGCCGCGTCCAATTTCTTGGGAGAAGCTTCGTCAGTGCATGGGTGCGTGGCGTGCGGTATCACTTCCTCATCACGGACGCAGCAAAGGTCCAGGATCCGCAGAACGACGATTACGAGATGAGCGAGCCGATACTTGTGTCCATTGCGGAGCTGAAGCACCGACTGAAAAAAGGCCTCATGACGGACTGCGAGACGGCGTATCGGGGGCTTGAGCAGATTGGAAGATAGCTGAGAGCAGTCCTTTTCCAAAGGAGGTTGGCATGCGAACGCACGTAAGGATAATGTCTTCCCGCCGTCCGCGTGAGTCGGAGCGGGAAACGTTTCAGCGATTGGATTGTCGCTGGCAACAGCTTGGCGACATCGGCGGCACATCCAGAGAAGCGATGGACGCAGCCGGATTTCTCCTCATCCGCCACGTTCTCGGCCTCAGCGAAAAGACCGCCATCGGCTTTCAACAGGGATCATTGCATGCGCGGCGCCTCGTCGGTATACGGCAGGGATGCCCAGGTCTTCGTAGGACGGATCTCCCGCGCTTCTGGTGCGAAGTTGCAAAGCTCTTTCCACGCCTACTGACCAAGCATGACCTTGCATACCTTTTCGAGCAAGGCGATGGCCTCGCATTTCTGTTCATCAACCGTCTCTCGGCATCTGATGTATGCGGTCGGCTGGTTGTGAATGCCCACGCATACAAGTAAGTTCGTTCGGAGCCCTCGGGCTCTTTTTTCTTATCCAAATCCCTTATACACATATAGCTAAAAGGGTATAAGGTGGTTTCCTCGTTGTGGAGAGGTCTTCAAAAACCTTTTCGCAAAAAGGTTAAAAGGTATACATCCTCATTTGTGTAAGATTTGTGATATTGTCCCGTCTCACGCCGAGAGTCCTTCGTCGATCACCGGAATGGACAAGACGTTATTATGCGCGTTCATGTCCATCAAGGGGACTTCGCCCGCTCTAATCTTCAATTGACACGAACGGGCACGCGTGAAAGCATAGAGATGTATGGACGGAACACTTAGTGTTGAAGAGCGGTCGATTCTGAAAACGATTGTTTACTTTGATCTTTTTTCGTACCCATTGACGCCACTTGAGGCGTGGAAGTGGCTGATGACCGACGGAGCGTCCGCACACCCAACACTTGGCCATGTCACCTCGCTGCTCGAAACAAGCACGTCCCTGCGTTCCCTTCTTGATCATGCGGAAGGATTTTATTTTCTTCGAGGACGCGACGATATCGTGGCTGTTCGCAAGCAGCGATATCTGCTGGCCGAAAGGAAGTACAATCAGGTGCTTCGCGCAGTCCACGTCCTTCGCATCGTCCCCTGTATAAAGCTTATCGCTGTCTGCAATTCGCTGGCCTACAGCAATGCGCGGGACTCAAGCGATCTTGACCTCTTCGTCATCACCCAACCGGGGAAGATCTGGACTGTTCGGCAACTCATGACAGGACTCGCAGCGCTTCTGGGCTGGCGCCCGACCGCCGACAAAGCCCGCGACCAAATTTGCCTAAGCTTTTTTGTCAGTGAAGAGGGGATGAATCTCCATCCCATGACGCTTGACCCTGGCGACGTGTACCTTCGCTATTGGATTGATCAACTGGTGCCCGTCTGGGGTGATCCGGCAGTTCTTGACGCGTTCCGGTCGGAGAACGGATGGCAGAAAGAATTCCTCCCGAATGCATACGGCGTTGAGACGGCCCAGCGGCGGCGACGTGAGGACGGCCGGTCCGCTCGATTCGTCCGCGGCCTGCTCGGGGCGGTACATGCCGGGAGAATCGGCAATGCTCTTGAATCGCGGTATCGCGCGTTTCAACTTCGGCATCTGCCCGAACGACTTCGTGCACTTGTGAACACCGACACGCGCGTCGTCATGAACGACCGGATGCTCAAGTTTCACGACAACGATCGTCGCAGACAGTTCGCCGAGCAATACGAAGCAAATCTTCAAAACATTCTCGCATGAACTTTTTCCGTACCGCAGCATCCATGCTTCTCGTTCTGTGGACGGCGCTACTCCCGTTACAAACGAGGTTTGTTCCGCATCAAGGTATTCTCGCCGGCGGAAAGTGGGAATATGGAACGTTGAGCATCTACCTGACGGATTTTCTCCTTCTTGCCGCTTTCATCCTTTTGGTGCTGAGCAGGCCCAAAGGATTCTGGAAGGTCCCGCGTGGCATCCCCTCTATCGTTCCGGTCGCGGTTCTTGGCGTTCTCGCTGCGGCATTTGTTTCGCTTCTGCAGGCGAGCGATGTCGGCGTGGCTTTGGCGCTCTGGGCAAGGATGCTTGTTGGGGCGCTTGCATGGTGGCTTCTTCTTCACTCGCAAGCGCGTCTTTCGTTGCTTGCTGTCGGCGTTGTCGTCTCCGCAGCAATTGAAGCGGTCATCGCGTTGTTGCAATTCATGAATCAGCATGTTGCGGGAAGCACGCTTTTTGGCATCGCCGCGCAATCACCATCGACACTGGGCGTTTCGGTCATTGAGTCCGTTCTCGGCAGGTTCTTGCGCGCGTATGGAACCCTGCCGCACCCGAACATGCTGGCGGGATGGCTGGTCCTCGCGCTTGTTTTCACCATCGGCCTGTACCTGCGCTCGCATGAGAAGCTGGAGCGTTCCGTGCTGCTCATGGGGTTTCTCATCATCCAAACGGGGCTCTTCCTGACGTTCTCGCGAGGGGCGATTCTTGCATGGTTTGCCGTTTTCTTGCTGCTGCTGACGGCAGTCCTCTTGCGGGAACGAACTGAGCGCGTGTTGCCTGGATGGCTGCCGTTTCATCGTCCCCATCCGTTCCTGGGCATGAAAATGGTCAAACTGACCATTGCTGCCGTTCTGGGCATCGGCCTCCTCTCCTATATTTTTTCCCCGCTCCTGACCGTGAGAACCGGCGTCGTTGGCCGGCTGGAACGCCTGTCTGTCGATCAGCGCCTTGCGCAGCTTGATGACGTCCAACGCATCATCGAGCGTCATTGGATTTTCGGTGTTGGCGTCGGCAACTATACGAAAGCGCTGCATGAGATTGACTCCACGCGCGATACATGGGAGTACCAACCCATTCACAACGCGTATCTTCTTCTGTTCGCCGAACTCGGCGTGTTTGGCGGTCTTATTGCGGTCTGGGCAATTGTTGCGGTCGCCGGCGTCGCAATCTTTGTGCATCGGAGGAAGTGGCACAGGCGCATCGATCGCGATGTCCCCTGGCTTGCTATCGGTTCGCTTGTTCTCCTCACGGTCCTTCTCATCAGTTTCGTTGATCACTATTTCTGGTCGTTGCCGTTCGGCATCATGACGCTCTGGGCGATGTTCGGATTTTGGTCAAAGTCACTCGTCACTGATGAATAATTGTGTGATGCAACCATAATGGTTTTTGACCCGCACCGAGAAATTATTCACACGGCGAACGCCCTGGTCACGAAAGATGAGAGCGGCTCCCATCTCGTTCTTCTTGAACACCGTAGCGACGGATCATGGGTTTTCCCGGGCAATGCCCGGCCCATTCCAACACCGGACTTTCTTGCGTCGCTGACGCGTGACCTGCAGCATGAACTCGGTCTCACGGCGGATTCGTACACCGTGACCGAGGTGGGCATACGCGAGTCCTTCCGCTACGAGCATCCGGAACAAACGGAGCTGTTCGACAAAGACGGCATTCTCCATCTGTTTCTTGTCGAGTACAACGGCAGCGAACCGATCGTTCCCGGCCGTGACATCCTCGAAACCGCTTGGGTCGAGCCCGACGATGTTTCATCGCGGCTGACCTATGATTCATCGCGGCGAGCATACTTGCGTGCGATGGAGTATCTGTAACAAGTGAGAACGAAAAACTGAAAGCGGAGAAAAATAAAAGGAAGAAGGGAGAAGAAGACAAGAGAACGATCCATCTTTGAAGTTGACGGAATCAGTGTCCTTGCATACACTGACCACGCATAGCTGTCCTTTCACCTGTTGGAGGTTGGGGCATGTCCGATTCTACCGCCCGGTTAGATGAGCTGATCGAGAAGCACCGTGCTGAATTCAAAATGCAATTTGGAGACGAAGCAACACGCACGATGTGGCCAGCGATTCGGAAAATGCTTGATCACGCCTACTACACGGGACAAGCATCTTTTGCAAGAAGTCTAGCTAGGTCCTTCCGTACGCAACGCTCCAGCTTTTCAGGATAAGCCGAGGAATCTCGGTTTTTTTGTCGCCGAAGAGGCGACAATCCTGAGCGAGTCCACCGGAGCCTTGGCGTCGGCGGAGAGTCGAAGGATCGCACCCTCTTGACTATCCGGCGGGGGACTCGTATACTGCCAACGCGAGATTAGCACTCCCGTATTTTGAGTGCTAAATCGTCCACATTTTGTCCACAAAAGCGTTTTTAAGAAAGGAACCACATCTATGAAGCTCAAACCGCTCGGTGACCGCATTATCGTCAAGCCCGCGAAGGGCGAGGAAGTCACCAAATCCGGCATCGTGTTGCCGGACACCGTTGAAAAGGAGAAGAAAGAGGAGGGTGAAGTCGTGGCCGTTGGATCAGGCGAGAAAGTCCAAAAACTCGGCCTGAAAACCGGCGACCACGTGCTCTTCGGTAAATATGCGGGCGAAGACGTCGAGGTCGATGACGTCGAGTACAAAGTCCTCAAAGAAGAGGACGTTTTGGCA
>CAZCGY010000024.1:0-2529 GCA_964498355.1 uncultured Gammaproteobacteria bacterium | reverse complement strand
AAGCAAATCCTGTTTCATGAGGAGGCACGCGCGAAGCTCAAGGAGGGCGTGAACAAACTCGCGAATGCGGTGCGCGTCACCCTTGGTCCCCGCGGGCGCAACGTCGTTCTTGATAAGGGCTTCGGCGCTCCGACCATCACGAAGGACGGTGTGACCGTCGCAAAGGAAATCGAACTCGACGACAAGTTCGAGAACGTTGGTGCAGAAATTATCAAGGAGGTGGCATCCAAGACCAACGATGTCGCCGGAGACGGCACGACGACCGCGACGGTGCTTGCGCAGTCCATCGTCAATGAAGGGCTCAAAAATGTCGCAGCCGGAGCAAATCCTCTGGCGATCAAACGCGGCATCGACAAGGGCGTCGACAAAGTAGTTGAGGAGTTGAAAAAACTTTCTAAGCCCGTCAAAACGACCGAGGAGATTGCGCAGGTAGCATCCATTTCTGCAAACGACGCAGAGATCGGAAAAAAAGTCGCCGAGGCGTTTGACAAGGTCGGTCGCGACGGCGTCATCACCGTCGAAGAGTCCCAGACCTTCGGGATCGACATTGAGTTTGTCGAAGGCATGCAGTTCGACAAGGGGTACGTTTCAGGGTACATGATCACGAATGCCGATCGGATGGAAGCGGTCTATGACGATCCGTATATCCTCATCACCGAACAAAAAATCTCCGCGATTACCGATATCCTCCCTATCCTTGAGAAGGTTGCGCAGCTTGGGAAGAAGGAACTCGTTATCATTGCCGAGGATGTTGACGGCGAGGCGCTTGCAACGCTTGTCGTGAACAAGATCCGCGGCACGTTCAATACGCTGGCGATCAAGGCGCCGGGATTCGGCGACCGCCGCAAGGAGATGCTCAAAGACATCGCCACGCTTACCGGTGGCCGCGTCATCAGCGAAGAACTGGGTATGAAACTTTCGGACGGCAAAGGCGGAACGTCCATTGAGTTGGACATGCTCGGCCGCGCGCGCAAGGTCATCGCGACAAAGGAGAACACGACCATTGTGGAGGGCAAGGGTGATGCAAAAGACGTCAAAGAACGCATCGCACAGATTAAAAAAGAGCTCGAAGAAACGACATCCGACTTCGACAAGGAAAAATTGCAGGAACGGCTTGCCAAACTTTCCGGCGGCGTTTCGGTGATTAAAGTCGGTGCCGCGACCGAAACCGAGCAGAAAGAAAAACAGCACCGCGTCGAAGACGCGCGTGAAGCGACCCGCGCGGCCATTGAAGAGGGAATTGTGGTCGGCGGCGGCGTCGCGCTTCTGCGAACCCTTTCCGTTCTCGCCGAGATGAAGCTTGATTCCGAAGAGTCCGTTGGCGTCGATATCCTGCGGCGCGCACTCGAAGCGCCGATCCGCCAAATTGTCGCCAACGCGGGCAAAGAGCCCTCCGTCATCGCCGACGCCGTCAAGCGCGAGAAAGGCACGATGGGCTATAATGCCGCGACTGATGCGTTTGAGGATCTTGTTGCGAGCGGCGTTGTTGATCCGACAAAAGTCGTCCGCTCTGCGCTGCAGAACGCCGCATCGGCTGCATCGCTCTTCCTCACCACCGAAGCCGCAATCACCGATCTTCCTGAGAAGAAAGACGCTGCAGCAGGCATGCCGGGCGGTATGCCGGGCATGGGCGGCATGGGGATGGATATGTAACGAGTCCGACCCCCTCCTCATAAACCATCCTAATGCACAGTAGGAGGGGTGGAGCGCGAAGGGCCGGAGCAATTCCGGTCCTTTCGCATTAAAAAAAGTCCCGCAGTGGCGGGACCTATGCTTGCGCAATCCGGTTGTGCGAGAGACTACGCTGAATGCTGCCGGAGAATTTCACGATTGCTCTTCGATCCTGACCAGTAGCCGATGAGTTCGCCGTCATGATACGTCGGCGTCAGGGCCTCGACCTCACGACGCTTTTTCGGCGCGCCTTTGCGGTGGCAGGTGTTCTGGAACGGCCGCTAGCATCTGCGAAAGCATCCAGCCGGAAACCGCTTCTTTGTCGTCGTGACTTAGTTCGAACGTGCCGAGAAGGCCACGCAGACAGGCCAGTTGCTTGCTGCGGACATCCGGGTTTGACGATGTCCACTGCCAGTTGCTGATGTCTGCCCCGGCAAAAAAGAGGCGGTCGGCATATGCTGACCACGGATTGAGCTTTCGAAATTCTGGCGGACACGCCTTGGCAAGCTCCAGTTCATTGGAGAGCCCACCAAACGGCAGTGGCGAACCCGAAAAGAGTTGCTCGGGCAACATCCCTCCTTATGGTAAGGAACCAAGGTTGCCATGTACTTACCATCAATACGCTCACGTGTCAATATATCGGATGTTGTAGGGCCATGGCTCCGACAGCGGCCGAAGACGCATCAGCTGCAGAACAGACAGAAAAAAGCGAGCAGCATTCGTGCTACTCACGTGCAATCCGGTTGTGAGCGAAGAACTTCATCATCACGATCTCGTCCGTATTCTCGCGGAAGAATTCCGGGAGTGTCGCGACGATACGATATCCGTGCCGTGCATAGAATGCCTGCGCGCGGGTGT
>CAZCGY010000023.1:0-15239 GCA_964498355.1 uncultured Gammaproteobacteria bacterium | reverse complement strand
GAGAACTCGGTATACTCGTTCATGTCAATTTTCTTCCCGGTTTCTCAAGAATTCGACTGGAACCTCGTGAGAATGTCGGAACAGTTCGATTCTTGTCCGCGAAGGTCAAGGTTTTTTCGTTAATCTTTATAGTATGGCAATTCCGGTTCCTGGAACAGGGCCGCAGACGAACAAAAAAGGATTTATCGAGATTCGCGGAACAGTCGAGGAGCTTCTGCCCAGCGCGATGTTCAAAGTCGTGCTTGAGAACGGGCATCAGATTCTTGCGCATCTTTCGGGCAGAATGCGTTTGCACCGCATCAAAATTCTCCCCGGTGACCAAGTAACGATTGAGATGACGCCATACGACCTGACGAAAGGCCGCATTACCTATCGCCACTAGCAATGAAAGTTCGTGCTTCCGTCAAAGTCATGTGCAAAGATTGCAGCATCGTCCGTCGGAAGAAGCGCGTGTTCGTGATTTGCAAAAAGAACCCGAAGCACAAACAACGTCAGGGCTAACCATGATTGTTCGTCTTGCAGGCGTTACACTGCCGCCGAAGAAACAGATTCACGTTGCGCTCCAATACATTTTTGGAGTGGGGAAGTCGCGTGCGCTTGCAGTCCTCAAAGATGCGGGATTGAACCCCGAGACGACAACCGAAAAGCTCACCGAAGATGAGGTGGCGAAACTCCGATCGGCGCTTGAACGAAGCGGGCACGTCTATGAAGGTGAGCTGCGCCGCGAAATCCTGGCGCATATCCGGCGG
Organism: uncultured Gammaproteobacteria bacterium; assembly: GCA_964498355.1. Classification (GTDB taxonomy): domain Bacteria; phylum Patescibacteriota; class Patescibacteriia; order CAZCGY01; family CAZCGY01; genus CAZCGY01. The sequence goes on along the minus strand of CAZCGY010000023.1, from coordinate 14,490 downwards.
CTGAAAGAAATCGGCAGTTACCGCGGTTCGCGGCATGCGAAAAACCTGCCCGTCCGCGGGCAGCGGTCAAAAACGAATTCCCGAACCGTGCGAGGGAACGTCCGACGGACGATGACGTCGGGCCGCAAGCCACCGGCTCAAAAGACCTAATCCTATGGCCGACACAACACACCAGCAGGAACAGAAGAGGGCTCCAGCGAAACCGGCACCGAAGAAAAAGCAACGACGCACGATTACGAATGGCATCGCGCATGTCCAGGCGACATACAATAATACCATCGTGACGCTGACTGATCTTGCGGGCAACGTCCTTGCGTGGTCATCGGCCGGGCATGTCGGATTCCGCGGACCGAAGAAATCCACGCCGTATGCGGCAGGCGTCATTGTCCGCAATGTCGTCGAGAAGGTCCGCGATACCGGTCTGAAAAATGTTGATGTTCTTGTCCGCGGCGTCGGTTCAGGTCGCGAAGCGGCGATTCGTGCGCTTGCGATCAACAATCTCAACGTGCTTTCCATCAAAGATATTACTCCGATTCCTCATAACGGTCCGCGGCCCCGAAAGGCGCGGCGCGTCTAATCGACCACACAGCAACGATGGCTCGCAACCTCGACCCAAAATGTAAACAGTGCCGCCGCGTCGGAGAAAAACTTTTTCTCAAGGGCGAGCGGTGCTTTACGCCGAAGTGTCCTATCGTGAAACGGAACTATCCGCCAGGCCAGCATGGCGTCAAAGGGAAGTCCCGGCTTTCGGGGTATGGGATACAGCTGCAGGAAAAGCAAAAGGTCAAGCGGATGTACCGGCTGCTCGAGAACCAGTTTGCGAACTACTTCCAAAAGGCGTCCCAGAAAAAAGGCAATACCGGCGAACTGTTTCTTCGTTCACTGGAGCAACGTCTCGACAACGTGGTCTTTCGGCTCGGGCTTGCTTCATCTCGCGATCTTGCACGGCAGCTGGTCGGCCATGGCCACATCACGGTGGACGGAGAGCGCGTGACCATCCCTTCATACCGCGCTCGCCTCGGCCAGGTTGTCGCTGTCGCACCAACGAGTGCCGATGCCAATGTTTTTGCGGCAATCAAGAAAGGCAGCGTCCAGCAGCGCGTTCCGGGGTGGCTCACGTTTGAGCCGAAAAAACTGGAAGGAAAAATCGCGCGCGAGCCGTCTGAGCAAGAACTGAACCAGGGCATCCAGGTTCAACTCATCGTCGAATATTACTCCAGATAATTTACACAAATATCCATGGAGACCATAGCGCTTCCAGCAAAAATCGATGTACATGCAACCGCCCCGAATCGGGCCGTGATTGAAGTAGAGCCATGCTATCCGGGGTATGGAACGACACTCGGGAATGCCTTGCGAAGGGTGCTCCTCTCCTCGCTGCCCGGCGCCGCGGTAACGAGCGTGAAAATCAACAAGGTGCAGCATGAGTTTTCAACGCTCCCCAATGTCAAAGAAGACATCGTTGATTTACTGCTCAACATGAAGCAGCTCCGCATCAAGCTCCACGAGGGGGATTCCGCTGTCCTCTCGTTGAACGTCCGGGGCGAAAAAACGGCAACGGGCGCAGATGTGACATGCCCAAGCAATGCCGAGGTGATGAACCGTGACCTTGTGCTTGCAACGCTGACCGATAAAAGCGCTGAACTGGATATCGAGCTGACCGCCGAAACGGGTCGAGGGTATATCCCGGTCGAGCAGCAGATTCGCGAGAAGCCCGAAATCGGCGTCATCGCGATTGATGCCATTTACTCACCGGTGCGCAGCGTCAATTTTGACACGGAGAATGTCCGCGTTGGCCAGATGACGAACTATGACCGGCTGACGTTGGACATTACGACGGATGGAACCATCACACCGGTACAGGCCTACCACCAGGCCGCTGAAATCCTTCTTCGGCATTTTACCTTTCTCCACGAGGCCGATCTTCCTGATGTGCCAGCAGTCGCAACAAAAAAACGCTCCAGAAAGAAAAAGGAGAGTCCCGCCGATCCGGCGACGGCTTCAGAACCATCATAGCATATGCGGCATCGCAAGCAGAAGAAGATACTCAGCAGACCAGCCGCAGCTCGCAAAGCTCTCCTGCGGGACCTCATGACGAGCTTGGTTCTCCATGGGAGGATTACGACAACGGCCGCGAAAGGGCGGGTTGTCCGTTCGTCGGTGGAACGGTTGCTGACCCATGCAAAGAAAGGAACGCTTGCGGGGCGACGTCGTGTTCTGGCTGAACTCCGCACGCCCGAAGCCGTTCAGAAAACGATGACTGTTCTCGGGCCACGGTTCGCTCACCGCGCAGGGGGATATACGCGATTGCGAAAACTTGGCTATCGAACCGGAGACGGCGCGCCACTTGTTCAACTAGAAATTCTCTCATGAAAGCGACCCGACGCACCATCGTTGTGGACGCCGCAGGCCAGCCGCTTGGCCGCATTGCGACGCGGGTCGCGTATGTGCTTCAGGGCAAGCATCTTGCCAAGCATCGCAGCAATGATGTGCCAGCCGTGATCGTAACCGTAAAAAACACGGAAAAGGTTTTTATCTCGAAAAAGAAGCTTCGCCAGAAAAAGTATTACCGCACGTCCGGATATCCGGGGGCGGTCAAGACCGAACTGCTTCGCGACGCTGTCAACAAGAGCCCAAAGGATGTTCTTCGCCGGACGGTCCGGGGAATGCTCCCGACCAACAAGCACCGAGACGCCTATCTCCAGAATCTTCATTTTGCCTAACCCCATGAGCGTAAAGAAAGCAGCTTCGGCTGTGAAAAAACCGAGAGCCAAGCGGCCAGCTGTGAAAAAAACGGAGAAAAAGTCCGTGCGGAAAAAGAGCGTGGCGGCAGAAAAGGCGGTGGGGCCGCAGCCCCAACCGGTTCCGGTAAAACGAAACTATCTCTATGCTGTTGGCCGGAGAAAGTCGGCTGTCGCCCGCGTTCGCCTCTACACGCGCGGGGATGCCACGTACCTCGTGAACGGGAGGCCAGTGGAGGCCTATTTTCCGCTTTCCACGCTGCAAGCAATCGCCCGCACGCCACTGGATGTAGCTGCCGTCAGCTTTGGGGAACTCTCGGTGAAGGTGACCGGCGGGGGAGTTCACAGCCAGGCAGAAGCCATCCGCCACGGTCTTGCTCGGGTTCTTCTTCTTGCGCATCCCGACCTTCGTCTTCCATTGAAACGGGCGGGGTTGCTCACGCGTGACGCGCGAGTGAAAGAACGAAAAAAATATGGCCTCAAACGTGCCCGCCGAGCCCCCCAGTGGCAAAAACGCTAGCACACCTGAAGAGAAGGCGCTCCAAAACGGAGTCGTGCTCCATTCAGACCGCATTGCGAGAATCACCAGTTACTTAACGATTGCCTTCGTCGGTCAGAAGGTTCTTTCTTTGGTCTACTTTGTTTTTATTTCCCGTTCGGTTGGGGTTGAAAATCTTGGGATGTATATTACGGCGCTGAACCTCACAACCCTTTTTGGGATTTTTATTGACCTTTCGTTCAATCAAGTACTCATCCGCGAGACGGCAAAACATCCCGAGGCAGCTGAACGATATCTCAATGCGACCCTCGCGTTCAAACTCCTGACGGCGCTCGGCGCCTATGCGCTTGTTATGGTCGTGGTGAATGCGTTCAGCTATCCCGATCTGACTCGGTCACTCGTGACGTTCTCAGGGCTCGTCATGATTTTCGATTCGTTCACACTCAGCTTTTATGCAATACTCCGCGGCGTGCAGCGCCTGAAGTTCGAGGCGATCGGCACGATTCTGACAAAGATCATTGTGATGTCCGTCGGCATTGTCGGGCTCCGTCTCGGCGCGGGAATCCATTTCGTCATGATCGCGTTGCTCGTCGGGAGTGTCTTCAGCTTCCTGTACTCGCTCTTGATGGTCCGTCGCCATGTCGGCGTGCTTGCCAAGCCGCGCTGGGACTCTTCGGCGCTGCGTTTCCTTGGAGGGATCGCCGTACCTTTTGCGCTTGCCGCAATACTCAACGCGGTCTATGCGAACATCGATCAGCTGTTGTTGTCACATCCGCTGCTCACCGGCACTCGGGGGGCAAGCTATGTCGGATGGTACGGCACGGCGTATAAACTAACCTTCTCGCTGCAGTTCTTCCCGGCCGCCGTCGCCGCCGCCATTTTCCCCGCGATGAGCGCATACTACCTCACGAGCCGCGAGCTCCTTGCAAAGACCTTTCGGCGATCCATGTTTTATCTGACCGTTCTTGCGGTACCGATTTCGGTCGGCATCTTCATTCTTGCAAAACCGCTCGTGCTGCAGCTCTATACATCGGCGTTTCAGGCATCGGTCATGCCACTCAAGATTCTCGTCTCAAGTCTTCTGTTTGTTTTCTTGAACTATCCCGTGGGGTATCTTCTGAATGCCACCGATCGTCAGGCGCGCAATACACTCCATTTGAGCGTCGTCGTTGCCGTCAACGTCGTCTTGAACGTCCTGCTGATACCGAAATACACGTTCATCGGTACCGCTGTTGCCTCGCTTGTTTCGAGCATCCTCTATCTTGGCCTGAATGTTTCTGTCGCCCGAAACATCGTCCCGGGGGAAATGAAGACCTTGACGGTAACGCTCATGAAAGCCATACTTGCGGCCGGTGTCATGGGTGGCGTCATCCTGCTGCTCCAGCAATGGCTTGGCCTCTTGTTTCTCGTTGTTGCCGGAAGTTTGGTCTATTTTACCGTTCTGTTCCTTGTTCGGGGGATCCAGGTGAGTGACGGCATGAAAATCTATCATGCGCTGCTTCGCAAGCTGACATAAGGATATACAATACATGCGCGGCCTTTTTCTCACGCTGGATTACCCGCCGAATCGTGGCGGTGTTGCGCGCTACTATGAACACCTTGTCCGTTTCTTGCCGCAGGATCATCGCGTGGTTCTTGCCCATGGTGTCGGCGAGACGACGACGGATGATCACGGCGTTACGGTGATCCGTCAACCCCTTCTTGGGCCTGCATGGTTCTGGCCGCGGTGGATGGGAGCTTTTTTTGCCGTTCGGCGAAATCTGAGGCGTGAAGGGAAGGCGCTGCTCCATATCGGGAACGTTCTCCCGCTTGGGACGGTTGCACTTTTGTGCAAAAGGTTTTTTGGGTCGCCCTACATTCTCTACACACACGGGTTGGATATCCCCCTTGCGCGGAGCCCATGGAAGCGCTTGCTCATGCGTCAGGTCTTGCACCATGCATCATGTGTCGTCGCGAACAGTTCCTACACGCGCGATCAGGTGGTCCGTTTTGGGATTCCGGGGGATCGGCTCGTGGTCGTTCTGCCTGGTTGCAACCGGCCCGCGGCCGTTCATGAAGCGGAAATACAGAAAGTCAAAATGCGCTATCGCGCGCGGGGCTTGCCCGTGTTGCTGACCGTTGCCCGGCTCATCCCACGGAAGGGGATCGACGTCACCCTGCGCGCGCTTTCCCGGCTTCGCATGACCATGCCCGATGTTCGGTATTTCATTGTCGGAACAGGGGGAGACGCGGATCGGCTTCGGCAACTCGCCCGTGACAGTGGCATCGAGGGACTGGTAACGTTTTGCGGTGCGGTAACTGACCAGGAGCTGTCGGCGCTCTATGCGGCGTGCGATATTTTCGTCATGCCGGCACGTTCTTCAGAAGAAGAAGGCGATGTGGAGGGGTTTGGCATGGTCTATCTCGAAGCGAATGCCCACGGCAAGCCCGTCATCGCCGGGAAGGGCGGCGGTGTCGAAGATGCCGTTCATCATGGCGTGACCGGTCTTGTTGTTGATCCGCGATCGGTCGAAGCGGTGTGTTCCGCTCTTGAGAAATTGTTGCGCGACACTTCCTGGAGCCGGCGGCTTGGCGAACAAGGGAGAGCTATCGTTGAACGGGATTGCTCATGGGAGAAAAGGGTGCAGCCGCTTCTTGCTTTTTTACAAAAAAAACAGTATACTCACCTGCGTGAAAGAATCGCTGCCCGCTGATATTTCGGTCATCATTGTGAGTTGGAACGTTCGAGAACAGCTCGAACGTTGCCTGTCTTCATTGGATCGTCAACAAGGTGTTCGCGCAGAGGTTTTCGTTGTCGACAACGCATCAGTTGACCAAAGCGCCGAGATGGTGCGCTCGCGATTTCGGTCCGTCAGGGTGATTGCAAATACGGTAAACCGGGGGTTTGCAACAGCATGCAATCAAGCACTGCGTGTCGCATCGGGAGGCGTCCTCCTTCTCCTGAATCCGGATACTGAACTCAGCGACCACCTGACTTTGCGCTCGACCGTTGGCTACCTTTCACGCCACAAGGACGTCGGCATTTTAGGCGTGAAAATCGTTAACGACAACGGAACGGTGCAGCGATCTGTGCAGGCTTTTCCGGGGCTCGCTTCACAGGCGCTCGTTCTTTTGAAGTTGCACGTTCTCTTCCCGTCTCTCGGCCCTCTTCGTGCCTATAACGCTCGTGAGTTCGACTATGAGCATGATGCCGACGTCGACCAGGTCAAGGGCGCTTTTTTTGCGATGCCGCGGCGTACGTTGCAGAACATCGGGATGTTTGATGAGCGTTTTTTTGTTTGGTTCGAAGAAGTGGACTACTGCAAGCGAGCTCGAGACGCTGGCTTGCTCGTGCGATTCACGCCCTCGATCGTTGTCAAGCATACCGGAGGTGCAAGTTTTCGCCAACTTTCGTCATTCGAACAACAGAAGATCTTCAACCGAAGCCTTCTGCTCTACTTCAAGAAGCACGCTGGCTGGGCTGAGCGGCTGTTGTTGCGCGTTCTGACGGTACCCAGCATGTTTCTTGCCCTGCTGGAGCCGATTTTCAAGCCACAGCATCATGGTGCTCACCGGTAGAACATTCGCATGGGCGTTTGTTGCAATGCTTGCCGTGGAACTTTTGGCATTGGCGGTGTTTTTTTCACCGATAGCCCGGACGTCCGCGTTGCTTGTGGTTGTCCTTGCGTTTCTCATTCTTGCGCTTCGTCGGCTTGATCTTGCCTTTCTTGTCATGACCGGCGAGCTCGTCGTCGGTTCCCAGGGTCATCTGCTTGATCTGTCTTTTCACGGACTCGTGCTTTCCCTGCGCATGGCTTTTTTCGTCGTCCTTTTTTGTGTGTGGCTAGCTCGTCGGATCCAGGCAAAGGACCTTCCCTTTCGAACGTCACCCTTCTTTGGTTCCACCATGGCGTTTCTGGCTGTTGTCGTCCTCGGCATCGCCATCGGCCTCGTTCGCGGTAACAATGTGCAAGACGTGTATCTCGACGCAAACGCCTTTCTCTTTCTCGTGCTCGCGCCGCTTATTATGGAACAGGTGAAGGATCGCAGGCAGATTTCCCGAGTTATCCAGGTCATCATGGCTGGCATGGTGTTTCTTGCCCTTCAATCACTTGTCCTGCTTGCAGTCTTTTCTCACGGCAGCACATATCTGCCAGAGATTTATCGATGGGTGCGTGACTCTCGGCTGTACGAGATCAACAGGATTGCGTCGAATTTCTTTCGGATTTTTTCTCAGGCGCAGTTCTTTTCTCTTCCAGCGCTTCTGCTCCTCCTCGTGGCCAGCATGAGCGGCGGCTTTCCAGCAAAGAACACCACGCGGTTCTTGCTCGGCCTTGCAACACTCGTTGTCGTTCTCGTCAGTTTTTCAAGAAGTTTTTGGCTGGCGCTCGTCCTTGCGGGTGTCATCGCGGTGCCTTGGGCCGCGAAACGGCTGGGCTGCAGCTGGAAGCGCTTTGCACGCATCTCTGCAGCGGGCGTCACACTCGTCGTTCTCGCGCTTCTCGTCATTTCCTTCGCGGCGAACTTCCCCTATCTCTGGAACCGACCAGGCGGGCAACATACGCTTGCGCTTCTCGAAGAACGAACGACCGACACGCAAGAAGCGGCCGCTGGGAGCAGGTATGCGCTGTTCGGTCCGCTGACGCGCGCCGCGCTTCGGCACCCTGTTCTTGGCTCTGGGTTCGGCACTGCCGTGACGTACGCCACAAAAGATCCGCATTTTGTTGACGTTGCTGGCGGCGTGAGAACAACCTACGCTTTTGAGTGGGGATATCTCGACCTCTGGCTCAAGACGGGCATACTCGGTCTGGGCGTTGTCATCCTTTTTCTTGTTGCTGTTGTGCGAACACTCTTTGCTGCATGGAAATCCTCTCCGGCAGATCGGTGGCTTCTTGCGTGGATGCTTCTCTCGGTTCTCGTGCTTGTCGTCACGCATGCCTTGACGCCGTATCTGAACCACCCCATCGGCCTTTTTCTGCTCCTGTTGGCTGCTGCAACTGGCGAAGGGGTCTTGCACAAATCGGTGGAATCAACGACATGATGCATCCTCTCCGGCTCACGGTTCAGGTCGTCACATGGAACAGCGCGGAGACGCTGCCATTGCTTCTGCGTTCCCTGCGGAACCAATCCTTTGCCCAGTTTCATCTTGTTATTCTTGACAACGCTTCCCAGGATGGTTCCGCAGACATCGCTCGCAGGGGTTTCCCTGGCGCGACCGTGATCCGCAATAGCGAAAACCGGGGATTTTGCGCAGCGCACAACCAGGGTATCCGCATTGCAGAAACGGACTACATTGCCTTGCTGAACCCCGACGTTCTTCTCATGCAGGACGCTCTGGGACTCCTCGTCGAGCACCTCTCGCGCACCCCGTCAATCGGTAGCATCGGGGGCAAGCTTATCCGCCAGGAGCACGGTATAACCTCGATTGACAGCGCCGGCCTTCTTGCCCGGCCGACGCGGCAGTTTCTCAATCGTGGCGAAGGTGAGCAGGACAGAGGCCAATTGAATGACGTCCAGAAGGTTTTTGGGCTCACCGGCGCGTTTGTCATGTTTCGCCGCTCCGCGCTTGAATCAATTCGGATTGGAAGCGAGTATCTTGACGAAGACCTCTTCGCATATAAGGATGATGTCGATTGTGCCTGGAGGCTCTTGCTCGCCGGGTGGGAGAATGTGTATTTCCCAAGAGCGGTTGGAGTGCATTCCCGACACGCGCGACATGAGACCGAGTACAGCACGAGAACACGACGGAAACGAAAACATCCGACCATCAACCGACTTTCGTACCGCAACCATCTTCTCATGCTCCTGAAGAATGAAGAGGTACGAAATTTCTTTTTTCCTCTTCCCCGCCTTCTCTTCTATGAAGTTCTCAAGCTTGGGTATCTCATGCTCTTTGAGCAACGGACGCTTTTGGGTCTCGTCGAGGCGCTTCGGCTCTTTCCGGTGATGTTGCGGAAGCGAAGGATAACACTCGCACACCGTAAGCGGAGCAGTCGTTCAATGCGGGCCTTCTTCCAAACATGATATGGATCTTTCTCTCATCATTCTGAACTACAAATCACGGGGCCTGCTCAAGCAGTGCTTGAAGGGTCTGCTCCAGCTTCATCTTTCCATTACGACAGAAATCATCGTCGTCGATAATCATTCGAATGACGGAACGGACGAGATGATGCCCGCCGAGTTTCCTTCTCTTCGGTATATCCGTTCCCCGCGCAATGTAGGTTTTGCGGCAGGCAACAATCTCGGGATTCGAGAAGCGTCCGGCAGGTATCTTCTCATCATGAACCCGGATATTGCGGTCTTCGGGAATGTTTTTGAACACATGGTGGAATTTCTCGAGAAGCACCCGGCCGTTGGCATGTGCGGGCCAAAGCTTCTGAATCCAGATGGATCCGTGCAAACCTCCTGCAGGATGTTCCCGACTGTCCGAACTATCCTCTACCGGAGATCCCCGCTGGGAAAGCTCCCATCAGCCCGGGAGCACCTGCGAAAGTTCCTCATGCGCGACTGGGACCATAAGGAGAACCGTCCGGTCGACTGGATTCTTGGCGCCTGCATGCTCGTCAGGCGAAGCGCAATGGAAAAGGTCGGGTTGATGGACGAACGGTTTTTCCTGTATTTTGAAGATGTCGACTGGTGCAGAAGGTTTTGGCAATGCGGCTATGAAGTTTGGTATCTTGGTCAAACCGCTGAACTGGTTCACTACCACCGCCAGCTGTCTGCAGAAAGTCCAGGGCTGTCTGGTGTTTTCAGCTACGTTACGCGTCTCCATATTCGAAGCGGCATACAATATTTCTTGAAATACCGCGGGCATCCGCTCCCGCAGCAACCAAGCGCATGACACACGTTTCAATGGATTTTCTCGCGTTACGAAGAAAGCGTGCTCGCAAGCGTCGCATGATTCGACGCCTCGGGATTCTCCTCCTTGTGATCGTCGTCGTGCTCGGAGTCCCCTCGCTTGTCTATGCGTCCAGAATACGTTCGGTGTACCGGCTTGGCATGGAGGGAAAGCATGACCTTGGCAACGCAAAGGCCGCGCTCCTTGCGCAGGACTTTCCCGCAGCATCGAAGCATCTGCAGAGCGCATCGAACCATCTTCATGACGCCGTGGCGGCCATGACGCGTCTTGGGGGATTGAAGGTTCTGCCGATCCTCGGGAATCAAGTTCGGGCGATGAACGGCATACTGGTCGTCGGAGCGCAAGCGGCAACGGCGGCGCAATCATTGACAGAACTCGCGGCACGCGTGACGATGCCTATTCAGAAAAATGGCCACACCACCTTTGCGTCCATAAGCGTGAAAGAGAAAAGGGAAATGCTCGAGCTTGTGTCGACAACAGAGCCGGAGCTTCAAGGCGCGAAGGCAGAACTTGACCTCGCTGTCGCAGCGCTCGAAACTATCCCTCGCCGCGGCCTTCTCGGTCCGCTCGCGACGCTCTCAGACGAGTTACGCACTCAGCTGCCGGCGGCCGGGAAGACGGTCGAGCAGACCATTCCGCTCGTGCGAGTTCTTCCAGCCATGCTCGGCTATCCGTCCGCTCGTTCGTATCTCTTCCTTCTCCAGAACAACACGGAGCTTCGCCCTACAGGTGGTTTTATCGGCACGTACGGCGTGTTGAACGTCAAGGATGGGGACATAGCGAATTTTCTGACCGACAACGTGTACAATCTTGATAAACCCGCCGAAGCATATCTGAACATCGCCCCTCCTGCTCCGCTGAAGAAGTATCTCTATGCAGATCGGTATTTTCTGCGGGATGCGAACTGGTCGCCGGATTTTCCTACCGCCGCAAAGAATGTCCTCCACTTTTATGACCTCGAAAAGAGGGGACATCCGCCCATCGATGGCGTGATTGCCGTCACCCCAACGTTTATTTCTTCGCTCATGCAACTGACGGGGCCGATTACGATTGATGGGCTGACCTTCACAGACGAGAATCTTGTCGACATGCTTCAGGAACAGGTTGAAAAAGGTTTTCTCCGCCAGGGGATCCCCGAGTCGGAACGCAAGGAGATCATCGGAACGCTCTCAAAGGTGCTCTTTGATAAGCTCCTGAAGCTCCCAACGTCGAAACTGCAGGATGTGCTCAAAACCTTTGAGGAAAATGTTCGCGAAAAGCACCTTCTGCTCTATTTTCGTGATGAAGAAGAGCAGACGCGATCTCGGGATCTCAAGTGGTCAGGCGAACTACAAACAACGGACGACGACTTCGTGATGGTCGTTGATGCAAACCTTGCGAGCTTGAAAAGCGACCCCGGCGTGCAGCGCGGGCTCAGCTATAGCGTGACGCGTGACGGTGAATCGCTCATTGCATCGCTGTCAATCTCCTATGATAACCAGGGCACCTTTAACTGGAAATCAACCCGATACCGAACCTACACGCGTGTCTACGTCCCGAAAGGGAGCGAACTTTTGTCTGCAAGCGGCTATCTGACGAATGATAAAACAAAGGGTGGGCGTGAAACGCAGCCGACCGTTGAAGAAGAACTGGGCAAAACCGTTCTTGCTGGTTTTACCGCGATTGAGCCGAAGGAACAAAAGACGTTAACTCTGCAATATCGGTTGCCCGCGGCCCTTGCCGAGCGGTTCAAGAACGGCACCTACGAGCTCCATGTGCAAAAGCAGCCCGGCACGACGGCACACGGTCTCACGCTTGACATTTCCACGCAAAGTCGTTTACAATCGTACTCCCCTCAGGACTGCAGCAGCGAGAGCGGACATCTGCGCTGTACGATGGATCTGCGGCAAGACCGGGCATTTACGCTACAGTTTCAACCATGAATATTCTGAATCGACGCGTCGGCATTGACCTCGGCACGGCGAACACGCTCGTCTACCTCCCCAAACGGGGGATTGTTATCAATGAACCCTCCGTCGTCGCAATTTCCATTCTCGACAAGAAGGTTCTTGCTGTTGGCGACGAAGCGAAAGAAATGCTCGGGCGGACGCCTGATACCATCATCGCGTCCCGGCCGCTCCGCGACGGCGTGATCGCCGACTACAAGACGACTGAGAGCATGCTCAGGTATTTTATCAACAAGGCCGTTGGCGGTGTGAAACTTTTTCGCCCCGAGGTCATGGTCGCAGTACCTGCGGGAATCACCTCAACCGAACGAAGGGCCGTCGTCGATGCGACGCTCCAGGCCGGTGCGCGCGCGGCGTACATCATCAAAGAACCGATTGCCGCGGCGATCGGTTCGGATATTCCCATCGGCTCCGCTTCAGGCCACATGATCGTGGATATGGGCGGCGGGACGACGGAATCCGCCGTTATCTCACTCGGCGGAATCGTTGCCTCAAATTCAGTCCGTCTTGGAGGATATAAGCTTGATGCCGCTATTCAGGAGCACATCCGCCGAAAATATGGGCTTGCGGTTGGTGATCGCACGGCCGAAGAGCTGAAAATCCAGATCGGGTCAGCACTCCCGCTCGATGAGAAGATGTTTATGGAGATCCGCGGAAGGGATACCGTGACAAGTCTGCCAAAAACGATCACGGTCAGCTCTGATGATGTCACCGAAGCAATCCAGGATGTTCTCGCCGGCATGGTTCAGGGCGTGAAGCTCGTCCTGCAGGACACGCCCCCGGAGCTTGCCGCGGACGTCATCGACAAGGGCATGGTACTGTCAGGCGGTACGGCGCTCCTCCGCAACATGGATCGGCTCATGGCCCAGGCGACAGGCGTCTCGGCTTTCGTGGCGGACAATGCGCTTCTGTGCGTCGCGAAAGGGACCGGCATTGCGCTCGATAACCTTGAGTCGTACAAACGGAGTCTTCTCACCGCCCGCTAGCATGGCGCTGATCGGTATTGACGCGTCTCGAGCGACGACAAGAGCACCAACGGGCACGGAGTGGTACTCCTATCATCTTCTGCGCATGCTGCCCGGCCTTGGTCAGGATGACGAATTTTTCTTGTACACAAAAAAACCGCTTCCGCCCCAACTCAAAACTCTCGGACCCCACGTGCACGAGCGGATATTGGGGTGGCTGCCAGGACGTCTCTGGACGCACACGCGCTTCGCCTGGGAGATGTTACGCAGGCCTCCCGATATTCTTTTCGTGCCGGCGCATACCATACCGATCATCCATCCGTCTCCGACCGTTACAACCGCACATGATATCGGCTTTGATCGTTTCCCGGAACTGTACTCTCCGGCTGAGCTGTTCTACCACCGCTGGTCGATGCGGTTTGCGGTTGGACACGCGCGACACATCATCGTGCCATCGTCCTTTACCCGCCAGGAGCTTCTTGATGTCTATGGTGTGCGCCCTGAACGTGTGAGTGTTATCTATCACGGTTTTGACCCGCAGCAGTTTCGCATTCTCACTGATGCACGAGGCCTCGCTCACGTCGTTCAAAAATACGGGATCAGGAAGCCCTACGTACTCTCAATCGGTCGTCTGGAGCAGAAGAAAAATACCCTTGGGCTCGTGCAGGCTTTCACGCAACTCCAGAAGCGGTATCGAGGGGAGCTCACCCTCGTCCTCGCTGGAACCCCGGGGTACCAGTTTGAGAAGGTGCAGGAGTTCATCGCGGCACACCATCTGGGAGACGCCGTGCGCTGCACGGGGTACGTTCCGCCCGCGGACCTTCCGGCATTACTGAATCAAGCTGCCCTTTTTGCCTTTCCATCCCACTATGAGGGTTTTGGGCTGCCCATACTCGAGGCTCAGGCATGCGGCGTCCCTGTTGTGACCAGTACGGTCGCTTCGATGCCCGAGGTCGCTGGGGCTGGCGCAGTTCTCGTCGACCCACGCAACCCTGAGGAAATCGCTGATGGCATGATGCGCATCCTTGACGATCCGTCTTTTGCAGCATCACTCAAGGAGGCAGGAAGAAGGAACGTTACTCGTTTTACGTGGGAAAACTGCGCTCAAGAAACTCTTGCAACGCTTCATAAAACTGTTCTGGGAGTTGCATGAGCGCTTGGAATGTGGTAGAATCGTTTCAATGGAACCCCCCAAGCGCGAGCATTGGTCAGTCATTGGGCAGCCACGCGCAGTACATTTTTTGAGGACGAGCCTGCAAAGGTCGTCGCTTGCCAGCGCCTACCTTTTCTTCGGGCCGAACGCCGTAGGCAAAAAAACTGTTGCGAAGGATTTTCTCCAGGCGGTGCTGTGCTTGCATCCACACGGCGCAGATCCATGTGATCGTTGTTCGTCTTGCGCGGCATGGGGTCGCGGGCTCCACCCGGACGCTGTTTTTCTCAGCCCGCGGGCCAGCGGCGGCGAAATTTCTGTCGACGACGTGCGCGCGCTCCAAAAACATAT
>CAZCGY010000022.1:2729-15603 GCA_964498355.1 uncultured Gammaproteobacteria bacterium | reverse complement strand
CCGCATTTGGAGGGTTTTCCATGCGTTTGGAATTGCCGGTTGGCTCGGGATGGTGCCGGTCGTGCCCGCAGAACCTGGGAAAGTTCTTCATCATGCGATGGAGATGATTGCCCGGGGACATCCCATTCTCATTTTTCCTGAAGGCAAAAGAAATTTTGACGGCGGACTTCTCAAGGCACACACCGGCGCAGCGCGGCTGGCGCTTCTTTCCGGCATCCCCGTGCTCCCGATTGGCTACCAGGGCCCGCCGGCGCGAACGATAGCGAGTTCGCTTGGAATCTTTTTTCGTGACGGAAAGCAACTGCGCGTTACAATAGGAACGCCGCTTGTCTTCCCGAAGATGCATCAGGATGAACTGACGCGTGAACGGCTCGATGACGTGAGCCGTGACATCATGATCGAAATCGGGAAGCTCTGCAACCAACCCTATCAGCATTAGGATGATCTACCGCCTTCTCCAAGCACTCCTCTTGCCGATCTTCCGGTCTCACATCCAAACTGTCGAAGGAATTGCGTACGTGCCCGACGGCACCGGTTGCATCCTGGCCGCAAATCACGTCGATTATCTGGACGGGTTTTTTCTCACTGCTGCGCTGCTTGGCAGTGGCAGGAAGGAAAAGGTGCGCTTTCTTTCGGAGACAAACAACTACTGGTGGACGGGCGGCGGAACGCTCCCTCTTGACTGGTCGGATACGACTGGTAGTATCCAGCGTGCCTCAGACGTCGTTGTGAACGGCGGATTCGTCTGCATTTTCCCGGAGGGACGGCGAAACCCGGCATTGCAGCTCCTGAAAGGAAAGACCGGCGCGGCAAGGATTGCCTATGCCTCAGGAATGCCGGTGGTCCCGGTCGGCATCGTCGGCCCTTCCTATGGCAGCTTTGGTTCGAGTGTCGGTGCGCTTCTCAGGGGTCGAACACGTGTCGAGGTGCGCTTTGGCCCCGGGATGACATTCCCTCGGACGCCGCTTGCGTCAATTGACAGAGGGATGTTGGATGCTGCGACGTCTGCTATGATGAAGGGCATTGCTCCGTTGTGTCACAAGACCATTTCACCATAAATCTATGGACTGGCACTCGCTTTCTCATCTCTCGCGTGACGAAATCCGGACGTTGCAAAACAGAAAATTCCGGTCTTTCATGCGCCATCAAATCCGGTATTCACCCTACTACCGGGAGCTGTTGAAACAGCACGACCTTTCTCCGGCGGATTTTCAGACGACGGACGACCTCGTGAAATTGCCATTCACAACCAAGGAGGATATTGCCCCGCGTGAAGACGACCGTGCCCGTCCGAAAGCATTCATGCTGCAGCCGGACGAACACCTCCTGAGGGCATTTGCACCGAAGGGCGAGCTGCTGAAGCTCCTGTGGGGGAAGATGACGGGGCAGGACGTCAAGCGAAAACTCGAATGGGAATATAAACCGGTTCACCTGCATTTCACCACGGGCAGAACTGCGCTTCCGACGGCATTCGGCTATTCTGCGCGCGACCTCGAAACGCTCAAAGAGACGGGCAAGCGCCTTTTGGACGTCAGCGGCGTCTCGCATGAAGAGATTGCAATCAACGGCTTTCCCTACTCGCCGCACCTTGCGTTCTGGCTGACCTACTATGCCATGACGACGCTCGGCATGACCTCGCTCCCCACCGGCGGCGGCAAGGTCATGGGCACGGCGAAAATCATCGACGCGATCGAACGCATGAAGGCATCGCTCGTCGTCTTCATTCCGGGATACTGTTACCATCTCCTCAGGGAAGCGGTGCGGCAAAAACGGGACTTTTCGCATGTTCGGCACGTCATCTTCGGCGGCGAGCGCGTCTCACCCGGCCTGCGGGAGAAGGTGAAGGAACTGCTTGCGGAACTCGGTGCGCATGAAGTGGAAATCCTCGCGACGTACGCCATGACCGAAGCGAAAACGGCCTGGATTCAGTGCTCAGAAACGACCGGCTACCACTTGTACCCCGACCTGGAGTTTTTCGAGGTGGTGGACGAGGAGGGCCGGCGGGTGCAGAATGGCGGCGGACAGCTCGTCTACACGGCGCTGGACTGGCGCGGTTCGATTGTCGCCCGCTACAAGACAGGAGACCTGACCAAGGGGATTGAAGACGGTGAATGCCCGCAGTGCGGTACAACGGTTCCGCGGATTCTGCCGGATATCCAGCGGTCAACCGACGTGAAGGAATTCCACCTGATGAAACTGAAGGGGGAACTGGTGAACCTCAACAACTTCTATCCCCTGCTCTCGGGGATGAAAGAGCTGGAAGAATGGCAGGTGGTCATCACGAAGAAAAACAATGACCCGTTCGAGGTGGATGAAATCACGGTTGCAGTTACACCACAGGCCGATACCCGGATGGATGCTCTTCGGCCGGAGCTTGAACGCCGCGTGAAAGAAGCGGTGAACATCGGCGTCACGATCGTGCAAAAGCCGCTGGAGGAACTGCTTGGGTCGTTGGGAATGGAAACGGAACTGAAAGAAAAGCGCATCCTTGATCTTCGGCCAAAGGCATGAACACATCGCTGAAGGCGCTCCCGAAAAATACGGTCGAAATCACCGTTGAAATTTCGCCGGACGAACTGCTGCCCCACCTTGAAGCGGCGGCAAAGAAGATTTCCGCCACGCATCATGTCCCCGGTTTCAGGCCGGGCAAGGTTCCGTATGCCGTCCTGAAGAAGTCCGTCGGCGACGACGTCATCTACCATGAGGCATTCGAACCGCTGGTCAAGGCGACCTACCCGGACATCGTGAAGGGGCAAAAGCTCACGACCATCGGCGCACCGAAGATTGAAATCATAAAAATTGCCCCAGGGAATCCTCTGGTCTACAAAGCAACCGTGGCGCTCGAGCCCGAGGTCGCGCTTGGGGATTACAAGGGGCTGCGCGTCCGCCGCCAGAAGACGTTTGTCACGGATGCAGAGATCGACAAGCTGCTGAATGAATTGCGCGAGCGTCGCGCAAAAGAAACGCTCGTGCGCCGCGCGGCACGGATGGGTGACAAGGCCGAGGTGGACTTTACCGGGTATCTGGACAAGGTGCCGATCGAAGGCGGATCGAGCACAACCCACCCCATGGTGCTTGGTTCGAACCAGTTCGTGCCCGGGTTCGAAGAAAAGCTTGTGGGCATGGAGGCGGGCCAGAAAAAGGAGTTCACCATCCGCTTTCCGGCAAACTACTTCCGCAAGGCGCTTGCGAACCGCGACGTGGAATTCACGGTGACGCTGCACGCGGTGTATGAACGTGAGCTTCCCGCGGTGGACAACGGGTTCGCAAAGTCCATGGGATCCTACAAAACCCCGCACGATCTGCGTAGCCACCTGAAGAAGAATATCGAAGCTGAGAAAAAGCAGAAGGAAAAAGACCGCTTTGAGCTGGCCATGCTTGAAAAGATTCTGGAGATCTCGAAGGTTGGTGAGATCGCGGATTCGATGGTGGACGAGGAAGTAGAAAAAATGATGGGGGAACTGGAACAACACGTGGCCGACCAGGGCATGAAGATGACCGAGTATCTGAAGAGTTTGGAGAAATCCGAGGAAGATATGAAAAAGGCGTTTCGGCCGCAGGCAGAGCGTCGCATGAAAATGGCGCTTGTCAACCGCAAAATCGCCGAAATCGAGAAGATTGAGGCAAGCGACGACGAAGTTCGCAAGGAGATCGAGGACACAAAAAAAATCTATTCCGGCAACGCCCGGATTGAAAGTGAGCTCTCGTCGCCTGAGTATTTTCGCTACCTCAAGAACATGCTCTCAAACCGTCGTGTCATCGCGTTTCTGGACGAGATGATCGGTGTGGACGTGGCATAGTCATCCCCACCGCTCTGGCCTTCCAAGGTTTTTTGCGTAGGCAGGATTCCCCTATCCTGCCGGAGCAAAAAGAAACTGGATGCTCTGAGGTGGTTCTGAGACGCACCACCCGTAGCTCCAAAGGAGCATAGGATGGTACAATCTTTTCATGATGCGTTTTGGAGCACATGTTTCGATTGCCGGTGGCGTGCAGGAGGCGCCGAAAAACGCGGCAGCGATCGGCTGCGAGGTTTTTCAGATGTTTTCACGCTCTCCTCGCGGCGGGCCAGCGCCGACACTCACAAAGGATGTTCTTGCGGCATTTCGGACGGCATGCGAACAACACGGGCAAGCCGCATGGTACATCCATACGCCATACTATATCAACCTTGCCTCAGGCAAGGCGTCGATTCGAAACGCATCGGTTCGTGTGATCCGTGAAGAACTGGAGCGCGGGACGGCACTCGGCGCCACAGCCGTTATGACGCATATCGGCAGCGCAAAGGATATGGACGAAAAAGAGGCGCAGCAGCTCGTCATCCAGGGACTGAGGAAGATCGTGGATGGGTACACGGGTTCAACGCAGTTTCTTTTGGAGATCTCTGCGGGCGCAGGCATGGTCATTGGCGACACGTTCGAAGAGTTAGGAATGCTCCTCCGTGCGGCCAAGGGCAATATCGCAATCTGTTTTGACACCCAACACGCGTTCGGATCGGGCTACGATCTGCGGACGCCTCAGGCCGTCAGCGCAACACTCAAGGCATTCGACAGCGCCATCGGTCTGGACTCTTTGCGCGCGTCCCATTGCAATGACTCCATGGTCCCGTTTGCAAGCCACAAGGACCGCCACGAGCATATCGGCAAGGGCGAGATTGGTTTGGACGGATTTCGGTCGATTTTCAGCAACAAACGGTTCCAAAAAATCGATTTTCTCCTCGAAACCGAACCCGGCGGCGTTGTTGAAGACATGAAGCTGATCAAAAAGCTCCGGACCGAAGTGACGAAGGAGCAGTAACTCATGGACAAAGCCGCTGAACTCACAAAACTTGCCGCAGCGATCGCAGCATGCACGGCTTGCCCGTTGCATGAACAGCGGACGCATACGGTTCCCGGTGAAGGAAACGCGGAGACGGACATCATGTTTATCGGCGAAGGTCCCGGACAAAAGGAAGATGAGAGCGGACGTCCGTTTGTCGGCGCAGCCGGGAAGTTTCTTGAGGAACTCCTGGGAACAATCGGCCTGAAACGGGAGGATGTCTTCATCGGCAACGTCGTGAAGTGCCGGCCGCCGAACAACCGAGATCCTGAACCGGAAGAGATTGATACCTGCACAAAGCGCTACCTCTTCCGCCAGATCGAGATTATCAAGCCAAAGCTCATTGCCACGCTCGGGCGGCACTCGATGCATCTTTTCCTGCCCGAGGACTTCCGGATTTCCCAGGTCCATGGCCAGCCCTACCGCAGAAAAGGACAGGTGTATCTGCCGCTTTATCATCCGGCAGCAGCGCTCTACACAGGATCGTTGAGAGACACGCTGAAAAAGGATTTCGCAAAGATTCCAGTGATTCTCAAAAAGATTGCTGCGTCATAGGCAGGAACCCGTTGCGGCGATTGCGATCTTGCTAAAAAGCAAAATCTGTGCTATACTACCCCTGTAGAGCTGAAATCTCTACATTGTTCATTTGAGCTCCCATATTTGAGAGGAGCTTACCCCTTTCGTTTGAGGCCCGACGCCCGGTTGGTTGATTCTTCGACTGCCCTGGTGTCGGGCCTCCTTCTTTTTTCCGAGCCTGCACTGAGCGAGTCCGGCATTACCGGACGAGTCGAAGGGGGCCTTCTCTTTTTCTGGTGGGTTTATCCCGAGCGAAGGGCCGCACCAGCGGACCGAAGTCGAGGGAGGCCTCCTTCTTTTACCCGCAACCTAAGAAATACGCGGGCGTGTGGTGCGCGGATAGTATGTGTGCGGGTATCCCGACGAAGGAGGGATCTCCATAGTCACGTAGCCAAGGATCCCTTTCCTCGGCTACGTGACAATTCCCACGTTCGCGATCTATGATTCCAAAGAACAAAGAAAAATGATGAAGCGGTCAATATTCATCATTGCGATAGTCACGGTCTTCGCCCTTGGGGCGCTTCTTGTCCGTTCTCAGCAATTTGGACGTCCCACCTCTCAAAATCAGAATGCTGGGACGCCAGCGCTAACAAACGCAACAACAAATACGAACGCTGTTCCCGCGCCGGAAGCGATTGGTTCATCGAACATCAGCGCGGCAGCAAACGCCAACGTGAAAGCACCGCCGACACTGGTGATGCCGCTGGATGGTTTTGACCGTCGGGTGACAAAGAAACCGTTTGGCATTCGGATTACTCCCGAGACCTCTCCGGTGCAACCCGAGAAGTTTCATGGATACCACACCGGCGCGGATGCTGAGGTTTCGCAGGAGGAAGGCACGATTGACGTTCCCGTCTACTCGATTGCCGACGGTACCGTGACGCTCGTTGCATACCTCCGAGGATATGGCGGTGTCGTCATGATTCGGCACGTGGTGGGTGACGAGACCGTCACCGCGCTGTATGGACATGTCCGGCAGTCGTCCGTCCTCTTCAGGGTCGGTGATACGGTGCATGTGTCGGATCAGATCGCGGTGCTTGGGTCTGGTTACACGACTGAAACCCAGGGGGAACGCAAACATCTGCACTTTGGGTTGCTCAAAGGCGCGTCAAAAGATACAAGAGGATACGTGGCCACGCAGAAAGAGCTTATGCCATGGCTGGACTCGGTCGTGTGGCTGAAAGAAAAGAATGCGCAGGATCCGCGAGAATGATCTGATGATGGGTGTTTGGAGAACCAATCGGGGGCGTTGCTGCCGGCTGCTGCCAAATACAACTTGTGGCCGCAAGTTGTATTTTTCGAAAATGCCGAGTCGATCTCAGAAGTAGAAAAAACAGCCAAGGCGACCTGGCTGGCGAAAAGGGCTGTTGTTCACGCACTCGCGATCGCATCTTCGAGCCAGAGCGACTCCGGCACCCACTCGCCCTTCTCATTTTTCAGGGCAAGGAAGATGCACGGCCCGCTTGACCATGGAGCCGCCTGAACGCTCTCGACCAGAACCCGTCCGTCGGGAAAGATGTACCGATGCAGCGGGTACTCTTCTCCGTCGAACATTCCGGAGAACGTTTCCTCCAGGGTTTCCACCTGGACGTCGGGGCCGTATATGTCGTGCTCGGGGACAACCTCTTCACGGCCGTCCGGGTAAACCCGTGTCTCGCGACGACGATAGAGCAGAACCTGGGTCCCACTCACGAGATTCTGCGCGCATTTGCTCAACCCGTAAATCTGCTTACAACGCATCTCTCTTCCTCCTTTGTGGAACAGACAACGTGGGATGGTAGCATGGCGCGCCCACATGGTCAAGAAGCGCCTTTAGCGCACTTCTTCCCATGTCTGGCTTGTGATCTTCCATGATCCGCCAGGACCGGAGGAAAAAATTGTGTTTGCAAGGCCTGATTCGTACGTTATCGTTGCATTGTTGAGCAGCACGATTTTTTGTCCGGTCACTTCTTTCAGGTTTGCATTGTTCTGCACGCTCACCACCCCATTCGCGGCATAGACGATGCCAGCCGAGAGATTGTTCGATACATCGAGGGCAGGGGTCGCAAGCGCTGGGTCGGCGTTCATCGCAAGCGCCATGATGTATGTGCCGGGCGTGCCGTTCCCGCGAAGGTCGCCGTTATTCAGCAATTGAATCCGGCCCTTCGTTGCCGGGTTCGACGGATCATCCGCAATGATAAGGCCGCTTGAACTCCCGTATGCCGTTGAGAGCTGGAGCACTGAGTTGTTGGATATGGAGATATTCCCCTGCACGAGAATCGTCCCCGTGAGGGTAACAATCGCACCGTTGTCAATGAGCACATCCCCGACATATTTTTTCGGCCCAATCGAGGAGCCGGAGAGGATGGTACAGGTCGGCGAACACGTGATGGTGCCACCGGCTGCCGCCTGCGCTTCCATTTGTGCGATCATGGCGGAGGTGAGAGGGAAATCCTGCGGTATCTGGTCGGATTGGTTGCCGAAACACCATGGTCCTGCTGAAGAAGCCGTGCATGTTTCCGCTCCATTGTTCGCCTTCACGATGCCGGAAAGATTTTGATAGTAGGCCTTGCTGCCGACCGTGACATTCTGCATTGTCCGCGCGTACGCAGTCCCGCCGACCGTCGGAATGTCAAGCGTTGTGGGAACGCCGCCGAGATTGATGCGGAATGCGATGTCGCACCCGCCTCCGCACGCCAAGGGCATGCTTGCGAGATCGGCGTCGAGTTTTGCGGTACCATTTGCATAGGCAGTATCATCGGTACTGCGGACGGCAGTCCAATACTTTGTCGCACTCGATCCGCTCACTTTTAGGACGAGCCAGTACGTCGCCCCGGCAACGAGCTGTGTCGCTGGTGCGAACACTTGGTTGGTCCACCCATTTTCCCACCCTGCCGGAACGCTCGCCGGTGCCCCGGTGATGAGCTGGCCCGACCCAGAGAGATTGGCGTCGGGATTGTTTGTATCGTCCGAATAGATGTAGGCGGTAACGGTTGTTGTCGGGTTGTTCACTTTCGCGATTTTTACATCAATGCTGTACACCTTTTCATTGGCGCTAGAAACAAAACTCTGCGCGAGATAGGTGGTTCCGGTTGTTCCAAATGACAATGCGTTCAATGGACTCACGGGAGGATCCGACACCGCATCGGTTGTTGGTGAACTCAATGCAAGGACCGCATCGCCGGTGATGACGGACCCATTGGTGCCGGTCACCGGCCCGTTTGCGTAGACGTTCCCGATAATTTGGGCGTTGTTTGAAAGCTCGATCCCGCCGACACCCGCCTGCACCCCGTAGTGAAACGCTGCATTGGTATCGGACTGGTTCGAAATGGTGACACGAATGGTTCGAGTGATATCATTGACCGTTCCAGTCGATTCAACAATCTTCGTGTTACCGCTTGGCGTCACGCTCACGGTAAAGCTGCCCGCGCCCACGGCACTTGTTTCTCCAGCATATCCTGCACTGCACTGCGTCGGATGGTTCAGGCACCACAATGCCTTATCAATTCCTGATTCTGCCAGCTGCAGCGAGAACGCCTTCCGGGTCGCGTAGGTAAGAAAAGAATTATTCGAGAGGAGAGATGCGGTGAGAATCGAGCCGAACGTTGCGAGAATCACGACGAGCAGAACGGCAAACACCGCGATTTGGCCTCTGTTATTTATTGCGGAATTTCGCATGAGTGTTGAGTTTGTGGGTAATAATGGATGATCGAAAGATCTTCGCCATGGTGACGCCAAAAAAAATTTCATTGGAGGTCGTCGGGCTTGCGTCGCGATAGCTGAAATGGTAGTCCTTGACGTTTTCGCCAAGCAGCCGTGTAGTATTTTGCCGGCTACTTGCGGCGTTCGCGTCAGTGACCTCAAGAAGGCGAGTGGAATCCAACGGATCAGCAGTAAGAACGACGGAATCGAATGTACCCGGGATCATGTTCCCGCCGGCGTCGATTGATGCAATCGTGAAAATAACGGTCTCGCCGCCCGATACATAGACGGTGCTGTTGATGGTCCGCGATGCTTCAACGCCGAACGCAAGGTTCGCGTTCCGTGCCACCTCTTCGGCTATTTTCGATGCAGAAAGCACGAGGTCGGCTCGTATTGTATAGAGCGAGTAGGTCCGCAGCAAAACAATGAACATCGCGCTTGCAATGGTCAGCACAACGGCAATGATCAAGACCGTGAAGAGGGTTTCCACAAGCGTCGTGCCACTCCGTTGACGGTGCATCGTGGGTACCTTTTTGCTGTGATGAGTATGCGGCATGGAGAGACTATGGTGCAACGCTCTGCTGAAAAATGTAGAACGTGTTCGTGAGTGATTTTGTGCCACCTGGCTCTTGCCAGGTAACGGTGAGTGCTGCGCTCTTGAGGTCGGTGTATCCGCTTTGCGCGTCAGTGATGGTAATGTTGGTGGATCCTGAGGGCAGATCCGGGGGTCCCATCCCGCTCCAGCCGCGAGGAACACTGCCAATCGACTCGCTTGCGCCGTCGAAATTCCATGATGCGCTGCCCGCACCCGAAAACGAGACATCGTCGAACTCCGCCTGGACGCTATCGAAAGCGCCGAGCGCGAATGACCCGCGAGCGAATGTGGCATCGGTGACTGGCAGCCCAGTTTGGAGGGTGCCATCCACCAAAACGGAGGTGAACGATTGCCCAGTAACCGTTACGGACAGTCCATACCAGGTATTTGTTGTGAAGACGGCGGCGTTCGTCCAGAGCTGCGTTGTCACTCCTTCGACGACTTTGCTGAGTGTGAGCGCGGTGGCCGTGGCCTGCAGTAGATAGTAATTCTGGTCGTCGTGATACCGGAGGTAGAAACCGACCTTCCAGTTTGCCGGGGACGTCGGCCGAATGCGAAAGGAAAGTGTAGAGGTTCCGTCTCCAAGATTACCGGCTGGCAAAACGATGCGGCTCGGGTTTGCCGACCCGATCACATCTTGGACAACAAGCACATTTGGAGAGGATTTCGGTGTTGCGGGTTGAGCGACTTCCCATGATCCATTGGAGTATGCCGTCTCGATAAACGGTGTGTTTGTACGGTTATGCAGATCAGCAAATGACGCGTTGCGCAGCGCCTCACTTTCTTCAACCATCAACTGCCGCGCCACGGTCCGGTAATACGCGCTTTGCTGGAGCTTCAGAACATTGTTGATGCTCAAAACGACCGCGAGCACCATGGATGTAATACCGATTGTGATGACGATTTCGATGAGACCAAAACCTCGAGCGCGAAAAAACTGTACGCCTGTTTTTGCGTCTATTTTGCCGGTGCCGAGTGGGGTTCGCGAAACGTCCTTCCTCATGGGATAGTTACAGTATATCATACGTTTGTTCGTACTGATCGAGCCGTAACAAAGCGCCTTTTTGAACGATGCAGTAACTATGGGCGAACACCAACCCCATATCCAGGATCTGGTGCGAAACGCGCAAACCGGCGATTCCGAAAGTATCGCTGAGCTTTTTCGGCTCTTCAGTGACCGAATTTTCCGTTTTGTCCGATATCGTGTCGGAGACGTCGCAACGGCAGAAGACCTCACGCAAACGGTCTTTGTTGAAATGATCCGTTCGCTGCCACGATATAAGGAGCAGAAGAACGCAAAATTCTCCACGTGGCTGTTCCAGATTGCACGGTTTCGTCTTATCGACCATTACCGAAGCAGGCGGAATACCGTCTCTCTGGATCATGATGTTCCTGATGGAGCTGAACCGCAAGCCCCGGTTCTGCATGAGGAAAGCGCGCTGATCGATCGGGCCCTTGCGCATTTACCAGAGCGCTACCAAACCGTGTTGCACCTCACCTTCCATGAAGACCTTGATGACAAGGAGATTGCAACCATCCTGCGTATCGGAAAAATCAACGTCCGAGTGCTTCGCCACCGTGCACTCAGAGCGCTTCGTGCGTACATGAATGACAATCATCCCTCATTCCGCGAACCATGAAACAACGAGATTTCTCTGCCATGCTCAGTCGGCATGGCACACCGATGACCATGAGTCCTGAGACGAAGGACCGTATACTTGCGGTGCTGCTCGATGAAGCGCGCCGCGTAACGTTTGCTGTTGACAAGCGATGGAAGACGCAGAAGCCGTCATTCTTTATTTTTCATCCGTCTCGTATGATTATCACCATCATCGCAGTCGTCCTCCTCACGGGCAGCATCGGCACAGCGGTCGCTGCCAACGGCGCAAGGCCGGGTGATGTGCTGTACCCGGTGGACCGCGCAATCGAGAGTGTGCGCCTGAAAGTTGCCCCAGCCGGCGAGGCACGGGCCCGTTTGATCACCGAGTTCGCCGCGGAACGGCAGGATGAACTAAAAAGCCTGGAACAAAAGAGCGGCCGCGAGGACCGCGTTGCAAAAGCGCAGCAACTTGCTGATGATGCTCTCGCACAGGCACTTGGGACAGTGGATGAGGTCCGCGACAAGATGGGCGAGGACGGACTCGCATCCGACCGGGCGCGTGATGCCCTCGGCAAAATTGAAGACCGTCTTGCAGAGGTCCAGAAAAAGCATCGCGAGCAGATCGACGACGCGCTCAAAGGCCTTGGGAAGGTGGAGGTAAAGATTTCTGCAACGTCGTCCCGGGTGAAAACGGAGTTTGCCGGCGTGAAGAGCGAGTTCACCCTCCCCATCACCGACCTCACGGTCATTATCCGCGAGATTGCAAGCCGCCTCGATATCAGTGAGTCCGCGGTCCGCGCAGTCATTCATGTCGAACGCGAGAGATCAACGCGGAGGAATCCGTCAGCCAATACGAACAGCCCGATCAACGTCAATCGTTCAGAAGATGATGACGATCGGAACGCGAACGAAAACAAAAATGTGAACCGGCCCAGAAACAAAAACCGGGATATTGACGACCGCGATGAGGAGGATGAGAACAGAAACGAGAATGAAAACCGGAATGCCAGCCGGAATCAGAATACCAACTCTTCAAACAGCAACGTCAACAGTGTCGAAAACGAGTCGTGGAAGATCGAAGTCCGCGTGCGTGACGGCAAGGCAGAAATCAAGACCGAACACGGTCGCGACAAACAGGAATGGTCCGTCTTGGCAAACGATCAGACAGCCATCCTCTCCTCTATCGGCCAGCGGACCGGACTGACAACGGTTTTTATCACGGGTGTGTGGGAGTACAAAAACGACTGACATGCGCTTGCTGCCGCATCAAGAGGGAAAAGCACCCGGCTGAATAGACAGACCGGGTGTTTGAAAAAAGGCACTGCTTCAGTAGTGCCGTCGAACGAACTTGTTGGGCCATCTGCTGCGACGATGGTTGACGGCCGGCCGGCCGTTCTTCGGACGCAGCGCCTTTGGCGTCTGCTGATGTTGCCGGTCATCGAGAAGGGTGCGGAGCACCTCAGGGAACCGTTGGTCGGGTAGCGCCGCTGTCACGGTGGCGAGGAAAGCGACAGAGCGATCACGGAGGCTGGCCACGTTTGCCCCTCCTTCCTGCTGCAAGAGCCGCAGGTGACACCCTATCACGACACACCTGTCTGGTCAACAGC
>CAZCGY010000022.1:0-2629 GCA_964498355.1 uncultured Gammaproteobacteria bacterium | reverse complement strand
GGGCCGAGCCCGACATGCTGCCGGTCTATGCCAAGGGATCGGCCAACTACGTTGCCGGGGCTCTGGCGAAGCAACGGGCCAGGGCTGACGGCTTCGGCGAGGCGCTGTTGCGAACGCCGCGCTTTCGGTACATCGCCGAGGGAACCGGGATGAACCTGTTCATCGTCAACCGCAAAGGCCGTATCGTCACGCCGGCTCCCCTTTCCTCGGTGCTCCTTGGCATCACGCGCGCGACCGTGATGGACATCGTGGCGGACCTTTTCGGCAGCGAAACGCGCGTTGTCGAGCGGTTCATCTTTGCCGATGAGCTTCTCGAGGCGCGTGAAATCTTCCTGACCGGGACGGCAACCGAAATCACGCCCGTGACCAAGGTGGGTGGCCATGAGGTCGGCCTCGACACTGACCACTGCGGCCATGCCGGGCCCATGACCAAAGCCATCGCGACGTATTACCACGACATCGTCAACGGCAGAGTAGAGAAGTATCGCCATTGGCTCACCTGCGTTCCTTCAGATACCGAGGTGCTTCCTCCCCGATAACCCTCGGGGTTTTTTCTTGCCGCAGGCAACAATCCTCAGCGATCCGCCGGTGGCGGCGAGTCGAAGGATCAGCATATGTTTCTGAACCTTCCTCTCAAAAGAACTGTAACGAGTCTCCACTCCATCGACCTTTTGTGCAAAAGATTTTTCCGTCCGGCTTCCCGCATACACCTTGTAGCTAAAAGGTGTATTGCCCATCCGCCATTTTCGGGTGCAGAGAATCCATCTCTCTACCAGAAACACGGGGAGAATGATAGTATAAGGTAGTTGAGCAATGCTTTGAGAGGAGGTGAGAATGTATGATGGACTTCGGCATGATGCGTGGAGGAGGAGGCTCAGGCATGATGTTCTTTGCCTGGATTACGTATCTCATCGTCAACATCGCGCTTGTGTACGCGATTCTTTGCATGAGTAAGTACTTACGGAAGTAATCATCGCATTGTTGCAATGTTTTTCCTGGCTCGGAAAAATCTTACGGCTGAGCGAACCCGCCTGATTCTGTCGGTCGGCGGGGTCGCATTTGCCGTGCTCCTCATCTTCGTGCTCGGCGGGCTCTACCGCGGCTGGCAGACGAAGCTGACGGTCTACTTGGAAAGCCTGGATGCGAATCTCATCGTCGGACAACAGGGTTCTGCGGATACGACCCACAGCATGTCGTTCCTTCCGGCTGTGCTTGCCGACGATCTCAGGCGCGTCGACGGCGTGGTTCGGGTCGATGACTTCATGGGTCGGCAGATCATGCTCACCGATCGGGGCAGAGACTTCCGTATTTTCCTCGTTGGCTTTGATTCCGGATCAGGACGTAACGGGCCGCTCGGCCTGGCGGAAGGGACGAAGAACATCCGCGACGGGCAGGTGATTCTTGATCGGGCTCTAGCCCGCAAAGCCGGCTACGCACTTGGCGATACGGTTCCGCTGGCCGGGCATAATCTCACCGTGGCTGGCATCAGTACGCAGGGCAACAGTCTCATCTACCAGTATGTGTTCGTGACCAAGAACGACGCGCGGGCAATCCTGCAGCTCGGTCCGCAGACGAATTACCTTTTGGTGAAGGCGGATGCGCCAGCCACCGTGCAGGCGCAGTTGAGTGCGCGCGGACTCAATGCCATGACGAAGGACGAATTCATCAGGAACAATCGCACGCTTGTCACCGACACGTTCCTCCCGATTGTCGGCGTGCTCGTTCTCATCGCCTTCATCATCGGCACGGCCATCGTCGGTCTGACCATCTACACTGCGACGATCGAGAAGGCGCGCGAGTTCGGCGTTCTCAAAGCCATCGGTGCATCGAATGGGTTGCTGTACCGTTTGGTGTTGGAACAATCGCTCATTGCCGGCACCGTCGGCTATCTTGTCGGCCTCGGGTTAAGTTTCGCTGTGGCGGCGATCGCCGAGCAGATAGTCAGCGGGTTCATTACGAGCATCGGACTGGCGGATGGCCTGGCTGTCTTCGGAGTGGCTCTGGCAATGAGCGGCCTGGCAGCCTGGATCCCGACCCGTCGCCTGGCGGCCATTGATCCGGCGCTCGTGTTTAAGTCCTAATATATGGAAGTCCTGCGCGTCCACAACGTTACGAAGGTCTACGGCACGGGCCACACCGCGGTCCGGGCGCTGGATGGCGTTCACCTCCATGTCGAAGAGGGCGAAATCGTTCTCATTATGGGGCCGTCGGGTTCTGGCAAGACAACGCTGCTCACCGTTGCCGGGGGTTTGCTCAAGCCGACAACCGGCGAGGTGATCATCAATGGTCAGGACATTACCAAACTTTCTGAACGTCAGCTGCCGGCGATCCGTCTGAAGTCGCTCGGGTTTGTCTTTCAGAGCTTTAATCTGCTGGCCGCGCTGACCGCTGAACAGAATGCCGCGATTCCGCTCATGATCGCCGGTCACTCGCCGGCGAGCGCTGGAGAAAAGGCGCGGCAGCTGCTCGTCCGCCTTGGATTGCAACAGCGCCTTCAAGCAACACCGCACCAGCTTTCCGGCGGCGAACAACAGCGAGTCGCCATAGCCCGCGCGTTTGTGACCAACCCGAAGATCATCCTGGCGGACGAACCGACGGCGAACCTCGATTCAAAGATCGGGCATGAAGT
>CAZCGY010000021.1:15218-16562 GCA_964498355.1 uncultured Gammaproteobacteria bacterium | reverse complement strand
TTTTTTGCGCGGCAGGATATGAAAAAGATCGGGCCGGTCCGGTCGGCACGGCCGTACTACGTTGACTGGGCAAAAGAGGTGCAGGCACCGCTCATGCACGCCGGCGGCAGCCGCGATGCGTTCAATGAGTTCGGTCGTCTGCACGTCCGCTCGATTGACGCACTTATCGGAAGGACCTCAAGGTATTTCTTTCGCTCAGGATCTTCGCTCTCCACTCATACGCTGTTCACATCCCGCAGCCAGATACAACGCATGCGTAGCGAGCTCTCGATTGCCGAGAAAGCGACATACCGCGCATGGAGATTCAAAAACGATGCGGTATTGGTCAAGCGGCCGGACGAGCGGCGGCGTCTCGAAATCGACTTCGGAACAGGGAAGACAAACGTCGTCGCATACTACTACAACCGAGAGGCAAACGTCTACTATCGGTTCAACGGTGGGAAGCAGCACACCGACGCGAACGACAAGTCGCGGCTGACGATTCGCGCGAAGAACGTTCTTGTCCAGCTCGTTCCACGGGAGAAGGTCCTTGATCGTCAAGGCCGATTGCAGCTTGCTATCACCGGCGCTGGGAAAGGATGGCTTGCGCAGGACGGCAAGCTTGTCCCCGTCACCTGGCGAAAGTCCTCAGCTGCCGCGCGTACGATCTTTCGGTATCCCAACGGGAAAGAGGTTGCGTTCAACAGAGGCCCGACATGGGTCGAGGTGGTTCCTACCAACCCGCGTCATCGTGTCGTGTACCGATAGCCCATGTGGGATTGACGTGCAGCACATCTTCTGCGAGGATAGTACGTTTTGTTCACGCACTGATCTTTCATGAGGGGTGGTTATGGTGGGTGTCCGTGCGGAACTCCCTGCACTGTCGCGGCCCGGCAAGCTCATTGCTCCCTGCATGCAGCCAAGCGACCCAATTCTCCTCCGACGCCTTTTCTACGACCGGCTGAGCGAGAACGAACGGGCAGACATGCTGAAGCACCTCGCGTCGTGTGCCTTTTGCCAGGAACGGTATTCGCATGTCTGCGCTTTTGAATCAACCACGCCCCTTTTCTGACGGCCGCTTCCAGGCCGTTTTTCTCATGATGCACCGCGGTCTTTCACCTGCTGTATCTTTGAATTCACCGGCAGGGCAGATGATAGACACAGAAGGAAAGAGTCGCTATACTGCAGTGGCGCTGAGCCGCAATGTATGGCGAATATCATCGAAGCACAAGAACTGACCAAGCGCTACGGCGAACGAACACTTGACACGATCATCAGTGAAAAGCTCGTTCAGGATGAAATGAAAAAACAAAACCTTTCCATCGATGACAGTGAAGTCCAAACCCGCTTGGATCAACTGTCCAA
>CAZCGY010000021.1:9841-15208 GCA_964498355.1 uncultured Gammaproteobacteria bacterium | reverse complement strand
TTGTGGCAGTCGGCGCCATCTCGTTTCACGTGGTCGCAGGTGAAACATTCGGCATTTTAGGCCCGAATGGAGCGGGGAAGACAACAACGCTCGAAATGATGGAGGGGCTCAAGGGCATAACTGGCGGAACCGTCGTGCTCGATGGTCATGATGTACGGCGTGAACCGAGGGTCGTCAAATCGCTTATTGGCGTCCAGCTCCAGGCATCATCCTTTTTTGATAATCTTAATCTCAAAGAACTGGTCGAGGTCTTTGCCTCCCTCTATGGCCGGAAGGTTGACGCTCTTGAACTGCTGAAGAGCGTCGGGCTTGAAGAAAAGGCGAAAAGCCAGGTGAAAGCGCTTTCGGGAGGCCAAAAACAGCGTCTTTCCATCGCCGTTGCACTCGTCAACGACCCGAAAGTACTGTTCCTTGATGAGCCGACGACCGGTCTGGACCCGCAGGCACGTCGTCACCTTTGGGGTCTTATTACGGAAATCAAGAAGCGAGGGAAGACCATCGTCCTCACGACCCACTATATGGAAGAGGCCGAAGTGCTCTGTGATCGGATCGCGATCATGGACCATGCAAAAATTATCGCGCTTGATACACCCCGCAATCTGCTCAAAGGGGCGGGCGTCAATTCGACCATTGCGTTTCACGTGGATAGGACGTCTGATCTTGAACGCTTTCGGCGCCTCGCCGGAGTCGAGCAGGCTGTTCAGGAGGATCATGGCTACCGGCTTGTCAGCAGAGATGTTGAAAAAACACTCCCCGCATTGTTTGCCTACGAAGCCGAATCGGGATTTACCATGTTTGACCTGCGATTGACGCAGGCGACGCTGGAGGATGTTTTTCTCAAAATGACCGGCAGGACTTTACGCGACTAGCGATGACAACCGTTCGCCTCACCGTTGCGTCCATCAAAATGTACTTCCGGAACCGGCAGTCGCTGTTTTTTACGCTCTTTATCCCTATCGTCCTCATGACCATTTTCGGGCTTATCGGGTTCGATCGCGTCCCGCAGATCAAGGTGGGCGTCGTGCAGGGCCAGCCGAATGGCGCGACACAGCAGTTTCTCGACGGGCTGAAAGAGGTCAGCACATTCGATATTACGGTCGGTGGCGAACGTGACGAGCGGACTGCGCTCGAAAAGGGCGAGCGCGCCGTCGTCCTCCTCCTTCCGGATGCGCTTTTCCCAGATCCTGCTCTTCCGAACCCTCCCACAAAGCAGACGTTGAAGGTTTTGACGAATGTCGGTCAGCAGCAACAGGCAGGAACGGCCGTCACCATCCTCTCACAGGTTCTGGACAAGGCGACCATCGCCATGGCAGGCGTCCCGGAACTTTTCGGGATCGAGACCGAACCAGTCAATGCGCGCAATCAGCGCTACATTGATTTTCTTCTCCCCGGGATTGTCGCCATGGCCATCATGCAGATGGCTGTCTTCTCGGTCTCGTTCGTTTTTGTGGATTACAAAGAGCGCGGGATTCTGAAACGCCTTCTTGCGACGCCCATCAAGCCCCTACAGTTCGTCACGGCGAACGTCGTCACGCGATTGCTTGTTGCGCTCATGCAGGCCGCTGTGCTCGTCGGCATGGGCATCGGTATCTTTCATTCCCGCGTTATCGGGTCGTATTGGCTTATCCTCCTCATCGCCATTCTTGGCGGCGTCATGTTTCTTGGGCTTGGATTCACGATTTCGGGTATAGCAAAAACAGTTGATGCCGTGCCGGCAATCGCGAACCTTATTGTGTTCCCCATGTTGTTTCTCGGCGGGGTGTTCTTCCCGACCGACGCGATGCCCGCATGGCTCCAGCGCATGGTCACGTATCTGCCGCTGTCGTATTTTTCTCACTCCCTCCGCGATGTCATGGCCAATGGTGCATCCATTGGCGCGGTGAGCCATGATCTTTACTGGATGCTTGGGTGGTCGGTCGTTCTTGTTTCACTGGCGATGCTCACCTTCCGTTTTGAAGAACGGCGCGTCTAGCATGTCTTCGGCCGGCTCCATCCCGCACCCGCATCGCCCTGCAATTCGGCTCTTCTTTTTTTGGACGGGGATTGTTGCAACATTTGCGTACCGGATCATCAACATCCTTAGCCATGTCAGTGCGGCATGGGTGACCGTTGCGTGGTATGTTGGAACAGTCGGCTTCATCCTCTATTTCGCTCATCGTTACCAGGTTGCTGGAAGACGCGCAAAGCTTATTCTCGATATGCAGCTGGAACAAAAGGTAGCACAGGCAGCTGGTTTGACGCGTGATGAACGCCGGGCAATGTCCTACGTGTTTGGGACGCTGCAGTCGAGCAAAGAAAAGTGGAACTACATCTTTATTTTTCTCATGTCGGGGGTCGCGCTGCTCGTTGGTATCATCCTTGATATTCAAAAAATTCTATGAACGCACAAACCATTCTGTTCTATGGCAACAAGACGGTCGAGGACAGCATCGTGACGCTGACGGCGCAAGAATGGCTGACGGTTGGTGCAACAAGCGGCTGGACGCCGAAAGATGTTCTCGCACATCTTCTTTCCTACGAGCTGCTTCTTGAAGAAGCACTTGGGCACGAAGTCGATCGCAGGACACTGCCACGCATTGAAAAGATGGGCAAAGATTATGACACGTTTTCTGACAGTGAAGTCGCAGCGCGGAAAGATCGGGCGGTTGAGGT
Source organism: uncultured Gammaproteobacteria bacterium (assembly GCA_964498355.1). Taxonomy (GTDB): domain Bacteria; phylum Patescibacteriota; class Patescibacteriia; order CAZCGY01; family CAZCGY01; genus CAZCGY01. The sequence continues at coordinate 12,556 of CAZCGY010000021.1, read as the reverse complement.
GGTGCTCAAGGAATACCATGATGCGACCAAACGTGTCGCGGCGTTGGCGACAAAAATTTCTCCAGAACGTTATCGTGCAGTCGGAACAATCCCGTGGTACGGCGGTGAGTACTCGCTTGACGACTACATCGTCTATGCGATCTACGCGCACAAGCGGGAGCACATGGGCATGCTCCGTTTGTTTCTCAAGCGCCTGCGGTCGTCTTCGTGAGGATGAAAACAGCGCCCTTGCAGGAGCGCTGCTGTTCGCTGTGTCGATCGTCGTCCTACTGCACAATCACGGTTCCCGTGACAAGAGCGTTGTTGTGGTCGTGGTAGGTATAGGTTCCAGGAGTGGTGAACGTTTTTGAGTAGCTTGCGCCGGCGCCAATGCTGCCCGTTCCGTCGTCATCCCACAAGCCTGCGTATTTCGTGTGAGAAGGGTGGTTGTCCGGAGCCACATACAGAGTGGCGGAGCCGTTGTTGGTCCATTTGACGGTATCACCTGCGTTGATCGTGACTGATCCTGGTGAAAAGCTTGAGGAAGTCGCACTCACCGCGACGGTCTTTGCGGAGGTTGTGGCATTTGTCGCAGCAGCGTTTGTGTTCGCAGCACCATTCACATTGGCGGATGGCGCTGTGTTCACCGAGCTGTTTACCAGGCTGTTGGTCGCTGTATTTGTTGTCGTTGCGATTTTTTTTGAGCATGCAGCGCCCGCAAAGAGGAGCGCCGCAGCCGCGATGACAACAAGAGAAAGTTGTTTGCGCATTGTCGTCATGTTAGTTGATAGAGTTATCCATCCGCGCGCAAGCACGGTCAGTGTTTCACTCGTCGTGCCAGTACCATACCATCCTTTGTCGAACACGAAAAGGGATGATGGCAGAGTGGGAAAGCGTCTCTCGAAACACGGTTGCCTGCTGTGTGAAAACGTCGCATACTGTGCATCGTGATCCATCTCTTCACGAACGCGCGCTTCAGAGCCCTTCTTGTCGCAGGAATTATTGCCGTCGCATCGGTTTCTGTTGCCCTTTCACGCGGACATCAGCCGTCGCAGAATGGAGCACAGCCAGATGTGGGCGCTGCGGCAGGAGAGCAGCGGCTGCCTTTTCCTGCACCCCGAGACGAGAGGCTCCGCCTCTTTATTGTCGGTGACCTCATGCTGGGTCGTGCGGTCGAAACGCTCATGAAGAAACACGGCGAGGACTATCCATTCGCACGTGTCACGGAGAAACTCGCAGGCGCTGATGTGGTGATGGGGAATCTTGAAGGCCCCATACCCGACTCCCATGCCCAGACCCCTGATGGGTCGCTTCGATTTTCTTTTCTCCCATCGGCGGCCGCGCTCCTTGCAAGGCAGAACATCGGCGTTGTCTCGGTTGCCAATAATCATGCCAACGATGCGGGAAGAAAAGGTTTTGAGCAGACGCGCACGCGGCTCGATGCGGAAGGCGTTGTCGCTGTCGGCGACCCATCAATGAAGGAGACAAGCTGTGCGGCTATCCCGGGAGTTAAACTTCCAATCGTGGTGTGCGCGTTCAGCGTCTTTGCAAATTTCGATGAGGCGTCTGCGATGGAAAGAGTCCGTGAAGCCCGGGCCCTGTACCCATCCTCCTCTCTCATCCTCATGCCGCACTGGCGGAACGCATACCACAGTGTCGCGAGTGCCGGGCAGGTGAGAATGGCGCATGCGTTTGTTGACGCAGGCGCGGATCTCATTGCAGGCAGCCATCCCCACGTTGTCCAGAATATCGAGCTCTACCGCGATCGGCCGATATTTTACTCGCTCGGGAACTTCATTTTTGATCAGTACTTTTCACAAGAAACGCAGCAGGGATTGGCTCTTGACGTCACTCTTTCAGCGGGTGACGTGAGAATCGGGCTCACCCCGCTTGTCAGTAGGCGGAGCCAGCCGTCTGAGATGGCGCCGGATGAGGCAGAGCGCTTTCGCCTGCTGCTTGCAGCACGGAGCCCAGAAGCCGCTGCTGCCGTCGGAGCAGGGACGTTGCATCTCAAGCGGTAAGAGGGTTCACCATCCAACAAGCGCGCGTTCTTTGGTATACTGGGAGCAGACCCATGACACACCGCACACGAATACTGCTCTTCCTCGCTGCGCTCGGGTTTTTTGTGCTCCTTCCGCGGGTTTCTTCTGCAGAAACCATCCGCTCATTCCATTCGACGATCGAGGTCATGCCATCGGGCGACGTGCGTGTCCGCGAGACCATGACGTATGATTTTGAAGAACAGGAACGCCACGGTATCTACCGTGATATTCCGTACGCCTATACGCGCAACTCACTGAACTACCGCGTTCGGCTGAAGGTCCGATCGGTTGTTGATGGAGCAGGAATCGCTCAGCGCCTGTCGCTGTCACGGGAAAACGGCATGCTCCGTCTTCGTATCGGCAACCCTGACGTGCTGATCACCGGTGAACACGTCTACGAGATAACCTATGATGTCAGGAACGCTCTCAATTGGTTCGGCGAGGAAGCAGAACTGTATTGGAATGTGACCGGGAACAACTGGCAGGTTCCCATCCAGACGGCGTCAGCGACGCTGCGCGGGCCTGCTGCGTGGACGGCGACGCGCTGCTTTACCGGAGTTTTTGGCAGTGCCGATGAACTCTGCTCAGTCGGGCTTGATGGGACGGACGTTCTCGTCTCGTCTCGCACCGTTCTTGCCCCAGGCGAAGGGCTGACCGTTGTCGGGCGTGTTTCTGCGGCCGCTGTTCCTCCCCC
>CAZCGY010000021.1:237-9831 GCA_964498355.1 uncultured Gammaproteobacteria bacterium | reverse complement strand
CCGAGCCCGGCGAGGCAGCAAGCGGCCGGCTCCGCCAGGGCGGCGGTGGCGAGGTCCAGGCCCTCCGGCAGGAGGTGGACGTTGGCCCGGGGCAGCACGATTCGCTCGGCGAAGCCACCGACGCGGACGCAGCGCTTTCTGGCGGTGCTCCGCGACAATATCGGTTTCGGCCTGCCCGTTGTTGTGCTGGGCGTTCTCCTCCTGTTGTGGAAGAAGTATGGGCGTGATCCCCGCGGTCGCGGTGTCATTATTCCGGAGTACGAACCGCCGAAAGGCATGTCTCCGGCGATGTTGGGCTACCTTATCGATCAACGCATCGACCCACGCGACATCACGGCAACCATCATCCAGCTGGCGGTCAAGGGATATCTCACGATTCGGTATGTGGACAAGGCAACGTTCGGACTTTTTGGTCATACGTATGAGCTCACCGTGAAAAAAGAGGCCGATGGCATGCTTTCACCTTTTGAGGCGGCGCTCTTCGGCTTGCTTTTTCAGGACGGCGGAACGGTGAAACTGAATCAGCTTCGTTCAACGCTCCCGCGTCAGCTCCCGGAACTCAAAGCTGGGCTGGAAAACGAAGCCATGAAGCTTGGATACTTTCGCCATCGTCCTCGGTTCGTTCAGGGCGTCTATTTTTTTCTTGGTGCTTTCGCCTTTGGCATCAGCTTTTTCCTGGGCGGCGTGCTTGGCGTCGCATTTGCGGTCGGGTTTGCTGTTTCGGGAGTCATGACGGCGCTGTTCGGCATCATCATGCCCGCCCGCTCTGAGCTTGGTGCGCGATTGACGGACGATATCAGAGGATTCAAGCAATTTTTGTCGGTCACTGAAACCGATCGCCTGAAGTTCCACAATGCTCCGGCGCGAAAGCCCGAACAGTTTATGGCGTTCTTGCCGTTTGCGATTGCACTCGCAGTCGAGAAGGAGTGGGCGGAACAGTTCAAGAGCATCACGCTTGAACAACCGGACTGGTACGCAGGTGGGAACTGGGCAACGTTCAACTCGGTTCTGCTTGTTTCTTCGATGAGCGATTTCAGTTCGACGGCGAAATCTCAGGCATTCGTCTCACCCCGAACTGCAGCCGGAGGAGGGTCGGGATTCGGCGGAGGGTTTTCCGGCGGCGGTTTTGGGGGCGGCGGGGGAGGGAGCTGGTAATGCCGCGTTCACGTCGACACGCTTGCTCGAATCACTTCCTCACGCTGCTCGCTGCGCAGATACGCGCGGACATCCTTCGCGCAACAACGCTTGCGGGATCGGGACATCCAACCTCTTCGCTGTCAGCTGTTGAACTGCTCACCGTCCTCTTTTTCGGTGGACGTTTTCGGGCTGATCTCCAGCATCCTCAGAATCCTGCGAACGACCGGTTCGTCCTCTCGAAGGGGCATGCCGCGCCGCTCTTGTATGCGTTGTATGCTGCAGCAGGGAAGGTTTCACTGCGTGCATTGATCCGGCTGCGATCGTTCAACAGCCCGCTCGAAGGTCACCCCAGCATCCGCTTTCCCTACGTTGATGTACCGACAGGCTCACTGGGCCAGGGGCTCGGAGCGGGGATCGGCATGGCGATTGCGGCACGACAGACAGGATCGCCGTCGCGGACGTACGTTCTCATGGGCGATGGCGAACTTGCCGAAGGCTCGGTTTGGGAAGCAGCCCAGCTTGCAGCACATATGCATCTTGGGTCGCTTGTGGCCATCGTGGACGTTAACCGGCTTGGCCAAAGTGGACCGACGATGGCTGGGCACCATCTGCGTACCTCTGCACGGCGTTTCTCGGCATCCGGGTGGACGGTCCTGACGGTTGACGGGCACGACGTTCCTGGGCTTCGCCGGACTTTTGCACGGCTTCCGTCTGGGCAACGGCCAACCGTCGTACTTGCCAAAACTATCAAAGGCAAAGGGGTTTCGTTCCTCGAAAATCGCGAGGGATGGCACGGAAAGCCGCTGTCGCTCAGCGACTATGAGCGTGCGATGCGCGAACTTTCGCCGTTGGAGCACCGCTACGCCATACTCCCTTCCTCTCCGCGCCGTAGGAAAGCAACTGTGCGCAGGCGCCCAATGGCCATCGCGGACACCACAGAACCGACGATGTCCTTGCGAGAGACGTTTGGACGTTCACTGGTTGCATCGATGGCGAAATTCCCTGAGCTTGTCGTGCTCGACGGTGATGTGAAAAATTCGACGATGACCGAGGGGTTTGCGCGCAGCTTTCCTGACCGTTTCCTTGAATGTTTTATCGCAGAGCAGGTGATGGTTGCGGTTGCCTCGGGGCTTGCTGCGCGCGGGCAGCTGCCGGTCGTCGCGACCTTCGCTGCGTTTCTCACCCGTGCCTTTGACCAGCTTCGGATGGCCCAATACGGTCGCGGGCACATCGTCATTGTCGGAACGCATGCGGGGATCAGTGTTGGCCCTGACGGGCCGTCTCAAATGGGTTTAGAGGACGTCGCCATGTTTCGTACGCTTCGCAACACAGCAATCCTTGCGCCGGCAGATGCCGAGTCGACACGACAGCTTCTCGCATGCGCGCTGCGCGCAAAAGGAATCGTGTATCTTCGGCTTCCACGCCAGCCGCTGCCAAGAATCTATACGCGGGCAGCGCCTTTTCATCGAGGCGGGAGTCACGTTCTCAGATCCTCGGCGCATGATCGTGCGACTGTCGTTGCGCATGGTGTCACGGTTCAGGAGGCGCTTCGCGCAGCCGCGACGCTTGCGGCCGAAGGGATCGACATCAGGGTCATCGATGCGTACAGCATCCACCCGCTCGATATCCCGACGCTGCGGCGTGCGGCCGAGGAGACACGGCACCTTCTTGTCGTTGAAGACCACCGCAGTGCGGGCGGATTTGGCGAGGCCGTGCGAAGCGCACTCGGTGTTGCGGGCGGTGCCGTGACGTCGTTGGCGGTTGACGTCGTTCCACGCAGCGGTACACCAGAGGAACTTCTTGCGTTCGCACATATTGATGCTGACGCGATTGTCGAGGCGGTAACATCATTGCTACAATAGGAATATGTCCAGAAGCACGACGAGTTCAATGCGGATCGATATCTCTCTCGGCCACCTGCGAAGCAGCGGCGCGCGTTCATGGAAAAAAACAGCCGTCCGTTCGCTGCGGGCTCTGCGGGAGTTTGCCCGCCGTCCCTCGTGGGAGGACCCCCGCTCTTTTCTCCTCCTGCCGAACGACACGGCATCAATCCAGGATATCATCCATCGCACGCGCCCGGTCAGGCAGAAGCGGCCTCAACTCCTGCTCTGTATCGGTATTGGAGGGTCAAGTCTCGGCGCACGCGCTGTCTTTGAAGCGCTGCAAGGTGCGCCGGAGTGGTCACGTGACCGGCAAACGCGCATTTGGTGGCTGGAGACAATCGAAACCGACCAGTTGACCGCCGTGAGGAGTGCGTTGCGGCATGTTGCCTCGCCGGACGACGTCGCGATTGTCCTTGCGAGCAAATCCGGCGCGACCCTCGAAACGCTGACGAATGCTTCGGTTGTCCTGGCGGCACTGCACAGCCGATGGCCTCGAAAGCAGCCCAGGGTGTTTGTCATCACGGACGGAGACAGCCAGCTCATGCAGCATGCCCGGCAGAAACGCTGGAACTGTTTTGCTCTTCCTTCAGGTGTCAGCGGGCGTTTCTCTGTGCTCTCAGCCGTCGGGCTTGTGCCGCTTGCTCTTGCAGGTATCGATGTCGGCGCGCTCTGCCGCGGAGCCGCACAGCTGACCAAGGACTGTTTTTTGCAAAGGGCAAGCAACCTCGCACTGCGTTCGGCATTGACGTTGCTGGCGGCATCGCGCACATGCGGCATCCACGACACCTTTGTTTTCCGGCCGCACCTCTTTGCTCTTGGACAGTGGTACCGGCAGCTTCAGGGTGAAAGCCTCGGTAAGCAGATCCGCGGGAAAAGAACGACGTGGATGACGCCGACAACATCCGTCGGGTCGCAGGACCTCCATTCCGTCCTGCAGTTGTACCTGAGCGACATGCGAAACCGCATGTCAACATTCCTTTTTGCTCCGGCGAAGGGTCCTGCGTTTCCCACCGGCACGCTTCAGGGACTCGCCGGTGTCCCGGCACCGCGGCGCATAGGGACGATTCAGGCAGCGCTCCTGGCCTCTGTGCTCCGAACCTACCGCGACGTCCGACAACCGTTTCTCAGCGTTACCTTTGCGGCTCTGACTCCCGCTGCCATTGGCGCATTCCTCCAGTGGAAAATGATCGAGACGGTTCTTATCGCGGATGCACTCGGCGTGAATGCCTACACCCAACCGCAGGTCGAACGGTACAAGGTCCACGCACGGGCTCTTCTCAGGCGGCCATGAGCATGCTCGCCTTCGATGCCGGTGGGACACAGATCCGTTTTTCGCTCCTGAGTCGGAACGCAGTCGTCAAGCCCGCAGCACTTCCTCTCCCTGGTTCGTATCGCGCTTTCCTCTCGCTGTTACGAGAGCAGGCAGGGCGTCTCCTCGGCTCTTCACACTGTCGTCTGGTCATTGGAGGAATAGCGGGCCCGCTGAACGCGAAGAAGTCCGGCCTCGTGCAGTCCACACACCTTCCTTTTTTGATCGGCAGAAATTTGCGGCAGGACATTACCCGCCTGCTGAAGACTCGCGTTTTTCTGGAAAACGACAATGCACTTGCTGGGCTCGGCGAAGCGGCGTATGGTGCCGGAGAGGGGTACCGTATTGTCGCGTATATCGGCATCGGAACGGGTATCGGCGGGTCACGGTGTATCGATGGCCGGCTTGACGAAAATGCATTTGGGTTCGAGCCCGGCCACCATTTTCTTTCGATGTTTGCGCGGCACGGTACGCACGCTTCGCCGCATCCCGGTGACTGGGAAAGCATGGTTTCTGGCTCCGGGATTCAGCAGCGCTTTGGGGTCCGTGCAGAACGCCTGAAGAACCGTAGCGCATGGAAGGGTCTCGCCAAAGAGACGGCATACGGCCTCGTGAATGTGGCGGTCTTTTGGTCACCGCAGGTTATCATTGTTGGAGGTTCGCTCATAAAAACGTTGTCGGTGGCCGAGATCCGCCGTCATTTCCGTCATCTCCTGCGCGTGTTTCCTGTCAGACCAAAGATTCTTCGAGCAGAGCTTGGCAACTTCGGCGCGCTTTGGGGCGCGCTCGCCTTCTCAAAAGAATTGGGGTGGGGATCGGAGAGGGGAAACGCATGATGAAACGTCGCAAACACGACCAACTGCAATTTTCGCTGCTCTCTCGGGCAACGAAGAAGAGTGCACGCAAACAAACTGGCGCTGCGCGGTCGGCCAAGGTAATCCGTCTGTCGCCAACGAGCGGGCTGAACCTCTTCCTGGAGTGCCCGCGCTGTTTCTGGCTCCATTACAATGAGCAGCTTCGGCGGCCGCAAGGGCCGTTTCCATCGCTGCCGGGCGGCATGGATCTGGTCATCAAGACCTACTATGACCGGTATCGCGGGTCCTTGCCACCGGAATTGGTCGGCAAGGTCAGGGGCGTTCTTGTACCGGATCGGCGGCTCGTTGAGCAATGGCGCAACTGGCGAACCGGCCTCGAATACCGGGATCAGCGGCGTCACGCCGTCCTTTTCGGCGCGCTCGACGACTGTCTTGTCGAGAATGGGCACTACCTGCCCCTCGACTACAAAACACGCGGCAGCCCCCCTCGCCCTGGTGACAGCGAGCGGTACTATCAGATGCAGCTTGATACCTATGCGCTTCTTCTTTCTGAAAACGGCTACCCCGCTGGCGGAGAAGCGTTTCTGGTGTACTACTTCCCAACAGCAGTCAGCGAGGATGGGGCGGCGAAGTTCTCGGTCCAGCCGATTCGCCTGGCAACTGATCCAGATCGTGCACGTCTCGCCTTTGAAAAAGCTGTTGAAACATTGCGGGGGAAAATGCCATTACAGCATACCGGCTGCCTGTACTGTTCGTGGTCAGAACGTCTTGCAGCTTTTGACTAATCCCATATGCCCCGCGTGCGCCGCTCCCTTTTCTCACTTGTTTTGTGCTGATTTCGTGGTATGGTAGAGTCGTATGAAGAGAAGTTCTGAACAGCGTTTCGGCTTCGTCGTATTCTTGACGGCTGTTGTGCTCGTTGTTTTGGTGGTCTTGGCGAATACCGTGTACGCAAGCCGCTGGCACCTGAACAAGAACGGTATTTGGGTTCGTCGGGGGACTCCCGCATCGATGCCTGTCGAGGCCGAGCAACAACAGTTCCTCATCAGGGAAGCTCAGTTGGCGCTGAGTGTTCTCAAGCAGAACAACGTCGATAGTACTGCCGGGCCGTGTCTGGGGCCAATCTTTCAGGGATGGGTGGCTGATCTCGTCCATGTGCCGCGTACCCCAGACGATTTGCTGGCCAAAAACCAGTGTCCGTCGTCCGTCGACGGAACCCCGCCGCGCGTTTTGGAACTCCAGATCGACGGCTCACCCGTTGCCGTCAGATGATCAATCGCCCATACCATGCCGATTGAACAACTTTTGAAGCGTTCGGGGATCGGTTCGGTTGAAACCCGCGAGCCAGCCGCTGCTTTTGCGGATCCACTCACGTTGGGGCCACCCGCTCCGGGTGAAGGTCCTTACCTTGAGGTGCGGAGTGTCGCGAGTGGACTCGCAACGCTCTATGAAAAATTCCGCAACACCCTCGACTATCGCGACGAGCATCTCATTCGCGTCTACGCCATTCGACGCATTCTGAAACGTCGTCTCGTCCGTGGTGCCCAGGCACATGAGGTGACGCAGCCGCTCCTGCAGGAGCTCATCCGTGGTGGGTACGTCGGTACGAATGCAATTCCCGAGCGCGAGTTGCCCCTGTACCACGCGCTCATTACAAAGTACATCCAGCTGTTCCACTGGCTCGTGGCGACCGGCGGCGAGAACGTGAGCGCAAAGACGTGGGACTGGGTTTTTGTCCTCGCTGCGAACGAACTCGAAGAACGTCTCGTTCCGGCTCCTCACCGCGCTCTTGCTGCCGAGCGGCTCATCCAGATGGTCATACAGCAGCAGCTTTTGCGTCAATGGAATCTTTCGCAGGAGGAAGAATGGAATCAGGCCACCATCGCAGTCTGTCGCTCGCTGCTGAAGCTGAACAATGACATGATTTCTTGGGTCCTGTTCCGTCACGAGATCCCGCGTTGGGTTGAAACGCCGGATGAACAAGAGGTGGTGCAGGTTGCACAGCATTTTCTTGGCATACAGAAAAGGATCGACGCGGCACTCCGTTCGGCTGCAGGCGATCGGCTTTCGCGGCACATCAAGCCCGCATCGACCACACTGTGGCTTCTCCTCGAAACGATGCAAGAGGCAGAGGATCGCCCGTCGCTTCTCGAGCGTCCGTCACTGCTGAAAACGGCTTTACTCGAGACCATCAGCAGCAGGTCAAAGTCGATACGGCGACGCCTCAGTCGTACGCTCCGGCGATCGCTCCTCTACATCTTTTTGACGAAGATGGCGCTTGCGTTGCTCGTTGAAGTGCCGTTCGACCGGCTTGTCCAAGGTTCGGTGAACTATACCAATCTCGCCTTCAATATTGCCGCACCGTTGCTTCTCCTTCTTATTTTCGGCCTGCTTGTCCGCGTTCCCGGCCAGGAGAACACCGAGGCCATCGTCTCGACGGCCGAAGCCATGGTGTACGGGGGCAGCGTTTCATTCGACCCGCTGCGCCCGCCCGCGAGCCACCGCGCCATCCTGAATCGGCTGTTTCAGGCGTCGTATACCGTTATCTATCTCGTCACCTTCGGCGTTATCGTGACGATCCTGCTTCGTTTTGGGTTCACGGTCCTCGGTATTCTCCTCTTTCTCTTGTTCCTTTCCATCGTCAGTTTTTTTGGTTTTCGTATCCGCGAGCAGGCACAGGATCTGATCGTCATCAAAGGACAGGAACGTTTTCTCGTCTTTCTTGCCGTGCTGTTTTTCCTGCCTATCCTTCGAACGGGGCGATGGATTTCTCAGCAATCGTCAAAGATCAACGTTTTTCTCTATCTCGTTGACCTGTTCATTGAGGCACCGCTCCAGGCGTTTTTGGAATTTTTTGATAAATTTACGGGTTTTGTCAGAGAGAAGAAAGATGACGTTACCTCGTGATGCAGTCGCCGGAAACCTCACAACCCCCCGTACACCTTGAGCGCCACTCACTGGTAGGCCAATACCTGCGAGACGTTGTTTTTGGGGCGAACGACGGACTGATCACGACATTTGCAACGGTCGCCGGCGCAGCAGGCGCGCACCTCCCGACCTCGGTTGTCATTATTCTCGGTCTCGCAAACGTTTTCGCCGACGGCGTGTCCATGGGACTTGGCGAATATCTCGGCAGCAATTCCGAGCGGGCGTATTACCATGGGCAGAAGAACAAGGAAGAGTGGGAAGTGCTGCATGAACCGAAGGCGGAGGAACGCGAGGTGCAGGAGGTTTTCCGATCGTGGGGGTTTACCGGCAAAGCGCTTTCGAACGCCGTGAACACCATCAAAAAAGACCAGGTGATCTGGGTCGATTTCATGATGAAGCATGAGCTCGGGTTGTTTGACATCCCCAAGCGGCAGCCGATGGTTCATGGCGCAGTGATGTTTGTCGCCTTCTTTCTTGCCGGATTACTGCCTCTCACCTCATTTTTCGCAGGCGCAGACCGGGCGTTTCCTTTTTCGATTTTTCTCACGGCTCTCGCTCTTTTTTCCATCGGCGCGCTGCGGTCGCTCTTCACGCCTGTGCGATGGTGGCGGGGCGGCCTCGAAATGCTCATCGTTGGAGGAGCTGCGGGAACACTTGCTTTCGTCGTCGGTAAAACAATCGCCACCCTCGCTGGCATCTGAAGACACTCCCGGCCTTGGGGCGTTTGTCCCCACTTCACAGCCTCCTGGTTGCGGGGTATGGTGACGTTGAAGCAGATGTGATATGTCACGAATGCGACCCCGAACTACAGCTATCGTCCGAAAGCGTCAGAGCGGTGCCCGCTACCTTTTCGTCGTCGGTGGCGTCCTCTCCGGTGTAGGAAAGGGCACCACGATTTCAGCGATCGGCCGCATCCTGCTCTCAAAAGGATACCGCGTAACGGCGCTCAAAACGGAGGCGTATTTGAACGTCGATGCCGGCACGATGAATCCGATTGAGCACGGTGAAGTTTTCGTCACCGCCGACGGTATCGAGACAGACCAAGATCTCGGCAACTACGAGCGGTTTCTTGAGATTGAAACGAGTAAAGACAACTTTATCACTCACGGGATGGCCTATCAGGCCGTCATCAACCGTGAGCGGAATCTCGAGTACGGCGGGAAGTGTGTTGAGCCGTTCTACCACGTGCCCCTCGAAGTCATCCGGCGGTTTGAGTTTTTGGGGAAAAAATCAAAGGCCGACATCGTTCTCATCGAAATCGGCGGGACGGTCGGTGAGTATCAGAACCTGATCTATCTTGAAGCCGCACGCATTCTGAAACATAAATACCCCGAACGAGTCCAATTTGCACTGGTGAGCTATCTGCCCATTCCTTCGATGGTGGGCGAAATGAAAACGAAACCGACCCAGCATGCGGTACACACGCTACAAAGTTCGGGAATTCAGCCGGACTTTGTGTTCGGTCGGGCCCAGCGCCCGCTTGATCAGCGCAGAAAAGAAAAAATCTCCCTCTTATGCGATG
>CAZCGY010000021.1:0-227 GCA_964498355.1 uncultured Gammaproteobacteria bacterium | reverse complement strand
GATATCCCAACGAATCTGGACAACGAGCAGGTCGGTGAAAAAATCCTGGCAGGATTTGCGCTCCGCCCGAGGCGCCGCGATCTGACGACCTGGCGCTCGTTTGTCAAAAAAATTCACCGACTCTCAAGGGAGGTGCGAATCGGCATTGTCGGCAAGTACTTTACCTCGGGCTCGTTCACGCTTTCTGATTCGTATATCTCTGTCATTGAGGCGATCAAGCATGCAGC
>CAZCGY010000020.1:4810-16629 GCA_964498355.1 uncultured Gammaproteobacteria bacterium | reverse complement strand
GAATCGTCGCCCCGCAACTCGAGTTGGTCCCGCCCACACTCAACCGCGACTCGCTCTTGGCAAGTTACGACGACTGGCTCATGCCCGGGGAGGACAATCCGCCCTGGGCAGTCCGTCAACCGTCGGCGCACCGCCACGACACCATGCAGCAGTACCGTCGCGAGCTCGCGCGCCGCGGGTTGGTTGTTTCGCTACCAGCCAATCGTCCGGTATTAGGGCGTATTCGTCGTCAGTCACCGGACGGGAGTAGCTTCTACTACGCGGACGTACCCATCATGAACTGATGGAACACATCGCACGGCCTCAGCAGACCCAGACTGCTCGACCCGCCGCGTCTCTCATCCGAGAGAGACCTCCGGCGGGTTCTTCATTTGCACTCTACAAACTGCCTTGCTGAATCCGCTTCCGTAACCGTGCGACCAGCGTGTTGAAGTAGAAGAGGTTGTGAAAAGTGAGGAGCGACAGGCCGGTGATTTCGTTGGCGCGGAAAAGGTGTGCCAGGTAGGCGCGCGTGTATTTTTCACAGACGTTGCATTCACAGCGCGAGTCCAGGGCTTTATTCTGCTTGAGAAAAATCGTTTTTCGCAGATCGAGCCTCCCGTGCGAGGTGTAGGCGATGCCGCGCCTGGCCATGTGGGTTGAAACGGTGATATCGAACGTGTCAACGCCAGCGTGAATAATGAGCTCCACGTCCTCCGGATAACCGATGCCAAGCAGGTGACGCGGCTTGTCCGCTGGCAAAATATCATTGACCCAGCCGAGCATCCTGGACATCACTCGCTTGTCCGCGCCGAACTCTCCTCCGATGCCGAAGCCGTCGAATGGGGCAAGGATCGCCATGAGGATCAGGGGAAGTGCTAGATATTGGACGCGTTGCCTCATGTTTCCATTTTACCATGTGCGCGAAGCCGCGTAATGGCACGGGTGGCCGCTGAGAAAAAAACTGTACCCTCAATGTACAGAGCACGGCGGGGAGATAAACGCCTCGACAACCGCGCTGGAGATGAGTACAGTACAAGCGCATGACAGACCGTTTCGTGCTCAAAAGTCCGTTCACGATGAAAGGCGACCAGCCGGAAGCTGTTGCCAAACTTCTCACTGGATTGAAAAAGGGGTACCGCGATCAGACCTTGCTCGGTGTTACCGGATCCGGCAAGACCTTTACAATGGCAAACGTCATTGCGAAGGCCCAGAAACCGACGCTTGTGCTCACGCACAACAAAACCCTTGCGGCCCAGCTCGCCAGCGAGTTTCGGGAGTTCTTCCCTGAAAACGCCGTGAACTACTTCGTTTCCTACTACGACTACTATCAGCCCGAGGCATATGTCCCCCGGTCCGATACGTATATCGAAAAAGAGACGCAGGTCAACGAAGAGATCGATCGTCTGCGGAATGCGGCAACCCGCGACCTGCTCACACGAAAGGATGTGCTGATTGTTGCGTCCGTCTCATGCATTTACGGCATCGGATCGCCGGAGGACTACCAGTCCATGAGTATTCCGTTGAAGATCGGGCAGACGATGAAACGCAATGACTTTCTCCGGCTGCTCCAACGGTCGCTGTATGAACGCAATGACATGGACTTTCGGCGCGGGACGTTTCGCGTCCGCGGCGACACCGTCGAGGTTCATCCCTCGTACACGGACGATATTCTGCGCATCGGGTTTTTCGGCGACGAGATCGAACATCTGAGTTCCGTGGACGAACTGACCGGTAAACAATTGGAAGCCCTGCCGACAGCGGCCATCTTCCCGGCAAAACAGTTTGTGACTGCAGAAGAACGCATGCCGCAGATTATGAGAGACATCCGGACAGAGCTTGCCGAGCGTGTTGCCTTTTTCAGAAAGACCGAAAAACCGCTTGAGGCGGAGCGTATTCAACAACGAACGACGTTCGACCTTGAGATGCTGGAGACGGTCGGATATTGCAGCGGCATCGAGAACTACTCGAGATTTTTTTCGGGTCGGAAGCCCGGTGAACCCCCATATACGCTCCTGGATTTCTTCCCCGCCTCACCAGGGGGCGGACCAAGGGAGTTTCTGTTGTTCGTGGATGAGTCACACATGACGCTGCCGCAGGTACGTGGCATGTACGAAGGCGACCGCTCACGAAAACGGGTGCTGGCGGATTACGGCTTCCGTCTGCCGTCGGCACTGGACAACCGGCCGCTGAAGTTTGAGGAGTTCGACGCGCGGATCAACCAAGCAATCTACGTGTCGGCAACACCGGCGGACTACGAGTTGAAAAAATCCCGGCAGGTCGTCCAGCAGCTCATCAGGCCAACCGGATTGTTGGATCCCACCATTGAAGTGCGCCCCACCAAGAACCAGGTCGATGGTCTTATGGCGCGGATCGAAGCACGGGTGGCAAAGCACCAGCGGGTTCTCGTCACGACCTTGACGAAGCGGATGGCCGAAGATCTCGCGGAGTATCTGGACGAGGCAGGTGTCAAGGTGCATTATCTTCATTCCGAGGTGGATACGTTTGAACGGCTAGAAATCTTGCGGGATTTGCGGCTTGGAGAGTACGACGTGGTTGTGGGCATCAACCTTCTGCGGGAAGGGCTGGACCTGCCGGAAGTATCTCTGATCGCAATACTGGACGCGGACAAGGAGGGGTTTCTCCGTTCAACCACGTCGCTCGTACAAACAATGGGTCGTGCTGCGCGTCATGTCGAGGGGCATGTGATCATGTATGCGGATAGGATGACGGACTCGATGCGAAGAGCAATGGACGAAACCAAACGGCGGCGCGCCACGCAGGTACGGTACAATAAGGATCACAACATTACCCCGCAATCCATTGTGAAGGCGGTCAGGGACGAGCGGCTCGCCGGTGCCAAGCGCGAGCTTGAGGATGTGCCAAAGCTCACGCTGCAGGATGTTCCGAAAGACGAACTTCGCCACTTGCTGACCGAACTTGAAGAACGGATGGATCTTGCCGCGAAGAATCTTGAGTTCGAAAAGGCCGCTGCGCTTCGGGATCAGATCGAAGAATTGAAAACAGCGTCAGGAGCCGCGATGAAAAAGTTACGACCGAAAAGTCATTCTCATCAACAGGAGCGGAGAGCCAAGAAAAGATAGGGTGGAATGAGGCCTTGACCTTCCCGTTGACTTCCGCTAGGGTCTTAGCGGCAGGTTCCCAGGAGGACCTGTTTCTGAAGGAGGGGACCTTGGACACCGATACGCTGGTCGAACGGTTCATTGAACAAGCCAAGAACTGGGATGCATTGCCGGACGTTGTATCAATGCCAGGACAGGACTATCAGATGGTCCATCCGAACCTTGATCTTCGTGACGAAGTGCGCGTTCGCATCAAATTGCGTTCGATCATCAATGGATTCGGGGATACCATCATCATCACAAAAGCTGATGGCGCCCTCCGCGGCCACATCACCGTTTGGGCGCCGCAGGAACCAAAGCTCCCCGGCTCGCCAGCCGCACTCTTTTCCAGAGCACGATAGCGCTCTGGTTTTTTCTTCCACAAAAAACTCATTCAAGCGCTCAGGAGATCCCTCGCTTCTGTTTTCTTGTTTGTTGTTGCTCGGGATGTCGCCTACGGCGACAAAAAACCCACCTTCGCCAATGGCTATGGTGGGCGCAGCCGCCCGCTAGGAGCGGCGTAAAGGAACAGGAATCGGGTACTCGCCCGAGAAGCACGCCGTACAGCGCAGGGAAATGTCCTGTTGCTGGAGCCGCATATACGTGACGCCGCGAAAGGACTCTTTCGGCGCATTGCAGATGCGACCGAGGATTCGCTGAAAGCGCGTGAGTTCACTGGCATGGATTCTGCCGGTCGCATGCCGAAGCCCCGACAATGAGATGTGGCACAGCGAGTCCGCGCCGACCTTCTCGACAATCGCCGCGGGTGAAAGTTGATTGGCGATGAGCTCGCCTTTCGTCGGCGTCGCGATCCCCATGAAACACGGCCATTTGATCGGCGGGGACCCGATGAAGAGGTGGACCTCCTCGGCTCCCGCCCGTTTAAGCATGTGGACGATCTTACGAATCGTCGTGCCGCGGACAATGGAGTCATCGACAAGAATGACGCGCGCCCCTTCGACGGCAAGCATGAGGGGGTTGAGCTTGAATCGGACGCCCTCATCGCGGGTGCTTTGCTCCGATTCGATGAACGTTCGTCGCGCCGTATGACTGCGGATGAGCCCCGGTTCGAACGGAAGGCCAAGCCCTTCCGCCACGCCACGGGCGATCTCGTTCGACGAATCGGGAACCGCAACAACGATGTCGTTTGGGCCAGTTTTCCAGTTCGCCTCTTCTGCGAGATGCCAGCCGATCCTGCGCCGGACAAGATGCACCGGCAGCCCGAACACCTGGCTATCGGGACGAGCAAAGTACACGAGCTCGAAGATACACGGCGAGATGGGCGGATGTCCGGCGTCGTGGACGGTGACATCCCCATTGTCAATGACGTAGATCGCGCCCGCCGGAACTTCCCGGTAGGTCTTGAGATCCGCGCCAAGGATGCCGAATGCTACGGTCTCCGAGGCAACGGCAATCGAGCCATCCGGAAGCGTGACGATGGCAAGAGGACGAAACCCGCGTACATCGCGAAAGACGTAGAGCCGTTTCTGGAACAGTGCGACTGCCGAGTACGCGCCCTGAACGGTGTTGTGCAACTGACGGATCGCATCGGGCGGCGAATCCCCTTGATCAATCCGCTGAGCGAGGAATCGGGCGAGAAGCTCGCCATCGTTGTCAGACGTGAACCGTACTCCCTTCTGTTCAAGCGCTGCCCGCAGTTCACGGTAGTTGATCACGTCGCCGTTGGATGCCAGAAGTATTCCGCCATCACGGCACTCGGCGAAATGCGGCTGCAGATTTTTCTCTGAGGCATCCCCTTGGGTTGCGTAACGGTTGTGCCCGATCGCAGCGTCTGCGTGCTTCCCAAGCCACGAATCGCTGAACACGTCGGGAACAAGCCCGGAGTTCTTGTGCCAGATCAGACCGCTGGCCGATGCAATGCCAATACCCGAACCGTCCTGGCCTCGGTGGTTCATCATCCGAAGCCCGCAGAAGACCTTTCGTGCAGCATCACCGGCCCCCGACCGGCACGAAACACCCATGACTGCGCACACGGATTCTCCTCCCTTTAGATGAAAAGAACTGGTCAAGCGCCCCATCCTACCAGTATTCGGAAAGGTCCGTCAACCAACAATCTGATCAACTTGCAAGGTTTTGGAAGGTTTGCTACGATGCTCCCGCAACCGGAATTTTTCCCTTTCCTTTTTCAGTTTTCACTCACTCTCATGCCCATCAAGCAAGCAGCATATAAGGCGCTTCGTCAGACAAAGAAACATACCATCAGAAATCGAGCGGTAAAAGCAAAACTTCACGTCCTCACGAAATCAGCGCTCAAGTCGATCAATGCAAAAGAGGTCGAGAACGCAAAAAAACAGGTTCAGGCGGCAGTAAAAGCCCTTGATAAGGCGGCACAACACGGGATTCTGAAGAAGAACACAGCGGCGCGCAAGAAATCACGCCTTATGAAACGGATGAATGCTGCGCTGAAGAACGCGTAAGCGCAAGCACAAAGAGGTCGAAGAGCGCGCGGGCGTCCGCCCGGGTGCTTTTGAGCTCACTGTCAATGGCAGAGAGACGGTCGTACGCCGCAAGAAGTTGGGGAAGAGAGAAGTATGCCGTTTGGCGCATTGCTTTTTGCGCAACAAAGGGATGAATACCGATCTGGTTCGCAATCGCCTGGGCGGTAACAACGCCGTGGTCCTGCACTGACCGAACGCTGACCAGATTGCGCAGGTGCCAGGCAAGCATACGCAGGAGGTAGAGTGGATCCGCGCCGAGCTGGAACTGATCCTCGAAAATCTTCAGGGCAAGTGGCGCGTTCCGCTGGCCGATGGCATCGGTAAGGCGGAAGATATCATCGTCGAATGTCGTCGCGACCAGCATGTCGACATCCTGCTCCCCAATCACCTGATCCTTTTTGTAGTGCACGAGCTTTGCGACTTCGTTCGATGCTTGCCAGAGGTCGCTCCCGACACGGCTTGCAAGTAGCGTTACCGCCTTTTTCTCGATTGTCCCGCCAAGCCGCTCAACTTCATGCTGCACCCACGTGGCGACCATATCCGGCGGGAGCGGGTTGAACTCTTCTTTTTTCGCTTTCGCCAGGAGTCCCTGCATCAGTGCGGTATCGGAGGGGCGTTTCTTTCTTTTCCCCTGGGTCTTCTTTGTCGTCGCACGTTCTTTGCGAACAGAAAGATCGCCGCTTTCCCAGAAGACAAGGATATTCTCTGTGACGAATTTTCTCTCTTCCAGCATCTCAAGAACCGCTCTTTGAACATCCGCCTTTCCTTTCGTCAGAAGGTCAAGAACGGCAAGAAATCGTTTCTCGGCGAGAAACCCGGTTGCATTGCATTGCTTGTTGAACTCTTCCGCCGTCAGTGTTTCGCCATCAAATTGGACCGTATTCATGCCGGTCGCGTCAAACTTCTCTTTGAACGCGTCTCGGAGCTTCTTGAGCCGTTGGCGGGAACGGTACGTATCCTGGCCGTAGAGAAGGATAATCATGGCGGGCTTTAGTGTAGCGCCAAGATTTGGGGAGGACAAGCTCTCTCTCGGTACAGAAAAAGGCGCCCATCAGGCAGAGACGGGCGCCCCCGAGAAGCACGGACGTTGTCATACGAAGCACCACTCTGCTCGTGGCTGGATTTGGCTCAATCGGACCATGAGGAGGGTGAACGAGGAACGCACGTGCCCCAAGAAACTGGAGCCGGGTGTCGAGACGAGGTGTCTCGAGAACCACGAAGGGAAATCCTTCGGTAGGACTCATCCGCGACACCCGGCAATGGAATACTCTAAAGGATAGAAGATTCCCCGTCAAGACAGAGCCCATCTCAAGTTTCTTGGCTCTTTTGGGTCAGTACGGGTTTGTGAATAAAGGAAAAGAGAACTTTTCGCCGCTTTTTCTTGGCGGCAAGAAAAGGTGGCAGGAAAAGAACTGCACCGCCGCTGAACTCGCCCGGCCGAATTTGTAAATTATACGCAAAGTCCTAATATCCGCGGCCGGGCTCGAACAGCAGCGGCGGTGTTGAGGAATCCAGGCCTTTCCCCGCAAAGATGGGTTGTCTCCATTCCAATATCTTCCATTACGGAGGCGCTCAAGCCCACGTGGGTGAGGGTGTATTGGATAGCCCCGCCGCGACTGTTCGAGACCGACCATAGGAGAATACTTTGCTGCGCACCTTAAAGGTTGCTGGGCGGGTGAGTTTCGCGGCGGGTGCCCTCTTTTGCGCCGCTTTGGCGCCTGACCCGCTCTGCGGGTGGCATGCAGAAAAGCGGCTAATGATTTGATTGCCGAGTCTTCTCCCCATGAATAGGGTACGATTATTTCTTCAACGCTTCCAACTCCCCCCAGTTCGGCCCTGCAGAAACGTCCACGACGATCGGGACCGAAAATTTCTCGACTGTTTCCATGGTCTCTTGAACAAATGTTGCGACATTGTGAACGTCCGCTTTCGGCACCTCAAGAACGAGTTCGTCATGCACCTGCAGAAGGATTTTGGACTTCGGGCTGACCTTCGGCAGCTCCTCGTGGACGGCGATCATCGCGAGTTTCATGAGGTCGGCTGCTGTTCCTTGAAGCGGCATGTTCACGGCCATGCGCTCTGCCTGACTGCGAAGCTGCTGCATGCCGGAATTGATTTCTGGCAGATACCGGCGCCGGCCGAACAGCGTTTCAACATACCCTCGCGACTTCGCAAGCGCCTTGGTTTCTTCAACATACGCAGCAACGCCCTTATACACCGAGAAATACTTCTCGATGAACTCTTTTGCGTGTTCGCGCGTGATGCCCGTCCGACTGGCAAGCCCGTACACCCCCATGCCGTAGAGAACACCGAAGTTGACTTCTTTGGCCGTAAAACGGATATCCTTCGTTACTTTGTCCAGGGGGATGCCGTGGATATCCGCGGCGGTGCGCGCGTGGATATCTTCGCCCTTGCGAAACGCTTCGAGCATTTTCTTGTCGCCCGAAAGCGCGGCTGCGAGCCGTAACTCAATCTGGGAATAGTCGGCAGAGAGCAGGACGCAGCCCTTTGCCGCGACAAATGCCTTGCGGATTTCTCTCCCCAGTTCTGTCCGGACAGGGATGTTCTGCAGGTTCGGATTGGACGACGATAAACGCCCGGTTGCCGCAACCACCTGGTTGTACTCCGTGTGGACGCGCCCGGTCGACGGATGGACGAGCGCAGGAAGAGCATCCAGATAGGTCGAGAGGAGCTTTGCGAGCTCGCGATACTCCAGCATCATCGGAATGATGGGATGCGCATCCTTCATCTTTTCAAGTTCAGCGGCGGCGGTAGAAAATCCGGTTTTTGTTTTGCCGACGCCCTGGGTACTGATTTTCAATCTGTGAAAAAGCACTTCTTTCAGCTGGATAGGCGAATTGATGTTGAATTCGGTGTCCGCCGCCTTGTAAATGCCCTTCTCGAGCTTCGCGAGGTCGACCTTTGTCTTCTTCGACATGCGCGAAAGGAATGGCACGTCAACAGTGATTCCGGTGAGTTCCATGTCGGCAAGAACGGGAATAAGCGGCATTTCGATCTTTTGCATGAGTGACGCTCCGCCCTTTGCCTCGAGCTCCGCACCAAGCTTTTCGACGAGCCGGAAGGTAAAATCCGCGTCCTCGCAAGAATACCAGCCGAGTTGTTCAAGTGGCACGCGATCCATCGTGAGCTGGTCTTTGCCGCTCTTGCCGATAAGATCGGTGATGGGCTGCATTTCATACCCAAACTCGCTGAAGACGACTGTATCAAGGTTGTGCTGGCGGCTCCCCGGATTGATGAGATACGACGCAATCATGGTGTCAAACTCCAGCGGACGCATGCGGACATCCGATCGCGAGAGTATCTTAAGATCATATTTCATGTTGTGCCCAAACTTCTTGATTTTTGCATTTTCAAGGATTTTCGCGAGTTCCTTCAACCGCTTTTCGCCGTCAGGATGATTGATGTTGACGTAATACGCTTCGCCGACCTTCCAAGAAAGCGAGATGCCGAGGAGCCGCGCATCAAGCGTGCTGATGGCCGTTGTTTCTGTATCCACCGCAAGCGCATGGACGGTTTTCAGCTTCTTCAGAAATGCGGCAAAAGATGCGTCGTCATCCACGACAGTATAGTGCGCATCCTTGCGCGGGTCTTTTTTTGCTTTCAGGAGGGCTGGTTGCTCTGCGGGCGCTTCGGCCTGCTGAAAGAGCGTCATCGTCGGTAACTTGGAGAGCAAGCTCTTAAATTCTAGTTCTTGGAAAAGATCGACGACCTGCTGCCGATGGTAGGACTTTGCTCTTGCGTCATTGAGCACGAAGTGGATGGGAACGTTGCGGACGATGGTTCCGAGCTTTTTCGAGAGTTCCGCCTCTTTTTTGTGTGCTTTCAGCAACTCGATGATGCGAGGTTTAACGGTTTCAAGTTTTTTGGAGCCTGTTTCAACTGCTTCATAGAGTTTGTCGAGTGTCCCGAAGGTTTGGAGGAGTTCCGTTGCGGTTTTCTCGCCGATTCCGGGGACTCCGGGAATGTTGTCGGACGGATCGCCACGAAGCGCTTTGTAATCGATCATCTGCTCCGGCGTGAGCCCATAGCGCTCCTTGACTTCTGCGGGACCGAACTCCGTCGTTTCGCCGACACCTTTTCTCATTGTGTAGACATGGGTATCATCGCTGACCAGTTGGAGCGTGTCCATATCTCCCGTCACGATAATCGTCCTAAGGCCTTTGCCATGGAGCTTTCTCGTGACTGTCCCGATAAGATCGTCCGCTTCGAACCCCTCCTGTTCATACGTCGGAATGTTGAATGCCCGAACGACCTCCTTCACCCGCGGGATTTGATCGTAGAGGTCTTGCGGCGCTTTGACGCGGGTTGCCTTGTATTTTTCGTACTCCTTGTGACGGAATGTCGGTGCTGCAAGATCGAACGTCGCCGCGATATATGTCGGGCGCAATTCTTTCAACACTTTGAGAAGGATGGATGCGAACCCATAGACAGCGTTTACCACCTCGCCTGTTTTTGTCGTCAACGGAGGAAGAGCATGAAACGCCCTGTGGATGAGGGCGTTGCCATCCAGGATGACGAAGGTCTCTTTCTTTGCCGCCATGTCGCCATTGTACCACAGCCACAGGAGCGAAAGCGTCGTACAGTTGACAGCCCAAGTATCTATGGTAAAAAGTGTGGGCTGTTCTTTTTGGGAGGTGGGGATGAAACGCGCTGACAATGGGCGGCGTTCTGTCAGCGCCCGCTTGGAAGGCATCGCCATGCCAGGAGATGCTGACCCAAGCCGCGCGAACGGCCGTTGGAAGTGCCCAGTGTGCTGGATGCGGCACGCAATCAGAGCAACAGCCCTTGTTTGTTGCAAGGATGTCCAGAGTGAGGTCGACCGGAGTCCAATTGACACCGCAACTGAGTTTTCATCGGGGCGCCGTGTCGTCCGTTCACCAACACCCCGGATCGCATGGCCGATCTCCAATACGCGCAAAGGCGCCATCTAGTATGGTGTCTTTTTTATCCATTTTACGTTGTTTGGATTCCCCCGGTGCCCCCGCTTCATCCGGGGGGCGCATCACGACGGAATGCCCGTCTTACGGCGTTGACGATACCGGAAAAACCCCACAACTCCGGCGGCTGCGGCTAAACCGGCAAGCCCAAGGAGTTTTGGAAGTGGTGACACTGCCCGCGCTTCCAGCTGAACGGTTGTGGGAGGAGGCGGGCTATCCTCGCTCGGTTTTGATGACGCAGCAACCTCCGTCCCTTTCACCTCACCGCGAGGAAGAACATCTTCGGGTGCACGCGGCAGAAGTTCCTTGGTAGACCGCTTCCAGACGCCTACGACACGAAGTTCGGTGTTCTCGGTGATGTCGGCTGCCGCCACTCCTGATGCTTTCATGAGATGGACGGTAATGTCGCCCGCTTCTGTAGAAAGGGTGAATGTCGACCGTTGTTTTGCGCTAACAGTGCCATCGATGCTCGTGAGCGAACCGGTGAGAAGGTCTGGGCGGAACGGCAACGGCTCGACCGTTGTTCTACCCTGAACCGTGATGCCTGAGTCGCCGTGCACGTTCACCTTCGGTTCGCCCTGGGAAGTTCCCACGGTTCCACGAAGAACCACGCGCTGGCCTGCTTCCAGTTCCGGCAGATCGCCCTGGGTGACGGCAACGAGAATGGATGCGTCGCCGTCGGTGATCGCGAACTCCCTGCTGCCAAGAAGACCGATCTTGGTCGTCACAACACCGACCACTCTGACCGGCTGACGTTGCTTGAGTAAGGGGATGTCAGTGATGTCGACCGTGCTGTCAGTCGCGGGAGCAACTCCCTCCTCCTCGTTGGACGGCGGACTCTTTTCAACTTCGGTAAAAACATTCTCCTCCCCGGGCGTAGGGATCTCGGTCCAGCGCCACTGATCTTTAGGGTTTCTCGAGAAGGACATGCCGGACTCGGCGGTTCGGTATTGCACGCCGCTCATAATCTTCCCGAACGGGTCGAGAAGATAGACCGTGCCGCCGGCGTTCCCCAGGACCAGTTTTGTTTGCTGACGATTCAATACGATGGTGTCTCCGCCATCAAGCACCATCGATGACGCAATGGCGAACTTTTTTCCTGCCACGAGCAGCGACCACCCGCGGAGGTCGACCGGGCTGCTCCCCGTGTTCTTCAACTCGAGAATTTCGCCTTTCACGTCGACTGTGATTTTTTTGGAAAGGTCTCCGGTGGCCACAGCGGTTGTGACCTCCGCGATGTTTCGCACCTGGCCGGTCAGGTTCGCCGCCAACTGGTTGACGTTGTCGGTCAGGTCCTTCCA
>CAZCGY010000020.1:0-4800 GCA_964498355.1 uncultured Gammaproteobacteria bacterium | reverse complement strand
GGGAGGTCGGCCTGGCGGGCCCCCGTGTTCTTCCACTCTAGAAACTCACTGTCGCCGTCAGGACCCGCGGGGTTCGGCTGGAGTTCGTTGAGCAGAATATCCCGAGACGTCTGGAAAGGAGTAGTATTGTGTTCTGCGGAATCTGCGATCGCCGGAGCAGGTCGTACCACAGCAGATGACAATGGAGACCCTCCATCATCCTTAATGACGGGCGGTAAAGCCTGTTGCGTTTGCACGGGAGCGGGCGCATTGCGGACCGTGACGAGTTTTTCTTCGTCTGCTTGGTCCTGACCGTCCGTCACGACGCACCGGATGATGTACGTCCCCGCGATGTCGAACACATGCGTCGGGGTCGGCCCATCGGCTTCTTTCCCGTCGCCAAAATCCCAATGGTAAACCAACGGATCGTTTTCGGCATCCGTGGACTGTGAGGAATCAAGGTACACTGTTTCGCCTACTGTTGCCGTCTCTGGCACGTTCAGAACGATGTTCGGTTTGCTGTTCGAGTTTGCCGAACCCGGCGTTCCGTATTCCCTCTCCCCATCGTCAAAACCCATGGATGCGACCGATGTATGCCAACTTTCCTTTGCCGTACCGTCGGCGCCTGCCTTGTTCCGCTCCATGGACTTCCATGCCGCACCAGACGTGTAGACACCCGCAAGCGGATTGCCGCTGCCGTCGTCGGCACGATCGACCAGCGTGCTATTTGCATCATAGAGAGCTATCTGGAGTTTGGAGTTGAACAAACTTACCGAGGGGTCGACGATGTTCGGCTCAAGAGCAAGGCGTGATACAGCCGCGGGATCATTCGCAACGACAAAATACCCATTCGGAGGAATGATGCCCGCCGGAATGGTCAGCATCGTTGTTTCCGTCCCGCTGGTCCGCTTTGTCAGGCGCCAGCCGGTCATGTCGATTGTCTGGTCGGTCGTGTTCATGAGCTCAATCCATTCATCTGTCGAGGAAAGAGATGAGCCCATCCACATGAGTTCGTTGATGACCACCTGCGGCATGGGCACCGCCACAATCTTCCCGCCACTCCAAAAAAGAGCTCCCGTCGCAAGGATCCCCGCCAGCAAGACTTTTCGTGTTGTCATAAAAAGGCCAAGTGAATACTATGGCCCGTCACCAACATCGTACAGGAAAGAGTCGAAAGGTCAAGCGGGACGAACAATTGCAAATACACCTTTTAGCTAAAAGGTGTATTTGAGTACAGAATGTGCCTCACACTTTCTCTATCAATAACAGAGAATCGTACCGCCATTTTTACGCGTTTTCCCTCGACAAGACCAGCGGTCATCAGCACGCGGAGGTGCTTCGAAATGCACGCAGGACGAATACCTACGAGTCGGGCAAGCTCAACGCCAGTATGTGGTCTTTGTAAAAGAAGGGAGAGAACGAACAGTCGACGTTCATTACAAAGTCCACGATGAAGAAGAGCGGTCTGTCGGAAGTATGGATGTGTGTGCATACAAAAAATGGCGGGGGTTCCCGTCATACGATAACCATAGACCATGTTGTACCTTCCGTCAAGACCCATGCTCCGCTCCTCATTACAAACCTCATGCTATGTGGCATGAGGGATACGTGACGGGTGGGTTCAGTGAATGCATGAAAA
Source organism: uncultured Gammaproteobacteria bacterium (assembly GCA_964498355.1). GTDB lineage: Bacteria > Patescibacteriota > Patescibacteriia > CAZCGY01 > CAZCGY01 > CAZCGY01. The sequence goes on along the minus strand of CAZCGY010000020.1, from coordinate 3,182 downwards.
AAACGCCCGACGAGATGAGCGGGGCGTGACGATACAAGTGAACCACTAGAACGCGACAAGCGAACGCTTGGCGACGCGAACCAGTGCTGTGGCTCCGTGGCTCGCCATCCTGTCCAGACCCTTCAAGGCTCCGGCGACGGTCGAACTGTACGGATGAACGGTGACCCATGCGCCAATCGTCGTGTGTGCAAGCAACCAGCTGGCCGATCGTCGGACGGCCTCGGTCACCATACCGCTCGCAATGCCCGTCACAAGCGCGATCACCCACACCGCAGCAGGACTTTCGAACTGGCCATGAAACCGCCAAGCGGACCAGACGGTCACGGCCAGAGTCACGCTGAGACACAACCGGTGGCCGGACTGTTGCGCGATGCAAACCAGCATCCGCACAATGGCATACAGCGTCATGACCGGGATGCAGATTGTGACGATCGTCAGGACTCCCACCAAGACGATATAGACGGCCACAACCACGGCATAGATGATGCAGAGCGCCCACGCGCGAAGACCGTAGAACACCATCATCCCCATGGCCGCCAGTACCCCGCGGTGCTGGTAGATGGTATCGACGCGGCTACTGTGACGGTTCCTGACATCCCCACCGGCGCTGAGCAGAATGGGCATTGCCAGAACAAGCAGCACGAGGAGAGCAAGCAGGGAGGCGAAGAAGCTCGCCGACAGATTGGACACCTCGGCCTTTGCCAATTCATTGGTGCATACCTGCTGGTAGACCCAGAGCGCGATTGGCAACGGAAGGATGAGCGAGGTAAGGGCGCGAAGAAGCCGTGCCTGCCGTTCGCTTGAAACGCGTGCCCACCGAACGGCAGCCGGTACGCGACCGAGTAGCCACAGCGGCGCCACGACCAGCCACAGCACGAAGCGGAAGAGCGGAAGGCTGGTGCCGAAATGTTCCCGCATCGCAATCTCAAGCGCGGACGACGAGTGAGTCGTCGCGGCCAAAACGCTCTTCATGCGTGTAGTGAGCGGTTGCTGCTGTATGTTGCCGCGTGCAGCGACCAGCAGCTCCTGATGGTACCATCCGAGAAGAACGCCGAGAAACACGGCCGGAACCAATGCGTACGGTGACCACGAGGCAGTCGCGAGGATACCCGCGACGCCGCCGAGGAACCCGCCCAGCAGGTTTCTGAACGTGACGCTGTGCGTCATGTCGCAATCCCTTCTGTCAAAGGACGGTTGCTACCTTTCAGTCATGGCGTCAGACTAGCGAACGTACTCCGCGATGTCAAGCCCACCTGATGTCTTTCCCGCCTGTGCTGTGATGGGTCACGTGCTGGTCACTCCGTCGCTGTGAGCGCCTCGGGTGTAGCTGTATGTTCCCCTGCCACGATACCGTCCGAACCAACCTCAAGGGTATAGGTGAGATCATAAAAATCGCCGCCAGAACCAATAACAGTGTAGCCGTATGGCAGCAATGTCTTCGGATCATGAGGAACGGTGGCGAAATAGTCCGGAACGAGGCCAGCGAGAGCTTCTGGATATGCCCCATGATCACCCTTAGAGAGGTCCAGTGCCTGCCTCAGGGCTTGTACGTCGGCGAGGCGTCGTTTATCTCTTGACGCAGCGGCTGATCGCAGTTGCGAGGTCAAAGGATCTGACGAGTTGATGTCCGCGCGTGTATCGACTTTCTGCTGGCTGTCCCCGGACTGGCTGATTGCGTCATTCACGGTTGAGGGTGCAAGCAGCCGTGATGGATGAAAAAAAGCGGCCGCTACGCCAAGTGCAAGAACAGCAACCACGAGAAGAAGAACCGCACGATGTGACATGCTCCTAGTGTATCGGACGGCTCGCGCTATGACAAGAAAAACCCGTCCTGAGCTCCGAGTGTGTCGAGGAGTCGAAGGACGGGGTTGGGCAATCAAGGGTTTACAAAGTACTCCCTGCGGTAGATTTCGGCGACCTTATCGCAATCCTCAAGCTCAGCCACCGAATCCTCGCTGTGGATGCTTCGCAGCGCCGCGGCAAGCAGCGGCGCCATGGTAATATGGCGCAGGCGGTCACCGAGGGCTTCATGAACTTCGGGGCGGAGCGCAACCGTATCTGTGACAGACACTTTGCGGACAAGTGGGAGCGCGGCCACAAGCCGCGGGGCATCGCCGACGAACTTGCCGTGCGTGACGACGATGTCGATTGCTGCTGCGCCAGCTTCCTGCAAGGCAAGCACGACTTCCTGCAGCGTCTCCCCCGTTGAACACTCATCATCGATGACACGGACGTTTCTTCCGGCGACATCGCCGGTGATGTGAACCTTTTCCGGCCGATCATTCTTCTTCACCTTATACGCGAAGAAGATATCGCCACCGAGCGCATTACTGTAATCCTCTGCGGTCTTTGCCCGGCCGACATCCGGCGGGCCGTTCATGACATCCGTAATGCCGAGCTGCCTGAAGAGCGAGACGAAGACCGGAAGGCTATGGAGGATCTCAATCTGGCAGTGCCGCGGATCAACGTATCCCTCGATCTGCTCGAAGTGAGGATCAACGAGAAGGATTTTTCTTGCTCCGGCGCGTACAACCTCATCCAACGCCATTCGAGCGACGACCCCGACGCGCCGTTTCTTTTTCCGGTCTGCGCGGATATCGCCGAAGTAGTACATGACTGCCGTGACGTTTGCGGCGGAGTTGGATGCTGCAGCATAGACCATCTGACATAGCTCGACATGATCGCGCAGAGTTGTTGTCGGTTGGATGATGGCGACGTGATGGCCGCGGACGTTCTCGTCGTACTCGGCCAAAAACCGCCCATCAGGGAACTCATTGAGGTGCGCATCACCGGTCGGGAAGTTGAACTGCCTCGCAACGGCCTGTGCGAGTGGGATATTCGCATGGCCGGTGAAGATTTTCAGCTTCTTGCCCAGAGGCATAGCTATCCTTTCGCGAGGGGCATTGGAAAGGAACATGTGAGACATTCCACCGTAACAAAAACAGTGGGAAAGTCAAGCGCGGCGCGGTTCTTGCCTCGAAGGATGTTCCACGCTAGTGTGGCAATATAGATCATGCCGGGGTGGTGAAATTGCCCTGAACCACGAAGGGTTCAGGGCACCCCGCTCCGGAGCAAAGCGACTGGTGCGGGGTGGCATACTTGTCCGGTTATAGATGGTGCCGCGATGGCCCCGCACCATGTCGCTGGTGCTCCATGTGCGGGATAAACTCCACTGGCAGACC
>CAZCGY010000019.1:0-16823 GCA_964498355.1 uncultured Gammaproteobacteria bacterium | reverse complement strand
AGGAAGGTGTTGTTCTCCCACCCAAGAAATAATGTCTGTATCTTTCTACGGTACGTACGATTTGACAGCACACTTTTTTTGATGTAACATGTCTGCCACGATGTGGACAGCATAAGCGCATCGAACATTTTCTTCTTGACGCAATGGCAAACAATCGGCACAATTTGACCTTTCCCAAAACCCGCATGATGTGGGCCGGTGCTGATGTCCGCGAGAATATCCTCCACTCTGTATCGGCTCTCACGTGTGTGTCGGATCTGAATTCCCTTCGTCCACCCGCCTAAATTTCTCCTCATCAGTTTGGGCACTCAGATCTGCCACACCTGGCAGATTTTTTCGACCTTCGCTCGGGCATGAGCTACGGTCGACAAATTTGCGAAGCACATTCTGGGCTTGCCTGCCCCGCTCTGCGGCGGTCGAAGGATGATGCCACAGCCCACACGTTCTTTCACAATTTTCATTGGAGGTCCCACGTGGACGAGAAGACGACGATGTTTTCCGCGAACATCCTTCGGAGGATGTGGCGGCTCATCGGGCCGTTTCGAGCCAAGCTCCCTCTCGTGCTCGGCCTGATTCTGACGACGCAGCTGCTCCAGATGATTCCGCCGTTTCTGTTCGGTCGCGTCGTTGATGCGGTCGGGCATGCGGCACAGCGAGGGGAACTTGTGCGTCTCATTGCCTTCATGACGCTGACCGCAGCCGCGATTTCTGGCATCAACGTCGGGCGGAACTTTGCGATCTTCGGCTTCCTTCTCCGTGTCGAGCAGCGACTGCCCGTTATGGCTCAGGAAAAACTCATGTCGCTGTCACTTGCGTTCCACGAGCGTGCCCACTCCGGAGCAACGTCGCGGAAAGTCCAGAACGGTTGCGACCGGTTCACCGATCTTATCGCGAATTGTTTCTTCGAGTTCGTGCCGACGTTGTTCCAGACCGCTGCGACCTTCATCGTCCTGCTGTGCCAGGACTGGATGGTCGGCTGTCTGTTTCTTCCGAGCATTCCCGCATTCCTCGCAACGACACACTGGGTGAACCACCGTGTGCGTCACCTGCGAGTCAGACGATTTGAGGGATACGAGCGGGCAACGGAAAATCTCGTGCAGTCACTGACGAACATCCATGCCGTGCAGTCGTTCACGAACGAGAAACTTGAACTCGACCGCCATCGCGACATCCGAAATGACGTTTTTCAGACGGAATCGAAGGAATGGCGGATGGTGTCGGCCTTCAACTTCGTCCGTGATGCGTTCATCATCCTTGGGCAGGCGTCCGTGCTCTGTACGATCACCCTGTTCAGGGATCAGTCGCAGCTCTCCGGCGGTTCGCTCGTTATGATGTATACGCTCGCCAGCACGGCGTACTACTCGCTCTTCCGCCTTTCACGCCTCTACGACCGGGGAGCGGAATGGGCAGAAGCCGTCCGTCGGCTGACGAACCTCTTTGCCGAAGTGCCAAGCGTCCGGGATCCCGACTGGCCGGTCGCGCTTCCCCACGTCAAGGGAACGATACGGTTTGATCATGTATCGTTCGACTACGGCAACGATCGGGACGTGCTCCGCGATGTCTCGGTGGAAATCCCGGCAGGGGCAACCGTGGCGCTCGTCGGGCCGTCAGGGTGCGGTAAGTCGACCTTCGTGAACTTGCTTCTCCGGCACTACGACCCGGCAGAAGGGGTTATTACCCTCGATGGGCACGATCTCAGGTCGCTTTCCCGCCGTACCTTGCGCCAGCACATGGCTGTCGTGGACCAGCACGTGGGCATCTTCTCGCGGACGCTGTTCGAGAACATCGCCTACGGCAAGCCCGATGCGACGGAAGACGAAGTCCTGGCTGCGGCGCGTTTCGCGCAGGTTGACGCGTTCGCTCGTGACCTACAGCAGGGGTATCACACCCATGTCGGGGAACGCGGGATGAAGCTCTCGGGCGGGCAACGCCAGCGCGTCGGGATCGCAAGGGCGATCCTTGCCAACCCTTCCATCCTCATTCTTGACGAGGCGACAAGCTCTCTCGATAGCTTCACGGAGGCCGAGATCCAGCGGGATCTTGCGGTGCTCTCCCGGGGCCGGACTACGATCATCGTGGCCCACCGTTTGAGCACCATTCGTCACGCGGACCGCATCATCGTCCTTGAAGACGGCTGCCTGACCGAAACGGGGACGCATGAGGAACTCCTGAAGCGTCAGGGTTCCTATGCGTTGTTCTACGACATCCAAATGAACGGGTACCGGCATCAGCCGAGCCCTTGTGCTCCTTCACTGCCTCTTGGCGGCTAACCCCCCACGGTCTCTGGGGGGTTTTTCTTACCCTGTATCTCCAGAAGCCGCTTTTCCTGTTCTACAGAGGTCGCTCGATCGTCGCCTGGTAGCAATGTTCATGCGTCGATGGATGACAGATGCTTACGGGTTGTGTACACTCCACGTCATGACCATGGATGCATCCAATCTGCAGCGCGCGACATTCGGCTCCGGATGTTTTTGGTGCGCTGAAGCGCTGTTCCGAAGGATCCGGGGCGTGCATTCGGTGACCAGCGGCTACAGCGGTGGCGCCGCCAACCACCCAACCTATGAGCAGGTGTGTGCCGGCTCGACCGGGCATGCCGAGGTCGTTGAGATCCACTTCGATCCGTCAGTGGTCGCATACGAGCAGCTCGTTGAGATTTTCTTTCTTACCCACGACCCGACCACGCCGAACCGGCAAGGTAACGACGTTGGGGCGCACTATCGGTCAGTGATTTTTGCCCATAACGCGCGGCAGCAGAAGACCGCGACGGACGTAAAAGCGCGCCTTGAACTCGATGGCGTGTACCAAAAACCCATCGTCACGGCAATCGAACCCTTCCGCGTTTTCTACCCCGCAGAGGAAGCCCACCAGCGATACTACGAAAAAAATCCGGGACAACCGTACTGCCAGGTTGTCATCTCCCCAAAGCTCGCGCACCTTCGCATGCGCTTTTCCCATCTTCTTCGCGACGAGGGGGCCTGATCAGTGCGATGCGTCGATGCGCAGGCCGGTGTTGATGGATGCAGGAAACGCCGGAAACGCCCGAAGAAGGACGTAGCGGTTTCTGTCGGTTCTCTGAAAAATGAAGACATTCGCCGCCCCAGACCGGTTGCTCGACGTTACTATTTCATCCTTCCCGTCGCCGTTGACATCGGCAGCTGATGGATACGCACCACCACGGTAAGAGGGGCCTGCGGCATAGAAACGTCCTCTGAGGAAGCCTCCGCCGTCAAATACGCGCAGTTCTGCGCGCACGCCCGGCCCCGAACTTGCAATGATTTCATCCTTCCCGTCGCCGTCAACATCACCGGAAGCGAGGAAAACCCCCTGGCGGAACCTCGAACTGAACGCAAGGAACGTCTTTTTGAGCACGAAGGCTTTTCGGCTCGCAATATACGCGTAGATGGAAACGCGCGGCGATGTTTTGCCCGTCGACGCGACAAAGAGTTCATCCACCCCGTTACCGTCGGTGTCACCCGTGGCAATACTCAACCCGCTGGACGACACTTTCTTGAGGTTGAGCTTACCGATAGAGGTAAACCATGGGCGGCCAGGATCAAACATGAAAAGATCGATGGTCGGTCGTCCTTTTCCTCCCGGCGTGGTCAGCACCTCATTTTTGCCATCGCCATTGAGGTCACCGACGGCGATCGTGATCCCCGTCCTCGCTTTCGCACCGTAGACCGCAAACTGGTGAAGGAGTTTCCCCCGCTGGCTGAATGCACGCATGAGCGGCACAGACCCAGGGTGCGTGCCGGTAAGGATATCGGACCTCCCGTCGCCGTCGATGTCGCCGACGGCGATGGTCCCGCCTTTTCGCTTGAATGTTCTTGAATAGGCGGCAAACTGACTGACCCGTTTTCCGTCCTTCGTGAAGAGGCGAACAATCGGGTCGCTGCCAATGGAAGGGACTGCGCCAAGAAGCAAATCCGAGGTCACACCGCCCCCTCCGGCACCACACGACTCCTGTTCTGCTGGTTTCTGCAGGACCGTCGGGCAGCCGTTCTGATCGCGGCAGGCCCGCGTTCTTGCGCCATTGTCACAACTCGACCACTCAGAGCAGCGCCAATCTTCTCCGCAACTCTCAACATCCTGGCACGTCTTCTCAAGAGCTGGTTTCGCCGTTTCTGTGCCGCAGCCATGCTCATCAGAGCAGGTGCGCGTCTGCTTACCGCCGCTGCATGCGGACCACTCAGAGCAACGCCACTGTTCTGTGCACTCCTGACTGCATGCCTGCGACTCCGGCGGCTTATCCTGCGTCGTGCCGCAGGAATTTCCGTCCGTACAGGTGCGCGACTGCGTGCCATCAGTGCACGCCGACCAGTCGGTACAGCTCCAGTTCTCGGTACAGCCCAAGGGTGTACATGCCTGCGACTCCGGCGGCTTATCCTGCGTCGTGCCGCAGGAATTTCCGTCCGTACAGGTGCGCGACTGCGTGCCATCAGTGCACGCCGACCAGTCGGTACACTGCCAGTTTTCGATGCAGGGAAGAGCTTCATCAGTCTGACTGTTGCAGTTGTTGTCGATCCCGTCACCGATGACTTCGGGCGCATTAGGGTGAATGGCGTCGCTCGGCACGCGGCATGCGAGTTTCGTCAGGTTCGAGAGCGCAAACGTGCCATCGGTGTTCCATGCAATTCGCTTCAGCGTCAAATCCGCGCTGGACGGATTGAATGAGTAGTTACTCTCAGAAAGGACCCACGTATCGCCATTCCAGATGGAAACTTCCGGCGCGTTCATGCCCGTCTCCCCAAGCGACGACTGAAAAACCCAGTTTGTGCTGCCGCTCGAGTCGGAAGCGAGCGAGGAGGACTTGGCATATTTGATTCCGCCGGAATTGTAGTTCGTGAAGAAAAGAAAGTAGTTCCCATTAAACTGAGTCACAAAAGGGTTTTCGGCGATCCCGCCGCGCGACGCCTCAATATATCCCTGCGAATACCACTGTAAAAGATTCGTTGAATACGCGACCGTCACGATCTGATCGGAATCGCTCAGTGCCCGCGCAGTCGCAAAAAGCTTCCAGCTGCCCTCTTGAGCATCGAGGATAACCATCGGATCGCGGCATTGCCGGTCGTACTGCCCGCCGCGACTCCAAGCGGTCCAACTCGCCTGGCAGTCATAGACGCACCCATCACCGGTCGTCCCCGTGCATCGGTTGACCGGGAGCTTCGTCCATGTCGTGAGGTCGGTGGAGGTGGCCACACCGATACGCTGTTCCGCCGTCGGGCTGCTACCGGGGCCGGTGACCCCCGAGTAGAACATGTACCAAACCCCGTCCTTGCGGATGACATGCGGCGCCCACATGCCGTCACGGTCAAAATCTTGCGCGCCGTTCCCTTTTGTCAGCGCGGTTCCGACGAGCGTCGCGGTTTGAAAGTCCTCTGTCGTATAATGAAGGATCGACCACGGCTCAACATTGTCCTGAAAAAACAGGTGGTAGGTGCCGTTCTCATCCTGCACCCAGGCATGATCGGCGATTGGCGGCGTGACGCTCAGCTGCGTCGGTGCAGCAGAAGAGTTGCAGGTCGCCGTGGCAGAGATGTACTGCGACGTCAGAGAATCAACGCAGTCGCTCCCGCCGCCGCTTGCATTCGCATAGCCGTCGTTATCCTGGTCGGTCGAGTCCTGAGTGAACACAACGGCAACCTGGTCAAGCGTCGTGGGGGTCACCCCTTGTGCGGATGCAAGCAGCGCCTTCCATCGCAACGTTCCGTTGGCAACGAATGGCCGGATGGGGAGCATGACATTGATAAGGGAGGTGGGCGATGCTTGTGCATACGTGCCGTCTGAAGGGCGCCACGTCATAGTAGTTTGATCCAAGTAGAACCATGTTGTTCCGTCGTCGGGAGAAAAAATGAATCTCACGTCGCCGACGTTGGTGCCAAATGCCGACATGCCCGTGAGCGTGCCATACCGCAACCCTCTCCCCGATTTCAGCTCCAGCGTCTGGCCCGTGGTTGGATACTGGCCTTCAAAATAGCTCTGTCGCGGGAGCGACACCACCGCGCCAATGTCCTCCCAAGCTCTGATATTATCCCACTCGACATCAGCGAGCGTTGCACCGTTTTGATAGACGTGCACGCCAACGGCGGCCCTGCCCGAACCAAAATTCGTTGCTGTATCCGCCGCGTCAGTGATGACCTGCGTGCCGTTCAGCCACACGCTCATGACTCGGCTGGCACCGCTCTGGTAGTCATAGTGCCAGGCCAGGCGATATGAAGTTCCGGTGTTGATCGCCGCGGCCGCCGGTGCGGGTGCGAACGTTCCTGCCTTGTTGCGGATAAAGACCGTATCGCTCGTGTTGTCAACAAGGCCCAGCCAATACCCATCGGAATTCGGACTGCTGAGAATGTCCGCACTATCATGGAGATGGAGACTGCCAACGAGCGGCCGCGTGCCGCTCCTCAGAAGGATGTCGCCCTCGAGCGTCCAATCTTTTGTCATATCGCGAACAAACGGTCCGTACGCGAAACAGTCGCTTGGCGTCGATTGAGCGTGCCGAAGAACCCCGCCGGATGAGGTGAATGGTGACCCGGCTGCTCCGCAGTAGACGCTCCAGGGCGATGAACCCAAAAACACGTCACTGTCAAACGGCTCATAGTATTCATACACCGCCGAGCGGTCAACGGTCGGGGCCGTCGCCGAAGGATTGCCGAAATACATATAGTAGGACGTGCTGTTGCTGTTTGCCGGAATCGGTGCCTGCAGTTTGAAGCGAAAATCATTGTACGCCACATACTCACGACTGAGTTCTTGGTTGGTGGTTCCGTCCCAATACACCACACGAAGGTCGTCACGATCTGCCTGCATCAGTGCAGGCGGAACATACTCTGCAGTACTGAATGACGCAACCACGGTCTGACCAGCGGCGGCCGGCGTACTCCCGGTGGTAATCGTTAACGGTGCACGGACCGTGTAGGCCGTGTCCCACCAGTTCGGAACTCTCTGCAGCTCCGCCTGTGTTGATGTCACAACAATCGAACTCGTATCATAGGTGAAATCCGCCGGTGTATGAACTTCCCAGACGGCGGTCTGGGTAGAGCCGCTGACCGCAACGGGGCTCGGCAGGATTGTACCGCGAAGTCGCAAGAGAGCGATGGTGCCGACGCCAACGCCGATGAGCAGCAAGAACGACACAAGGAGAACTCTTGTCGAGCTTCGCGTTTTTGTCGAACCTTCGATCTCAGTAGCAACGCGTTTTTTCATTGTTGACAATCGTAGGATTGTTCCGTTTGCACAGCCGCTGACGGGCACGGGAAACGCTCGGATGTCATCGGGACTTTCTGCGGATCGCCGCGACCACAGCAAGCACAACAACTGCCCCTCCGACAATGAGCAGCAGAAGCGTCCGCGTCGAGCCGACTTCTGCGACAACCGTCGCCGTCTCGCCGGGCTGCAGCGCAACATTCGTGTCCTCGGTCAGCTCCGGAACGACAAGCTCGTCGGTGTCCACTACCTCAACGCTACTCTCCGAGTCGATCCCACCTGTTTGAGGATCGAGGCTGTTGATGTTTTGGTCCAGAATATCCTCAGTTTGCGCAAATGCAAGAGGCGTCAGCGTCACTGTCATCAAGAACGTGAAAACCGCGCCGCCAATGACCAGGCGGAACAGAGGATACAGCTTTGTTTTGGTCTCTTTCTTGAGTCGCATCGTATGTGACACAAAGCTCTCTATCATACACCTTTCTCGACGCTCAACACAACATGAACCGTGTCAACGACCTTTCGAAAGCGCAAGACGCAATTTCCTCACCGATTTTTTCACACGTGGCTTCGCTCCACCATCTTCAGGCATAAGAATAGCCCGGGCGTGTCGCCTGTCCACGCGCGACCATGGTGTCTTCTCGCCCGTTGCAGACTCAATGCACCCTGATCCCGCACCGTCCCGCTCAGCGGGACGGTGCGGGCGACATTTCACGCGTTCTCCCAAGCAAACTCCTTGCGGCCAAAGTGACCGTACGCCGCTGTTGGCCGGAAAATAGGCCGGCGCAGATCCAGGCGCTCGATAATGGCAAGCGGCCGGAAGTCGAACCGCCCTCGCACCCAGTCGGTGAGATCGCGGCCGTTTTCGTCCTCCGCCGTCAACATCACGGGTTCTGCCTGACCGATAGCGTAGGCAACGGATACCAGGCACTGCTTGGCAATGCCCTGCACAACGGCGCTTTTCGCCGCCAGACGTGCCATATACGCGGCAGATCGATCAACCTTGGTCGCATCCTTCCCTGAAAATGCGCCGCCGCCATGGGGAATCAGACCACCATAGGTATCCACCATGATTTTCCGGCCGGTCAGACCGCTGTCTGCGGTAAACCCGCCAACCGTAAACGGGCCAGCCGGATTAATGTGGACGAGGACACCGTCCAATGATCCGACGATCGGAGAGATGACGTTTTCAAGAATATCGCGGCGAACCGCTTCTATCTCATGCTCGCCGTTATGCTGGGTACTCACGACGACGGCCGTAACCCGATCGCCATCCATAGTGATCTGCGACTTTCCGTCAGGCAGGACCCAAGCAAACCGCGTATCGCCACGCCGGAGTTCTTCAAGGCGGTGCGTCAATTGATGGGCAAGCACAACAGCCCGCGGCAACATTTCCTCGGTTTCATGTGTCGCGTACCCATACATAATACCCTGGTCCCCTGCTCCGCCGGTATCGACACCGCGTGCTATGTCGGGTGATTGCCGAACAATGGTCGCCTCAACCTCCAGAGGATCGACATGCCCGATCTCGCGGTAGACCGACTGTGCGACTGCCGGGTAGTCCACCTCGGCGCTCGTGGTTACTTCACCGCTCATGACAAGCTTGCCGTGCGCTCCAAACGACTCAACGGCTACGCGACACGTGGGATCCTGAGCAAGCAGCGCATCGAGCACTGCGTCGGAAATCTGGTCGCAGACTTTGTCCGGATGGCCGGACGTGACGGACTCAACGGTGTACGCTTTCGGTAGGAACATAGAACGCTCTCCTTGGCAAAGGAAAGCAGGTGTGACGCTATCTTTCCCTTGCCATAATGGTAAGGGCTGGAGGTGGCACCCGTGCTCAGGTCGGATGACCGGAAGGGTTGTCGGTGGCTTCGAACGGGCCAGTTCCCGCGGCGAGTTCCCTCGCACTCAGTCACACTCTTGATAGGTATTCAGTTGTGTTGAAAGGATACCAAAGAAACGACCGCCACGCAATGCTGGACGTTCCATGATGGTCTGCCCCCGCCGAAACGGCCGAACTGCGTAACTGCGTATCACGGTCCTCGCTTTCGGCCCGGGGCGCGACAGATACACCTTCTCGCGTGGTCCGACAATCGTCAACTTTGTGCCTTTTGGACGCTCCGTTAAATCTGGGCCCACCTGAAGAATTCCTGCAGACGTTGCTGCTGGGCGTTTCGCGAGTTTCACCGGCAGTTTCGGATTTTCTGGAGCAGGTGCTTCGCCTTTACAAGACTGGCTATCTCAAGATCACTGATGATCACCCACTGATTCATCAGCGTTTTTGTATTCCCCGCAAACCCAAGACTTACGTTCTCAGGTCGGATGCTCGTGCTTCGATTTTTGCATCAAGTGAGCACCATCGCTTCTGCAGCCCGTCGAAGCTGATGGCACCCGTGTCAAGGGATGACTTGCCGATAGCATTCTGGGTCCACAGGCGCGCGAGGACAGAACGCGGGGCAAGGTCCTTCCACGCGGGGACTTGCGTGGTGCACGACGATCCAATGCTCCTGATGAGCGTTGCATACCAGTCAATCGAAAGCTGTTCTGTTCTGAGGGGCTGGAAGTAGAAGTTGTTTTCTGCAAGGAGTCTGGCGAATACGGGGCCAAATGTCACTTCGCCCATCATGATTTTGTCGGCATGGGACGGTTCGGTGTTTCGCAAGAGCGCGTTCTCAAACTTCAGCGCCTGTGTCACATACGCGCCCCTGTCGTAACTTGTGCTCAGCACATCCAGGGCCTCCTGTCGCATGCCGGGCGAAAGCTGCTCAGCGGCGGTGATGCGAGCGAGCACGTCAACTCCAAGTTCCTTGACGCGCTGAGCAACAAGGTAGTGAACAAGCGATCCGTATGAGGACTCCATGCTCCTGCCCAGCTTGACCATGGTGAGTGCGGTCGCGGCCGCAGCGTCGGTCTGCTTGCGATCAAGCTGATCAAGCGCGGCAACCCCCTGTACCTCGGCAAGACGCCGATATGCAGAAAAATTGATCGCGAGCATCGCATTGAGATCCACGCGGGCTGGATCGACAAAGCTGGGATCTTGGTATTCTTTCGTGCTTGCGGAGGTAAAAAGTGCAAGCGCGTCGGCGTTGTTGTCAAGAATGTCCTGGAGTGTTTCAGCGTCCCAGCCGGTCCCGTCAAGCGCCTGCTTGACCGCCGGGTTTGCCAAGGTGGTATCGGCATCGGGATAGGAGAACGCCTCGACTGCCTGCTGGAGTTCTGTATACGCATTGGCAGAGACATTGATTGTCGCAACGGGCGGAAGCGCGACAGCGGATGCGTCAACGGCCGAAAGGTCGCGAGCAAAAGCACCGGCGATGGTCGCGGCCACATATCCGAGCAGCGGAACCCCGACAACAATGAGGAGAAGAGAGAGAAAAAGACGTTTTTTCATACTGAAGGAAGTATAGCACGTATTTTCAACAGCCCGCTCTTCGGTCAAAAAACGTCTTTTTCTCTGACCTCGTGAGTTTCTTGATTCTGCTTTCTTCTCGTGCCGCTGTTGATCGGTTGCGGAATTTTCTTGTGTAGACCAACTTCACCGGTCTGCGACCGCGGGTATATTTTGCGCCCCGCCGAGAATCGTTATGCTCTTCCACCCGGCGGGCGACATCAACCGTGATACCGGTGTAGAAGGTCATGTCGGAGCACTGGACAATGTACAGCACGTACATGAACGTGTTGGCTACTTCTTTCTGGCCGCCGGCTTTGGCACCCAGTGCGCACCGATGATGCCGGCAAGGCCCAGAACAACCGTTGATGCGCCAATAAGAAGAAACGGGGTAAAGAGAGCGGTTCGAGTGTCCCAAATCAGCGCCGGAACCATTGACGAGAGTTCTGCTGGCAGTTTCGGGTCAAGACGAATCTTCGGGAGCAGCAGACTTTCGATAAGCGGCGAGCTTGCCAGCGCCATGACAAGCGGCAGCAGGCCAAGCGACAACAACAGGATGCCGCTCCATCGGGCCAACCGTCGCCAGCCGCGCGGCGCATTGATCGCTATGCACAACGCTATGAGCAGCCCGTAGATCATTACGGCGAGACCATGCAGCGAGAGGACCTGCTGGTAGTGGGCCTTGAACTGATCCAAGCTTCTCGAAATCTCCTCCGCCTTCGCCTGGGCAGAGTTCGTGTCCGTCGGGTCCGGCTTGCCAAACAATGAAGAGAGGTCGGGGTTGACAAGGTCCAGCGTGTCGGGCACCAGGCTGCTGATGAGGTCGGGGTTCATGCCCGTATGCCTCAGCTGTTCTTTGAGCTGGCCAAGCGTCATACCTGCAAACTGGCAAATCCCCTGCTCCTCACTCGACCGGCGTTTGTCGGCGCAGGGCTGAAGCTGTGCGAGTTTTTCAGACAAAAAGGCATCGAGCACCGCCGTGAAGCGCTGCTTCGGCTGACTGAGGTCAATCGGCAAACGCAGCGTCGTCCCGGACGGTGCGCCCAGCCAGCTCTCCATCCCGTCGAGAAGACCTTCAACATTCTGCCGAAGCCACGACTCGGCAAGCACGTCATGTGCAAGCGCGGCAATCTCGGCGTTTGTTACAGGGTATTGCGGGTCGAGCACAATTCTCGCAATCTGCTTGTCAATCTGGGACGTCGCGAGTACGTAGACATTTTTCCTCGCCAGCTCCTGTTTGATGAACTGCGCAGTGAGCACGTTGAAGCGCAGCGAGGTGACCAGAAACAACACCGGTGTGAAAAGAACCAGGATGACAATCAGCAGGATCGAGACGGCTGTTCGCATCTGTTTTTGTTTTCTGCGCTCAGTATAGCAGTTTTTTTGATGAAAATCAAGCTGACGAGTAAGAATCACAAAGAAAAACAGCGGAGGAACCGTCCGTTGGCGAACAGCAGGAACAGTTTTTATGGCCAGCCCGCGCAGGGCGGCGCATCCAGACTCGGGGAGCTCACCGCGCAAGAATCTACCTGTTGTATCGTTTTCTCTTTGACGCCACTGCCGCGTTTTCTTTCATCCGCACGCGCACAAGTTTTTGAATCAATCCGACGGGTACGGCAGTGCCGATCGGGAACTGTAACGTAGCTTTGCTTTTTGGTATTCCTTCAGTTCGTGGGCAAACGTGGTCCTCATCTTGCCCATGACAAAGAAACTCACATGGTGTTTGAAGGCCGCGAAATACGCCAACCGTCCGTGGTAGTCATAGTACGGCATGCCAGAGCTGACTTTTTCCTCGGCGGCGGGTGCAACGTCCTGAACGGCCTTTCGAAGCTGCCGCAGCATCACCCGCACGGCTGGCGGCGCGGCGGCAATATAGGTGCTGACGGTCGCTGCTTTTTTCATGCTTGCTGTATGGTGAGTTGCCGGACCCGCAAATCAGCCGTTGCACTCTGTCAGTACGCACCTCCCTTAATGCTGGTGATTGTCTTCGCCGCCAAGGATGAATGCTCGGGCCTGCTCAGCGTTCTTCGGGTCCGGAAAATCATCATCGTTCGCGGCGTACGCGACGGGCACGCCCAAGAGCGTCGGCTGCCAGACCACCTGTCCTGTCGTCCGTGAGACGTTCCCGCTGAACAACCCCCTGCCGCAGGTGCAGGCGTATACCTTCGAGCCGTTTTTCGACTGACCGAGGCAGTAGGCGTAGTTGTGCATGCTGCCCGGGATCATTCCGGCTGTTTGTTTCTCCCAGGTCTGGCCGCCATCCGTCGTCACCACCACCGACTCGCCGTGGTGCCCAACCGTGATGTGCTTCGCATCGTTCGGGTCAATGAGAATCTCTTCATAGTTCGGCAGGTGGCCGAGATTATACATCCAGCCCTGAAAGCCGGCCGGGTCATCGGTGCCGTCGTAGTCGCGGATGCCTTTCGTAATATCCGTCCAGGTCGCACCTGCATCCATAGTCTCGAACAGCCCGCCGTAGAGCCCGGAGATTTGCTCTTCTGGCGTGAGTCCGCCGAAGAACGTATTCGAACTCGCCAGCAGGTGCCGGGAATTCTTGGGATCCATGGCGATGCGATAGGTGTATTGCAATTGCTCGCCGCCGATCTGCATAAATGATGTTCCGCCGTTCGTGCTCTGAAAAACTCCCGCTCCCAGCGCTGACGCAAACACGATCGCGGGGTTCTTGGGATCAAAGTGAATGGAGTAGACCGCCTGGTTCGGAATGCCGCTCGCCTTCTTCCAGCTCCGGCCAGCGTTCTTCGAGAAATAGAGCCCGTAGCCGGTCGGCAGCTCGGCCGTTTCCGTAGCCACCCCGGCGAGAAGGATATTCGACTTTTTCGGGTGCACGGCCAAGGATTTGACGACCGATGACCGAGGCCCCGGTTTCTTGCGCGTCACCCAGGTCACCTTCGTTTTCGATGAAGAGAGTCGGCCCTCCTGGAATCGGTCGCCAGCGGCGTAGAAGTGGTTGAAGTCCTTGGGGTCCGGCGCGAGCGTGAGGATGTTTGCGTCAGGCCCAAAGAGTCGAAAACTCATGCCGCCATCTTTCGAGTAGGACATTCCGAGCCGGTCCCAGGTAACGACGTAGAGCTGATTGGCGTTCTTCGGGTTCACGCGCACCTCGCGCGTGGCAATGGCTTTCATCCCGCGATTGAACTCCTTAAACGTCAGGCCGCCGTTCGTTGAGCGGTAGACGCCGAACCCGCCCATGCCGAAAGAAAGGGTCGAACCCTGCACGACCATTTCGCCGATCCAGGCAGGAGGCAATCCCTTGGCAGGGATCTTCGTGAAGGTCACGCCGTCCGCTGACTTCCACACCTGGCTCTCCTGGCCGCCGACCCAGAGCGTCGCCCCGTCCGTGCCCGTACCGGTGACCCGTTTGGGGCCGACCATTTGCTCCCAGCCAGACGCTGAAGCATCGAGGCGGTAGAGCGAACCGCCCGTGCGCGTATTGAACTTCAGGAACATGCCGCCTTCAAGATACAAACGGTTCTTGAACACGAGAAAGCGCCCGTTCGGTCCGGCGGCCAGTCCGACGGTGAACGGCGTCCACGTTTGGCCCCGGTCGCTTGAGACGAACACGCCGTCCGCTTCCGTCGAGAGATACATCACACCGTTGAAAAAGACGAGGTGCGTGAAGTCCATGTGCTGGGCAAACGTAAAAACCTTCTCCCATGTGCCGCCGCCATCGTCCGACACCAGCAGCATGCTGGTCTGATCGTGGGTGTGCCCGACCACGTACACCGTGGATGGATCAGTGGGGTCGAGCGCCAGGGTGTGGGAACTGAAATTCGGCGCGTCGGCCGCGACGAGCATCGCGTCACACAGGCCCGACCACGAGCCGCCAGCATCAGCCGTCTTTGCGGCGCACGCGATCATCTGCCCGACATAGAGGTTCTGGGTGTTGACGGGGTCCTGGACGATGTCGAACGTTCGGTTCTCCGGCAGGCCGCGGAAGATGCCGATTTGCGACCAAGTGGAGCCGCTGAGTTCGTAGATGCCGCCTGAATAGAGGGCAGCCCAGATCTTTCCATTCACCGTCACCATCCTCGTGACCGTCCCGCCAAGCGGACCGGCGTCTTGCTTCCAGCCGGCAGCGGCGAAGGTCGGCCAGAGAAGTCGGCTGCCGGTAACAGCCGCGGTAAGAGTGAGAACAATGATTGCTGCAACGATGATTTTCTTCATCGATTTCAGTATACAGCGGACCCCCCCATCGGGCGAGCTGGAGCGCGGCTCCTAGAGAAAGGCAGCTCCACGCGTGACAGTTTGGCATCTCCTGGCTCTTCAGCAGAGCGTGTCCTGGGACATCATGGTAACAACGGGGGTCAATAGGCGGTGCATGAAATCCGCCTCGGCTTTTTTTAGATCTCCCGAATCTGCATCACCATCCGCACCCTGTCCCCCATCTTCACATGTTCCTTTTTTCGAACTCCCGCCCTGAGACCCATCAGGTACTTTCGATCTTTGGCGCTATAAAAAATCGAGGTGGTCCAGACGCTTGCGCCAAGCGTCACCGTAACAGGAAGCGAGTCCCATCCCCTTCTCAGATGGCCAAACAGTTTTCGGATGGTTTTTGATTGCTTCGTGTCGACCCAGAGGAAGTGCCAGCCGCCGTGGCCGGGAAACCTGGTGACTTTGGAGCGGATGGAGAAGACGGGTTTATGCACGATTCAATTCTACCACAATTCCTTTTTTCTTTTGCCTTGGTGGCTCGAATCCGTAAGAAACTTGACCACCGGTTTTCTTCGTGATAGTACGACGCATATATCGCATCAAGGCAACTGAAGAAAACCGGTTTCAGTGCATAAACGCCAAAACAGCACGGCGGCTCGATGGCTTCACCGGCTGTTTTGTCTTCTCAGTCAAGCCTAGATCTCACATGATGTTTCAGTCTCACCAGTGCACGTGTCAGTACCAAGGCCACCGTTCAGAATATCGGTATCGGGCCCGCCGGTGAGCGTGTCATTGCCGCTGTTCCCCGACATCTTGTCATCACCGTCGCTGCCATCCATGAGGTCGTTGCCGTTACCGCCTGACATGGTGTCGTTTCCTAATCCTCCATCTATGGAATCATCGCCATTCCCGCCGTTGAGCCGATCAGCTCCTCCACCACCAAAGATCATGTCGTTGCCATTACTGCCATCGATCGTGTCGATGCCGTCGCCGCCAACAGCAGTGTCGTTCCCATTGCTGGCATTGAGCGCATCGTTTCCCATCCCGCCATCGAGAAAGTCATCTCCATTGCTCCCGTTGAGACGATCATCCCCGTCCCCACCAACCAGACAATCGTCGTTATTACTGCCGTTCAACCGATCATGGCCGCCAAGGCCGAAGATCAAATCACGGCCGTTTGTCCCATTGAGAAGATCATTTCCTGCAGTCCCAACGAGAATCGTATCGAAGATCATACTATTGCATGCATCCGGCACAACTCGTTCGAATGCTCCCATGTCGCACGCAGGGCCCATGGGGCGCGGCACGCCGCGCTGATCAGTAGTCACGGGACATGATGCGAGCGGGACAGCGTCAATGGCCGGACTCCCAGCAAGTAAGGAGTGGGTTTCAGTCGGGCCACTATTGTTGGCAAGCGGGCCAAGGAGCGGATTGGTGCTGTTGAGATCGCCGGTTCCTGCGAAGGCGCATGATGCCCCACCAGCAAGATTATTCCCAAGGGACGTCAATGCTCCGGCACAATCAGTCGATGCCGTTGCAGCGCTGTTACCGCTCAGGATGGTGTTCGCGAGCGTTGTTGTGCCGCCGAAGTTCCAGACACCGCCTCCGTTATCCGTCGCCGTATTGTCGGCAATGGTTCCATGCGTCAGAGCGACAGAACCAAACCGGTTGAAAATTCCTCCGCCGTTCCGAGCGGTATTGTTGCTGATCGTGCTGTTCGTGAGCGTCAGCGTCAGATCAAGGTTATAGACGGCGCCGCCGCGGCCGAGCGTCGTATTTTGGTCAAGAGTACTCTTCTCAAGCGTGAGTATGCCCTGATTGAAAATCCCGCCGCCGCCGCCACTCAGGTTGGTTCCGTTCGTTGAGTTGCTGGTCACGGTGGTATTGGTTAGCGTTAGTGTTCCGAGATTGCCGATTCCACCGCCGAAATCCAGGCCCGTATTGTTGTTCAGCGTGCTCATTTCCATCGTGAGGGTTCCTTGGTTGAGAACGCCGCCGGCATTTGCAGCAGGGTCCCCGTTTTCAACGGTGATCCGCTTGATCAGTACTGTCGCACCAG
>CAZCGY010000018.1:14411-16976 GCA_964498355.1 uncultured Gammaproteobacteria bacterium | reverse complement strand
ACGTCGTGCCCATATTCCGGAGGATCGCCATGTACCGCCCCGAGTTTCGTCTTGCTGTGCTCGTTCCCCGCGGCGCTACCCTCGAGCCCGTCGCCATGACGGTCGAGGACGCGAAGGCCGCGCTCGCTCCCGACACGGATCTGATGTTCTCCTGCACCGGCAACCGGTGCAACGTCCTGCGGCGCGCAAGCGAGACGTGGAATCTCCACTTCAAGCTTCGCGACGACGGCGCGCTCATCCTGTACTGCGGCTACTGCGCACACAAGGCCCGCGAGAAGGGGTTCACGGACGGCAAGGACCTCTTCCGGTTCGGCGTGACGATCGAACGGGCCCTCACGGCATACGAAAAGGCCATGGCCGCCTGGCAGGCCGACGAGGCCGAACAGAAGGCCAAGCGTGAGGCGTGGGTCGCGGCCGAGCAGCAGCGCCGTGCCATGCTGCGGTTCGAGCGGCGGTTCGGGATCAACCCGGATCGGCTGCCCGACCGGCTGAAGGTCATCCGCGGCGGCAAGGCCGAGGACGAGCTCGCTAGCAAGCCCAACCGCAGGCAGCGCAAGACGCGCGGCTTCGACTGGGTCGCGGCCGAGGCCGATCGGAAGGCACGTGAGAGCGTGGCCGAGACCGGGCAGCAGCCCGAGAGCGGCGACACGTCCGCCCAGGCCTGACCAGACCGACTGACGCGAGATCGTTCTGTGTCGAAAAGCCCCGCACCTTTGCCCAAACAGGCAAATGGTGCGGGGCATCTCTTCAAGCGGATGAGGAATCGTCCATTTGAAGTGGTGCTGCTGCCCATGGGGAAGGGTCAAAGATGTTCTTTCCATCCTACCCATCTTCTTTGACCGCCCCAGGGGCAGCACTATCTTCCAGTCTTGACAAATTTTCTTTTCTGGCCACACAGTGCAGATGCGCCTCTGCTGTGGGCCGGTGAAGCGTCTACGGATCCGATCGTAGCGACATGATCGCTTTGCGCCTTGCAACGAACGCCCTCGGGCGTTTCTGCGCGTGGTGTACTCTCTCTCCTCAAAGCGTGTCATCTCATGCGGTTGGCATCATCCCGTGTGCCTTTGCCGGTCCGAAGCAGCGGCGCTTTTTTGTTCTCACGGCCTCTGGTAGAATAGAGTCCTATGTCAAGCCGACTGCTGCAACGCCTGGGAACGACCGTGACCGGTGGCGCCATCCTCATCGCGGCGGGGTCGCTCATGAGCCGTCTGCTCGGCCTTGCGCGCGACCGTTTGTTATTTGGAAGGTTCCCGGGCGATCCACTCGACAGCTACTACGGGGCGTTCCGCCTGCCCGATCTTATTTTTTATATCCTCGTGCTCGGCGTTCTTTCGTCGGCGTTCATTCCCGTTTTCATCGAGACAAGGAAGAAGGAAGGCGAAACCGACCATGAAGCGTCATGGCGGCTTGCCAACTCCGTTCTCAACATTCTTCTCGCCATCCTGTTTTTTCTCGCGGCGCTTGCCTTCGTGTTCGCGCCGCAAATCGTTCCGCTCTTTGCGCCGGGTTTTTCAGGGGAGAAAATGCACGAAACCGTTGCCCTGACACGCATTATGCTGCTCGCTATTCTCTTTTTCGGCGTCTCGAACGTCATCAGCAGCATTCTCAACTCATTCAGACGGTTTCTTGCATTCGCGTTCGCGCCAGTGCTCTACAATGCCGGTATCATCGTCGGCATCGCCGTTCTCGCTCCTGACATGGGCATGGCCGGGCTTGCCTGGGGCGTTGTGTTCGGTGCGGCGCTGCATCTGCTCATCCAGCTCCCCGGCGCATTCCGCATCGGGTTCCGTTACCGCTGGCAGTTCCGCTGGAGGGAATCAGGCGTTCGCAAGGTCTTCCGGCTCATGTTGCCGCGGACGCTTGGGCTTGGCGTTGCGCAGATCGAGCAGCTCGTGAGCACCGTGATTGCCTCGACACTCGCCGCGGGCAGCGTGGCCATCTTTTCTGCCGCGAACAACCTGCAGAGCTTTCCCATCAACATCTTCGGGGTGTCGCTTGCCATCTCGTCGTTCCCGGTCTTCAGCGAAGCGTTTGCCGAAAAGAACATCCCGAAGTTTGTCGTCGAGTTCTCCAAGGTCTTTCGGAGAATTCTTTTTTTCATTGTGCCGGTCTCGGTTCTCATCCTGCTGCTGCGCGCGCAGATCGTCCGCGTTATTTTGGGCAGCGGCGAGTTCGGGTGGAACGAAACGATTCTTACTGCCCAGGCATTGGGGTTTTTCTCGCTTGCGCTCTTCGCGCAGAGCTTGCTTCCGACGCTCACGCGCTCGTTTTATGCGTTGCAGGACACGGTGACGCCCGTGAAGGTGAGCATTGTCGGCGTTGTCTTGAACATCATCGGCGGGCTGACACTTGGCCGCATGATGGGCGTAACCGGGCTCGCGCTCTCTTTTTCCGTCACAAGCGCAATCCAGATGCTCGCGCTGCTCATTCTCCTGCGGTCACGGCTCGGCGATCTTGATGACGACACCATCCTTTCCTCGGCAATCAAGATTATTATTGCGTCTGGCGTCATGGCGGTCGCTACCTGGGCGGCGCTGCAAGGCCTTGCCTTGGGCGTGAATCAAC
>CAZCGY010000018.1:0-14311 GCA_964498355.1 uncultured Gammaproteobacteria bacterium | reverse complement strand
CTGCTCCCCACAATATACGCAGCGATTTGACGTCCCCAGCTGTCCAGCCGACGATCGGTTTTGAGGACGTGGGCGCACCGTTCGTCAATGGAGCGGAAAAAAGGGAGAAGCGTGCTGCACCTGCCGGAACCAAGAGCAAGGACCTGCCAGCAGTGGTCGCTGTTCATCACGTCAAGGTGAGCAATGTGCGGCTCCAACTTCGCGACCGTCGCGTCTGACGCCGCGGGAATCGTCATCCCGAGCGCGTCAAACGTAAGGAACAGAGAGAACACGAGCCGTTCCGAGCACGCAAATGGCATGTGGAGCAGAACAGCCGGAACGGTTGTTTCCTGCTCGACCCACATGATTGGGTCAAAGTACGGCTCTGCAAGCGGTTCTGCCGCCTCGGTATCTTCGTCGAGGAACCGATGGACCGTCGAACGGAAAACGGCGGGTGTCCAGAGTGACCGATAGTGCCGAACGTAGGCGGAGGCAACCGTCTGACCACTCATCGAAAGCACCTCTTTGTTCTGGGAAGAACTCGCGCTTTCGTGATACCATAGGCCTACCCGGACCGCAAGGACACAGCATCCTCTGGGTGAGGGCATGGCAGTATCATGTCCTAGGGATCCTCACGTCGCCCTTTATGCGCAGGTTTTTCTCGATACCCAAGGGAGGTGAGGGCAGAGTAGTTGTTCATCATCTCATCAACCCACTGCAGAGGCATGCATCGACGCAATTTCAGCATCACCCCATACCAGTCCTCGCCTGGCTCGTCCGGTATGGGGCAGGTCGCCCACATTGACCACCCCGTTATCCGACGGGGCGAGCGTGCCCGCCCCCGCAAGCTCACTGCATCATAATGACTCGTCGCAATTTCAGCATCATTGCCCATATCGATCACGGAAAGTCCACGCTTGCCGGACAATTTTTGAAACGGACGCACGCCGCGGAAGAACGGAAGGATGCCGAACCTCTCTTTGATACGATGGAACTGGAGCGCGAACGCGGGGTGACCATCAAGCTCAAGCCCGTTCGGTTTGTCTACAACGGCGTTGAGCTGAATCTTATCGACACCCCTGGCCACGTAGACTTTTCTTATGAAGTGTCCCGTTCGCTCGCTGCCGTCGAAGGTGCACTGCTTGTGGTTGATGCCGCGAAAGGCATTCAGGCACAGACCATTGCACACCATCACGTTGCGAAGCAGCTCGGGCTGGTCATCCTGCCGGTTATCAATAAGATTGATTTGCCGAACGCTCAGGTGGAAAGCGTGCGCCAGCAGCTTCGCGATCTCACAGGGTGTCGGGGAGAGGACATCCTCTGCGTATCGGCGAAGACCGGCCAGGGGGTCGAGCACCTGCTCGATGCGATTGTTACGCGCATTCCCGAGCCGTCCGGTGATCCGGCATCAGATGTGCGGGCGCTGGTTTTTGATGCGGTCTTCGACGACTACCGCGGCGTCATTGCCTATGTGCGGGTCGTCGACGGTTCGTTTCGGGCGGGTGAGCGACTCGAGTTCCAGGCCACGCAGACGCGATCAGACATCCTCGAGGTGGGGACGTTCCAGCCGGTCTATACGCCATCCACATCGCTGGGCACGGGCGAAATCGGATATATTGTCACGGGATTGAAAGATCTTGCGGCCTGCCGCGTCGGTGACACGCTCACCCGCGAGGGGCAGCCAACAACGGCTCTGCCCGGGTACCGCGAGCCCCAATCCATGGTCTACGCCAGCTTGTATCCATTGGAAGGGCAGGATGCGGCGTCATTGCGCCGTGCCCTGGAAAAACTCAAACTCAACGACGCTGCACTGCAGTTCGAGGGTGAACGCTCCGCGGCGCTTGGTCTTGGATTCCGCTGCGGTTTTCTCGGCCTGTTTCACCTTGAAATTGTCCAGGAGCGGCTGCGGCGCGAATATGCCCAGACGCTCGTTGTGACCGTTCCGTCCGTCGCGTATCGGGTGGTGCGGACCAACGGCGAGCGGCAACTGGTGCGCACCGCGCAAGAGTTCCCTGACCCGTCCGCGATCCGTTCCGTCGAGGAACCGTGGGTTGAGCTTCGCTGCGTGCTGCCCTCCGCCTACATCGGGACGGTGTTGCAGGTCGTCCAGGAGCGCCGGGGTGCAGTTCGCACGACCGAGTATCTCGGCGGCAGCGGGAGCGGCGAGCGCATGATGGTTGTGTGCGACATGCCGCTTGCGAACGTCATCACGAATTTTTACGACATCATCAAAAGCCGCACGTCGGGCTTTGCCTCATTGTTCTATGAGTTTGCAGGGTTTCGTGAGGCCGATATCGTTCGCGTCGATATCCTGCTCGCCGGCGAGCGCGCAGAAGCGCTCTCGACGCTCGTCGTGCGCAGCGATGCGGAACGGGCCGGCCGCGCCATCTGTGTCGCGCTGCAGCATTCCATCCCGCCGCAACAGTTTGAAATCCGCATTCAGGCTGCGCTGGGCGGGAGAATTATTGCGTCGGAGCGTATTGCTCCGTTGCGAAAAGACGTCACGGCAAAGCTGTACGGCGGCGACGTGACGCGAAAGCGCAAGCTGCTCGAAAAACAGAAAAAAGGGAAGAAGCGGATGCGCGAACACGGCAGGGTCGACATCCCGCCCGAGGCCTACTTGGCCGTTGTGAAGAAGGACTCACCTGGCGTACAATAACGGCAGCACGGTGAAGATGAGCATGCCCAGAAGCATAACAATCGAGACGAAGATCCATCCAATGCGCAAAGCAGTACGACGTTTCATAGACGACAATGTTTCACCATGAGGATAGCAGAAATCTGAAAGACGGAGAAGAGCTCCTGCAGGAAGTCCGCCGTTCGCTCTGG
Organism: uncultured Gammaproteobacteria bacterium; assembly: GCA_964498355.1. Taxonomy (GTDB): domain Bacteria; phylum Patescibacteriota; class Patescibacteriia; order CAZCGY01; family CAZCGY01; genus CAZCGY01. Next base: position 11,503 of record CAZCGY010000018.1, on the reverse strand, counting down.
AGTTTTTTCCGGCATATTGTCCTGGCCGTGCTGTTCCTGTTTGGACCGTTCTTCCTTCTCTTCCCGCTCTTGCGCATCGGCGAGTGGGGGCTTCTCCTCTTTGCGCTGCTCCTGGCGGTCGGGGGGGTACTCACGCTTCGCGCAATCATCCTGTACCGGCGGAATGTGCTGTACATCACCACTGAGCGTCTCATCGATGTCGACCAGCGTGGGTTCTTCTCCCATGTCGTTTCTGAAACCACCTATGACAAGATCCAGGATGTGAGTTACGCCCGCACGGGGGTATGGCAGACGGTAACCGGCATCGGCACGGTTTTTATCCAGACGGCGGGCGGAGGGGCAAACCTCGAAGCAAAGGATGTGCGCAATCCGGCATCGGTTCATGCGTTGATCATGAATGTCCAGCGAGAGCGCGCCGAACTTCCGTCAGAGCGGATGAGCGCAGAAGAACTCTTGCATCTTGCAGAACGCTTGAAGCGCGGCATCGGTTCAGCGGAATTTCAGACACTTGTTGCATCCGATACCGACCGCCCAAACCAATCTGCGCAGGGGGCTGCACCTCCCAAGAAAAAACGACGGTAACAGCCCGGGAGGGCCGTCGCTTGTACGGCAATCAGGCCCTGTGGTAGCATAATCGTTGTCTATGCCTCGCCGCCCGCGCCTTGATCGATGGCAGAACAGTACACGCAGTCCCGCCATCCTTGTCGGCGGCAGCATCCTGCTCGTTATTCTTGTTGTCGGTATAGCACGTGAACTGCTCCACCGGTATGAGGTACAGGGGCAGGTCGAGAAGCTCAAAAAGCAAATCGAGGAGCTCGAGAGTAAAAAGACAACGCTGACCGATCTCCTGAGCGAACTGAAGAGCCCGCTCTTCCAGGAACAGGAAGCCCGCGAAAAGCTTGGCAAGGCAAAGCCAGGAGAGACGGTGGTTATCGTTCCCATAACAAACGAGAGCGCACAAGGAACTGCTGCGCCTGCGAACGGAGAAGCAACGTCACATGGCTCCAATCCGGTCAGGTGGTGGCGTTACTTCTTCGGCCCATCGTCCTAAATGTCATTGAAGAAGCGAAAGGGAAAAGCATGACTGTAAAAAAAGATTCCATATCACACGCATCCCGCGTCAATCCGCACCGACAGCCAGCCGCGTCTCGAAAACCAAGGACTGCCCGTCCGTCGGTTGATCCTGCGAAAGAAGTCAAAGCAGCGATTACCGAATCACGGGAACATGTCCCATCCGCAGTGGTTCACCACGACCCGGCTGTCCTTCCCTCGGCCGAAGGAGCAACGCATGCGCCTGCCAAGAAAAGATTCCTCGGGCTCGTTCTCGGCCTCGTGATCGTTATTCTGCTTGCTGCCCTCGGTATGTTCACGCTGGGAGTCTATCGTCTGGGGCTACAAGGAGCGTGGGTTGATACCGTCCTTGCAGCCGTCCCGTTGCCGGTTGCCACGGCGAATGGAGGACTGATCAGCTATCACACCTATCTTGAGGATCTTGCAACGCTGCGATACTATTTTTCGAGTAATCCATCCGCAACCTCAGACGGCAGTGCACCGCCCGGCGACCAGGATATGAAAAAGATTATTCTCAATCGTCTTGTCTACGATGCATTGCTGAAACGGGTCATCGAGGAAAACGGCATCACGGTCACTGACCAGGAGCTGGCGGATCAGTTAGACAGCATTGCGAAACAGAGCGGGGAGAGCGATATCGGCAACTTGCTGCAGAAACTGTATGGAATGACTCCGGAGCAGTTCAAGAAGAAAATTCTTTTGCCATATCTCTGGTTTCAGAAATATGATCAAAAGGTTGCATCCGACACTTCAGTGAATGCCGGCGTCAAGACAAAGGCCGAAGACGTACTGGCCCAGGTGAAGAAAGGCGACACAACGTTTGCAGAGCTGGCAAAACAGTACAGCGAGGATAGCACGGCGTCCGTCGGCGGCGACCTGGGGTTTATTCAGAAGGGACAGATGGTGCAACCCTTTGAAGACGTGGCGTTTGCACTCGGCATCGACGAAGTGAGCGATCTCGTGCAGACGGAGTTTGGATATCACATCATCAAACTCACCGAGAAAACGACGGACAAAGACAAAGGCGACCAGGTCCGCGTCGCGCACATTCTGCTTCGCACGAAAAGCGCAGACGACCTCCTGCAGGAACGGCTTTCCTCGGCAAAGGTGCGGATCTTCCTCAAAGGATATAGCTGGGACAAGCAGAACAGCTGGGTGACCGTCAGCGCAGAATCATAAGCAGCGGCGAGGTATTTGACACCAAGAGAAATCACGGGTACAGTTCCGTGATTCTTTGGCTGCGAGCAAAAACCATCGAGGCACATCACCTTCGGTGCTGTCCATACGTCTCTGGAGCCGATGGCCCCGCTCAGCGTGGCGACCCACTGTTGTCCTGCACCTACTGGAGCCGATGGTCGGACTCGAACCGACGACCCACGCTTTACGAAAGCGTTGCTCTACCAGCTGAGCTACATCGGCGCGTCATGGTCGAGAATAGCGTATCGGGTTGTTTGCGTCAACAACATGAGGCACGAACCCCCCACACATATCCGGCCGCTTGCAAGGCCGCTGACGCTCCACGCGCCTGGCATGACGTGCGGCGTCGTCCTTGTTCACGGTTTCGGCGACGCGCCGTATTCGATGCGCGATCTTGCGTCGTTTCTTTTTCGCCATGGATACTCGGTCGCTGTTCCGCGACTGCCAGGGCATGGATCTCGACTCGAGCATTTGGCGGCTGCAACGACCGCCGACTGGCAAAGAGCGGTGACGCGTGCGCTTGCAGGCATGCGCGCGCGCGTTCGGCGCGTCGCTATCGTTGGGCGTTCCTTCGGTGGCGTCCTTGCGCTTCTTGAGCTCCTGCGTGACCCGGGCGGCGCCGATGCCCTGGTCATGATGGCCACCCCAAGTCGCATCCATGGCCAGCGTCCGATCGAATTTGTGCTCCCATTCGTCGGGCTTGTCAAAAAGACGGTCAAAAAGCCCTGGTTGCGTTCCGCCGACTACGTTGAACGTCTTGAGGTTGGACGATACGATCGACTGCCGGTGAAAACCATCCGCGAGTTTTTCCGAACACTCCGATTGCTGCGCGACGGACGACTCAAGCGGGTGACGACGCCGACGCTTTTTATCCATGGCCAGCGAGATGAGCTTGCACATCCTGCCAGCGTCGACTTCTTCTGCGCGCATCTCGGCAGCGTGGTGAAGGAAGTGCTCCTCCTGAAGGATGCGACACATGTGGCGTCTTCTCTGCACCGGCATCCCGAGGTGCAGAAGCGGCTTCTTGCGTTCCTCACAACGCATCTTGGCGAGAGTTGATGCGGTGCTATGAATATGGTACAGTACCTTGGCGCAACATCTTTGGCGTATTGTCCTGTATCGTCAATAACTCCTCAACGTTTCGATGGGGCGCTGCAGGAACTGTTGTTGTGGAGGTCATGACGGGTGGAGCGAGTAACGGGAATCGAACCCGTGTCTCAACCTTGGGAAGGTCGCATAATAACCACTATACGATACTCGCGAAGGCTCCTCTTGAAGAGAAATGTCGCTGACGTAGGACGTCTGCCTCGAGCCATTGTATCCGTCGTCCACGTCGGAATGTCGCTCATACTGTATCAGACCATGCAGAGAATGCAACCGAGAAACTCGTTGATGCTCGTTGTGTGCTGCGTGATCGGCTTTGTGTCGCTCGTGCCGCTGGCCCACGCTGGAGGGGATCGCTCGTTTGTCCGGCTCTCTGCCACTGCTGTTGGAAAAGGGTATACGGTTGCGATCGCGGGTGGTGCGGCAAAAGTCGGGCTGCCCCCTCGAGTCGTGACGCAGCCTGTCACCGTTCGTCTCGAGCGCTATCCCGACCCTCTGCCGGATCAAGAAGGGCGAAGACGGGTGAGCGATATCTGGGTTGTTGATATTCTCAGCATCAGCTCACAAGAGAAACGCCCGGTGAAACTCAACGGGCCGGTCTGGCTCTCGGTTCGTTCCCAGAACACGACGCTCTATCGCAAGCGCATCTTTTTCTGGGAGAAGACAAGCGGCACCTGGCGTCCCTTGCCCTCAAAAACCGATAGCCGAGCGGGATCGGTGCACGCGGCGTTCCCCTTACCCTACGCCCCGTTTGCGGTGTTTGAGGAGTCGCGAGCCATCGAAGGAAGCGCGAGCTGGTTCCGGTATCGTGTCCCGAATGCTGCGGCGTCCAACGACTTCCCAATGGGAAGCACACTTCGTGTTACCGATCTTGCGAACAACAAGAGCGTTGATGTCGTCGTCAAGTCGACCGGACCGTTCGTTTCGGGCAGGGTGATTGATCTCTCCAGCAAGGCGTTTGCGAAACTTCGTCGTCTTGGCGAGGGCGTTACCGAGGTTCGCGTCGAACTCCTCTCGAAACCGTGATGGCATTGCTTGAACTTGCCGCCATCGAGAAGGCCTATACGCTCGGCGGTCGGACGCTCCATGTGCTCAATCAGGTCTCGTTTCACATCGAAGCGGGCGAGTTTGTCGCGATCATGGGCCCATCGGGTTCCGGAAAGTCGACGCTTATGCACATCATCGGCTGTCTCGATCAGCCGACTGCCGGTGTCTATCGTCTCGATGGTGTCGACGTAACAGCTGCGCATGCGCGGGCACTTGTCGGAATGCGGCGGTCCAGCATTGGCTTCGTCTTTCAGAACTTCCATTTATTGCCTCGGCTCTCGGCATTGCACAACGTTGAGCTCCCATTACTGTACAGCGGTGTCCCGCATCGGCGCGAAAAAGCGCTCGCCCTGCTTGCAAAGGTGGGTCTTGCCGATCGCGCGAAGCACCGCCCGCGAGAGCTCTCCGGCGGCGAACAGCAACGCGTTGCCATCGCGCGAGCGCTTGTCAACGATCCGAAGGTCATCCTTGCCGATGAGCCCACGGGGAATCTGGATAGTGCCAGCGGAGCGGAGATTGTCCGGCTCTTTCAGGAACTGCATCGTCAGGGACGGACGATCATTCTTGTGACACATGATGCGACCGTCGCACAGTCGGCGCAGCGCCTCATCCATATCCATGACGGGAGGGTGACAGCATGAGCCGCGCCGCACTTGAGAACATCCGCATCGCCTTTGGCGCGCTTCGTGCCAACATGGTGAGGAGTTTTCTCACCATGCTCGGCGTTGTCATCGGCGTTTTTTCCATCATTGCACTCCTCGGCATCGGGAAAGGCGTCAAACAGGATGTCACGGGCCAGATTACGGAGCTAGGTTCAAATCTCATCGTTGTTCTGCCTGGCCAGGTGCAAACAGAGAGCGGGGGGTTCAACCCGTCGGCGTCCGTTGGCGCATCCACGCTCACTGAAAAAGATTTGCAGCAGCTGAAAACTGTTTCTGGGGTCGTCGTAGCGACCCCACTCTCCTTGCTCGCCGGTTTGCCGACCGTCGATGATCGCACTGCCCCGTCGACGCTCAGCTTGGCGGTGGAACCCGGCTACTTCGACATCCTTTCCAGCGCCGATCTCGTTGCGGGGCGGCTTATCGCCGAGGATGACTTGCAAGCACGGCGCAGGGTCATGGTCCTTGACGCCGGTCCCCGAAAGGCACTGTTTCCGGATCGCGATCCTGAGGAGATTCTTGGTCAGCAGGTCAAGTTTAACGGTCAATCCTACGAGGTCATCGGCATGATCGCTTCACCGGAATCGCAGTCGGTTTTTGGCGGCACCGGTATCACGAACGCGCTCTTTGTACCGTATACGACCGCAAAGGATCTTGTTGAGAATACGCAGATCTTCCGAATTGCACTCAAAGCTGACCCCAACCAAGATGTGAAAGATGTGGCGGCAACTGTTGAAGCGGCCGTCAAGGATCTCCATGGCGGGGTGAAGGATTTTACAGTTTTTACTCAGGAAGACCTGCTTGGCATCGTTGACGAGATCTTGGGCATTTTGACGACAGCGATCGTCGGTATCGGATCGATTTCCCTCGTGGTCGGTGGGATTGGTATAATGAATATCATGCTGGTCTCGGTCACGGAGCGCACGAAAGAAATCGGGTTACGGAAGGCCGTCGGTGCCTCCAGCGGCAACATTCTCTTACAATTCCTCACTGAAGCCATCACCCTGAGCCTGCTTGGCGGCGCGCTGGGCGTTGCCGTCGCTGCAGCCGTCAGTATTCCGCTGCGTGTCCAGGCGGGGCTGACTCTCGTCGTCGACCTCAACTCTGTTCTGACGGCGGTGGGGTTCTCAGTCGGCGTTGGCGTCCTGTTCGGTGTGGCACCGGCGGTGCGCGCAAGTCGCCTCAATCCGATCGAAGCACTGCGTTACGAGTAACCGACGACGAATGATTCTCTTCAAAAACGTTACCAAGGTCTACCCAGGTCCCACGACTGCCCTTCGGCGGATCAATCTCCATATCACACCGGGCGAATTCGTCTCGATTGTCGGACAGTCAGGCACGGGGAAGACCACGCTGGCGAAGTTGATCACGGCGGAGGAACGGCCAACACAGGGCCGGATCATCATCGGCGGCTGGGAGATCACATCGATCAAGGCGGGCGAGATACCGCACTTGCGGCGGCAGATCGGGATGGTTTTTCAGGACTTCAAACTCTTGCCGAAAAAGACCGTTGGCGAAAACGTCGCATTCGCACTTGAAGTATCGGGCACGCCTGCGGAGCGTATCCATGCCATTGTCCCGCAGGTGCTGAAAATCGTCGGGCTTGGAGAGAAAGTAGCCAGGTTCCCACGGCAACTCTCGGGCGGCGAGCAGCAGCGTGTTGCCATCGCCCGCGCCCTTGTCCACCGGCCGAAAATCCTCCTCGCGGATGAGCCCACCGGGAATCTCGACGCCCTGAATGCGCAGGATATCGTTACGCTGCTCGAAAAGATCAACGAGTACGGGACAACGGTGGTTCTCGTCACGCATAACCGCGAGATTGTCAATGGGCTCCGCCGGAGGGTCGTGACCCTCGACGGCGGTCAGATCATTTCTGACCAGAACAGCGGAAAATATCTTCTCTAACCATGCTGGTCTCTTTCCTTCGCGCATGCAAATTTGCCGGACAGAATTTTACCAGAAACATCTGGCTGTCGCTTGTCACCATCTTCATTCTGTTCCTGACGCTTCTCAGCATCACGTTCTCTTCGTCGTTGAATCTTGTGGCTCGCGAGGCGCTCACGCTTGTCAAAAGCCGCGCAGACGTGAGCGTCTACTTCCTGCCCACGTCACTCGATGAAGATATTCAAAAGGTGCAGGCAGCCCTTTCGGCGATACCGGAAGTGCGGAAGGTTACCTTTATTTCGCGCGATCAGGCGCTCGCGGCCTTCAAAGAGCGGAATGCCGACAACCCCGTCATTCAGGAGACGATTGATGTGCTTGGCACGAATCCGCTTGGCGCGACGCTCGTCATTCAGGCAAAGAAGATTGAGGATTTTCCTGCCATTCTCTCGGTGCTCGATCAGCCGGAATACGCCAAACTCATCCAAAGCAGGGACTACGAGGAAAACAAGCAGGTGTTTGTACGTCTTTCAACCATCGCAGCGCGCTTGCAGCAGATTGGAGTCGGCGCCGGCATCGTTTTCTCCCTCATTGCCGTCCTCGTGATGTTCAACACCCTGCGCGTGACGATCTATACGTACCGGGAAGAAATCGGCATCATGAAACTCGTGGGAGCATCAAACTGGTTTATCCGCGCACCATTTGTCCTTGAGAGCATCCTCTACGCGATTCTTGCGAGCATCATCGTCGGCATTGTCATGCTTCCTCTCATCGGCACCTTCGCGCCCATCGTCAATCGCTTCTTTACCGGTTATGCATTCGATCTTGTGCGGGCATTCCGCGAGCACCTGGTGCTGTTTCTTGGGCTCCAGTTTGGCATTGGTATCATCATTGCGGGCGTTTCGAGCATCTTTGCCATCGGCCGTCATCTGCGCACCTAATCAACGGATACGGGCAACCACCACGTCGATGCGTCGTGCGCATCCATGACGTTTTTACGCGCCCCGTTGCTCGGGCGAGATCTTTTCAGCGCATTTTCAGAAAGCAGAACTACCTTCGTACTATGAGGATCCTACTTATCGAGGACGAACAGAAAATCGCCTTTGCACTCAAGCGCGGCCTTGAGCGGGACTCCTATGCCGTCGATGTCATCACCAACGGTCAAGAGGGGATGCGCCGCGCGCTCGTGGCAACGTATGACCTGCTCGTTCTCGATCGTCTGCTGCCCGGTATTCCCGACGGGCTGGATATTTGTCGCGCGATGCGTACCCAGGGCCGCCACGAACCAGTCCTCGTCCTCACTGCGCGAGACGCGACCCACGACCGGGTTGCGGGGCTTGACAGCGGCGCAGACGATTACCTCGTCAAACCGTTTTCGCTCGAAGAACTGAAGGCACGCATTCGTGCGCTGCTCCGCCGTCCATCCAGGACGTCCGAGACAATCCTTCATGTGGGCGACCTGGAGCTCGATCCGGGCGCGTGGGAAGTCCGCCGTCAGGGCCGGCGCATCGAACTTTCACGGAAGGAGTTCGCCCTTCTCGAGTACCTCATGCGCAACGCGGGCACCGTCGTGACGAAAGATCAGATGATCAAGCATGTCTGGGATTTTGACGCGGATATCCTGCCGAATACCGTGGAGGCGTTCATCGCATCGCTGCGAGGAAAGATTGATCGGCCGTTCAATGCTTCCCCGCTGATCCACACCGTTCGGGGTTTTGGCTATCGACTTCAGCCATGACGCTCCTCCGTTCGCCGCTCGTCAGGCTCACCGCGTGGTACGTGCTCATCATCATGGTCATCAGCGTGGCGTTCAGCGCCAGCATCTACCGGCAGGCCACGGTCCATTTTCGCGCCGGACTCATTCCACAACAGCGCTTTTTTCGCGGGTACAGCCCCCGTTTTGCACCACTGTTCGACCAGAGAATCGCCGCGCTGCTCGAGGAGCGGTATGACGACACGGTCACTCGCTTGCGGATGGCGCTCGTGTTGCTGAACCTCGTGGTCCTGGCCGGCGCAAGCGTTGCAAGCTACTTTCTCGCAAAGCGAACGCTTCGGCCGATCGAAGAGGCGCTCGCCGAGCAAAAGAAATTTACTGCGGACGCATCGCATGAACTGCGGACGCCGCTTGCCGCGATGAAAGCAGAAATCGAGGTCGCGCTGCAGGTACCCGACGAGAAAGAGCACGCCCGCGTTCTCTCGAGCAACCTCGAAGAAATAGGCAAGCTCGAGCGGCCCTCGTCGTCCTTGCTGAAACTGGCCCGTCATGAAGACGATCGCCGGAGCCTTGTGCTTGAGCCGCTCGATTTTTCGGATGTCGCCGCGCGTGCGACGCACCGGATTGCGCCCGCTGCAGAACGGAAGCACATCACGATCACGACGGATGGTTTTTCAGGCATGGTGCGCGGCGACCGCGAAAGCTTGGTCGACCTCCTTGTGCTTTTGCTTGATAATGCGGTCAAATACAGCAACGATGGGGCGAGCGTTGCTCTCCGCGGCGCATGGAGGCACGCAACCTTTACCTGCACGGTTGCCGACCAGGGGAAGGGGATTGCGCGTGCGGATCTTCCGCACATTTTCCAGCGGTTTTACCGTGCAGACATTTCCAGGACAAAAGAGGGAACTGACGGGTTTGGCCTCGGCCTTTCCATCGCAAAGCAGATTGTTGACCGACATCACGGGACGATTTCGGTCGAAAGCATTCTCGGAAAAGGAACGAGCGTCACCGTCACTCTGCCAGCAGCGTGATCCGGCACTTGCACATCATGCCGACCATGTTTTTCGTCTCCATGACGGTTGTCTCGTGTCATCTCCCCGAACGGAACGCAGTGCACGGTCGTATTCTTGATTGAACCCTTGCTTGGGCACTTGATTGGACACTAGAGGGCTGGTACGCTGACGGTCAGAGTGTCGTTTTTGTTTCCAATCCTCATGCAGCAGCTTGACCGTCTTCTCAATGGCATCACGATGTACCGCGTGGTGTTCTACGGGCTCCTCTTTCTCGTCACCCTTGGGACGTTGTGGTGTTTTGTCGGTATTCTCCCGTTCAGCGGGTTTGCCATTATCGGCACGTCGCTTCTGCTTCTCGGCCTGTGCTGGTCGGCGAATCGGCTGTTTGCACGGATCTTTCGGCGTCCGGCACACGATGACTCAGCATACATCACCGCGCTGATTCTCACCCTCATCGTTCCCCCGTATCAAACGCCGGCTGACCTCCGCTTCCTGCTGCTCGTACCCATCCTTGCAATTGCCGGGAAGCATATTGTTGCCGTTCGGCGACAACATCTGTTCAATCCAGCCGCATTCGCCGTCGTGATTGCCGCGCTGATCGTCGGACGTTCTGCGAACTGGTGGGTCGGGAATGCGGCAATGTTCCCAGCCGTGCTTCTTGTCGGCATACTGATTATCCATAAGCAGCGACGTTGGGATGTGGTTGCTGCGTTTCTGCCTGTGGCCCTTCTCACTACGACCATGCCCGGGGTGCTTCGCGGCTTCTCACTTCCATCGGCATTAGCGAGCGCGGTCGTGTACGCGCCACTGTTCTTTTTTGCAAGCGTCATGCTCACTGAACCCTTTACTCTGCCCCCGACGCGCCGGCTCCGCATGCTCTTTGGGGTTGTTGTTGCCCTTCTGCTCTCACCGCAAGCGCACGTCGGCAGCATCTTCTCAACACCGGAGCTTGCACTTATTGCCGGCAACGGCCTGTTTGCATTCTTTTCAGGTCGCGGCCGTGCCATCTTGCGTTTTCGTTTCAAGCGTCAGATCGCGCATCAGATCACGGAGTTCGTTTTTGACGGGCCGCTGCCAGACTACCGCCCCGGCCAGTATTTTGAGTGGATGGTGCCGCACCGCAGACCGGACAGCAGGGGAATACGCCGCTATTTCACCATTGCTTCATCCCCGACGGAAGGCGACGTGCGTCTCGGCGTCAAAATCTTTTCAAACGGCAGCAGTTTCAAGCGGGCCCTGCAGGCCCTGCAGCCGGGGCAGACCGTTCTTGCCGAACAACGGGACGGCGATTTTATTCTCCCGCGGGACCCGAACGCAAAACTCGCCTTTCTCGCGGGCGGCATCGGCGTCACACCGTTCCGGAGCATCATCAAGTACCTGCTTGATACGCATGCGCGGCGCTCAATTCTTTTACTCTACGCATGCCAGACGGTCGGGGACATTGCCTATCGCGACGTGTTCGATCAGGCGGAACGCGAGCTTGACATTCGCACCATGTACGTCCTTTCGGATACCAAAGCAGCCCCCCGGGACTGGAAGGGCCCGACAGGCTACATCACCGCAGACATCATCCGCACATACATTCCGGATTTTGCCGAGCGAAGGTTCTACCTTTCCGGCCCACAGGCAATGGTTTCGAGCTACATCGGCGTTCTCGGCTCGCTCGATATTCCGCGGCGAAAGATTATGACTGACTACTTCCCTGGGTTTGCCTAGGCGTTGTTTCCCTCAGCGTTGCTCAGGCGAAGAGTTCACGTAGTGCTTCCATCTCGTCATCATCCAACGGACGGAACAGCGCCGTTTCATGTCGCTGACTG
>CAZCGY010000017.1:9547-18425 GCA_964498355.1 uncultured Gammaproteobacteria bacterium | reverse complement strand
AACGCACATGAGCGTACCATGCCCACGGTCAGGGTCAAGTCGTCGCCCCCCCCACCTTCCGCAAGAAGCGGAAGGTGGGGGGTACAAAAAACCCCGCATCCATTGAGGACCGGGGTCGGGAACGCGGCCTAGGCGGCCGAAAGAACAAACCGCGACCGCTTGGCACGCTGCCGGCGCGTCATGCGCTTGCGCGGGCGTATGCACGTCACGGTGCCGTCGACCCGGACAAGCTGGTTCAACACGTCGGCGAACACGCGGTACCTGACGTCTCGATACTGCCGGACAACCAGGTCGTAGATCTCGCGGCGGCGGAGCGGGACATGCGTGTGCGCCTCGAGCGTCCTCGTAATGGCATCGGCCATCGAGAGGACCTTGGGCCGCGGCGGGGAATCCGGCGGTACAGGGCCCGGAGCGACCCGGCGACGAAGAACCGAGGGGAAAAGTCCACGCAACATGCTCCCTCCTTTGTTACACCTTGGCTCGCGAAACGATGACGAGGGCCGGACTAACAAAGAGCGGGCTACCTTCGACCCGATCGTCCACCAGGATTCTGACCGTATCCTTCAAGCGGATTGTTGCAGCCAGCAGGCGGGTTGATGGCGGGTGATGATTGGCAACCCACCTGAGATCCCAGTCGTCCTCTTGCTGATCGCTGACGCCGACAAGAACGGTATCGGCGCCTTGGACGACCACGAGAACGAGGATGTCGTTCGAGCCACATGGCCGACGGACTGTCTTCGCGTCTCCACCAGCCCCTAGCCCGGCGCCGACGACAGCGCCAACTGGGCCGAAGAAGAGATGGCCGAGGAGCGCACCGCCCATCGCGCCGGCGGCTTTGCTGCCCACAACCGAAACCGAGTCAGTGGGGCCACCAGCAAACGCGAGGCCAACGATGGTCCCGCGCACAGAGTTCTCTTCGAGACGCTTACGTTTTTCCTCGTTGCTGGACCTGAACGAGGAAGACCAACCAACACACATGCAAATGGCTGCGAGAAGCACCAGGCCACCAACAAGAATTGACGGCCAGGGTGATTGGCTCTTCTTTTGACTCATTGCTTTTACCTCCAAGAGTCAGTCGAGTTTGAGGAACCCAGGGGACGCTCACACGACAAGCCCACCCCCAAAACGATACAAAACGATAAGCGAGGAGCTGGGATTTCAAGGAACAAGGCACTGTATCATGCAAGCCGGGTTTTGTCAACCGCCACGGCCTCAAGGCCGTTGCCGGATGGTCGTGCTGCCTTTTCTTTGCTACACTCCCATCGTATGGCAATGTTCTCCAAACTCAAACAGTTCCGCGACTTGCGCAGCAAGGCGAAATCCCTGCAGAGCATGCTGGCGGAAGAAACCGTCCATGGCGAAGGCAAGGGCGGCAAGGTGCAGGTGGTCATGGACGGCAACCAGAAAATCGTCACGCTCGACATCGACGACGCCCTTCTGACTCCGGAAAAGAAGAAGGAGGTGGAGGACGGCGTGAAAGAAGCGCTTGATGACGCGATCAAAAAAGCGCAGCGCGTCATGGCCGAAAAGATGCGCTCAAGCGGCATGTCGCTCCCTGGCTTGGGGTAGCCATATGAAATCGTTCCCCGCACCGATCCAGTACCTGCTCGACGAGTTTGCCAAGCTCCCCGGCATCGGCCCGAAGTCGGCGGAGCGTTTCGTGTTCTATCTGCTCAAGCGCCCGCCCGAGGAAATTGAGCGGTTCGCCGCAACGCTCCTGCGATTGACAAGCGCCGTGCGACAGTGCTCGGTCTGTTTTGACTTTTCGGAGTCAGACCCCTGCCAGTACTGCAAGGATAAACAACGTGACGGCACAATACTCTGCGTCGTTGCCGAAAGCGCGGACGGGCTCGCCATAGAAAAAACGGGTGAGTACAGGGGACGGTACCATGTGCTTGGCGGCGTGCTCCGTCCGACCGAGGGCATCACTCCGGACCAGCTCCGGATCAACGAACTCGTCAAGCGCGTGCGCGGCGACGGCATAAAAGAAATCATCCTTGCGACGAACCCGGACCTAGAAGGAGAGGCAACCGCGCTGTATATCAACAAGCTCCTTCGACCTGTCAACGTGAGCGTCACACGCATTGCGAAAGGGTTGCCGATGGGCAGCGACCTTGAATATGCTGATGAGGTGACGCTTGCAAACGCGCTTGCCGGAAGACGCGCGGTGAACGGAGACACCAAAACGCCTCGAGAAGAAACTGCGACCTAAACAATCTCTGGCACTACGGCAGGGCGGTTGTCGTTTCAAGGAGTCCGCGCATGGTCATGAGCTGCGTGACGGTCACGATGAGTGCAACGGTCGCGAGTATCACCACGACAACAAGCGCCTTGATCACAAGGCGGCCGTTTCTCTTCGATGATGTTTGCGGCGCCGGATGCTCCATTCCCATAACGCCCTTTCGTTACCCCTCGATTTTCTCGATACGCACCTTGCTGAACTGCTGCCGGTGCCCACGTTTGCGGCGGTACCTGACCTTTGCCTTGAACTTGCGGATGATGACTTTGTCCGCTTTGCCTTGCCCGAGAACGGTCGCAGTGACCTTCGCTCCGCTGACGTTTGGCGTACCGAGTTTGACGGCATCTCCGCCGATCAGCAGCGCGTCAAAAGAGACGGAGCCCGCCGCGCCGAGTTTTTCCACGACAAGCGTCTGGCCTTCTTTGACCACATATTGTTTGCCTCCCGTTGCGATGACGGCGATGCGATCCATGGGTGTCTCAATAAAAACGACTCAACGAGTATATCCTGTCCCCAAAATTGGGTCAAGCGCGCCCCATCCTCCGGGCATGTGGACGGACAGCGCTCTTAGAGAACGGGCTTTCTCGCTTCCCGCTTTTCCCGCGTTCTCAGGACAAGAAGCGTCGCAAGGACAGCCATGACGACGCCGAGAACGGCAAGAACGAGGAGCTTCTGCGCGCCGTGAAAAAAAAGCGTCGAGCTGCCGAACACGGCGGTGATGAGGTAGAGAATGAGGACAACGTGTCGATGGGAAAGCCCCACGTCAAGAAGGCGGAAGTGCAGATGCTTGCGGTCCGCCGCGGTAATCGGCCGGTGTTCGGCGAACAGGCGGCGCGCCACGACCCAGACAAGGTCAAGTAACGGAATGCCGAGGATGAGAAGAGCCGTTGCAATCTTTCCCCCTGAGAGAATGGCAAGCGTGCCAAGCAGAAAGCCCGCAAGCGTCGACCCGCCCTCACCAAGAAATATTTTTGCCGGGTAAAAATTCCAGAAAAGGAAGCCGAGAAGCGCACCGCCCACGAGCAAAGCAAGCAGGGCTGTTTCGGGCTGGCCGACAACGGGCAACATGCTGATGCCGAACAGAACGACCATACCGATGACTGAGACGCCGCCCACGAGCCCATCGAGACCATCCAGAAACTTCGTAGTGTAGATTGCCACCATGATCCAGAGAAATGCAAGGAGATCAGCAAGCGGAACAATGTGGTAGGGAACGCCGCGCAGCGTCAGAATCGTCCATGACCACCGGTCAAGCCGAAAGGCCTCGCCAAGGGGATTGGAAAGATAGGAGATGCCAATCCCTGAGATGATGACGACGAGCGTTGCGGCAATCGGCCACAGAATCTGGCGGTGGGGCGGCTGCGGCGTGCGGTCGTCGATCATCCCGCCGATGATGAGCAGCGCTCCGCCGATGAGAATCCCGATGAGGTGTTTGAGCAGGAGGTAGCCGCCGAGCAGCAGCGAGGGGCGGAGAAGAACGACGGCGGCCAGAACAACGCAGAGCGCTCCGAACACCGCGAGCCCCCCCCACAACGGGATCGGACCGCGTTGGTTTTTCCGTTCCGGCGCTTCAGCCGGACGATCAAGAACACCCGACCTCAAGGCCAGCCGCCTGACCAGCCAGGTGAAGAGAAACCCGACGACGACCGACGCAACGACAAAAGGAATGGCAGCGGGATTCATCAATCCCCCTTCCTCGCATCAAGAAATGCTTGCAACAGAAGAACGGCCGAACGTTCGTCCACGCTGCCTACGCCCTTTGATCGGGCTGCCTGGACGCTCGTGAGGCGCTCATCAACCGTTTCGACAGGGAGCGCAAGTGCATCCTCGAGCCGCCGGATGAATGCCTGCACAACAGCCGTCTGAGCCGTTTTTTTGCCGTTCATGCCGATGGGGAGACCGACAACGAGACGCGATACGGACCGGTCTTGCGCCATGGCGGCTATCGTGGGAAGGACATCCTTTGCGGGGACGGCTATGGTTCCGGCGGGAAGCGCGATACGCTCATCGGCATCCGAAACCGCACAGCCAATGCGGGCTGCTCCATAATCAAGGCCAAGGATGGTCGCCATCTGTTTGGGTAATAACCTCGACGCCATCCTTTGTGAGGATGAGCGTGTGTTCAAAATGCGCAGCGAGGGATCCGTCAAGCGTTGTCACGGTCCAGCCGTCTTTTTCTGTGCGGACGTGCCGTCCTCCCGCCGTCACCATCGGTTCGACGGCAATCACCATGCCCTCCTTGAGAGTCGGGCCTTGCCCCCGAACGCCGAAATTCGGGATCATGGGATCTTCGTGCACCGACCCTCCAACACCGTGTCCGACAAGATCGCGCACGATTGAAAGGCCTTCTCCCTCGACATAGGACTGAATTTCTGCACCAAGATCACCCGTTGTTCTGCCGGGACGGATATAGCGAATGGCCCGATCAAGCGCCGTGCGCGTTACCTGCACCAGTCGAGCCGCCTCCGTGCTCACCGTGCCGACCGGGACCGTCACGGCCATATCGGTGTAGAGACGGTGATGAACAATACCGATGTCCAGACCAAGGATATCGCCATTCTGCAGCCTGGCGCTGTCGGACGGTATCCCATGCACGACGTGGGCATTGACCGACGCGCACAGGACCGCAGGAAACCCGCGATACCCCAAAAATGCCGGGCTGACCTTGGCGCGCTTCATGAGCGTGCGCGCATGTGCATCCAATGCACGAGTGGTCGTGCCGGGCTGAACCCGTCCGACGAGCTCGTGCAGTATCGCGGCAAGGATCCGCCCGCCCGCACGAAGCCGCTCTTGTTCTCGCGGGGAACTGCTCCACATGGTTGTTTATTGATGATGCAGGACTCGATCGACGTCGCTGTAGACCCGCCGGATTGTTTGCTCGCCGCGGATTGGCCGGACAAGTCCGCGCTTTCGGAAATACTCCACCACCGGGCGGGTCTCACGTTGAAAAATCGCGAGTCGCTTCGCAATCGCTTCAGGGCGGTCGTCATCACGCTGATAAATTTCTCCCCCGCACCGCAAACACGCGCTTTTGGGTGAACGAATATCCACCCCCATGGTCAGTGTACGGTGACAGTTCCGGCAGACCCAACGTTTACTGAGTCGGCGGATGGATTCACCGCGTGAGAGGGACAACGCGAAAACATGATCCGGCGTGCGGCCGAAGCGGGCAAGGAGCGCGAGAAGACGCCGGGCTTCGGGCATCCTCCGTGGCGTGCCGTCGATAACGACGCCGCGTTGCTTGCCGATAGTACGAAGGCGCTCTTCGACAAGCCGCAACACCCAGGTGAACGGCACGAGCCGCCCGCTCGCGAGCTCGCGCGCTAAGCGACGCGTCCATGCCGTTTGAGAGGTCCTGCGCGCTGCAGCTCGCAACATGCCGCCGGCTTCAAGATGCACAAACCCATGGCGCTCAGCAAGCAGCGCCGCCTGCGTTCCCTTCCCCGACCCCTGCGGCCCGAGCACGATGACCGTGAGCCCGCGCTTGAGACGCCGGTGTGGCTTAGAACCCTTCATAATCGCGCATCACGAGCTGGGACTCTATCTGTTTTACCGTCTCGATGACCACGCTGACCACGATGAGCAAACTGGTCCCTCCAATCACGAAACTCCTGCCCGAAGCGCCCTGGAGAACCACAGGAAGAACTGCGATGACGCCGAGGAACATTGATCCGGTGAGCAGAATCCGGTTGGAGATTCCGGCAAGATACCGTGTTGTCGGTTCACCAGGCCTGATCCCGGGAATAAATCCCCCTTGTTTCTGGAGGTTTTCTGCAATCTGCTCGGGATGGAAAATAACATAGGTATAGAAATAGGTGAACGCAACCACGAGAAGAAAGTAGAAGCCGCCGTAAAACACCTGGTTATTAAACAGATTGACGATGAACTGGGAACCGCTGCTTAACCATGCAATATTGAGTCGCTGGAGGAATTGGGCGAGAAGCGGCGGCAAGACGACGAGCGAAATGGCAAAGATGATCGGAATAACCCCCGCCTGGTTTACCCGCATCGGTAAATGGGTGTTCACGCCGCCATAGACGCGGTTGCCGCGGATCCGGCGCGCGTAGGACACCGGAATGTTTCTCTGGCCTTCGGTGATAAACACCACCGCAACGATGGTCAGGAGGGCAACGGCGAGAAACAGGAGCGTGCCGAGGACCTTCGTGCTGTCAAACGTGGCAAAAAACTGTTGCATGCTGACAGGAAGTCGCGCGACGATACCTGCGAAGATGAGAAGCGAGATACCGTTGCCGATTTTCTTTTCCGTGATCAGTTCGCCAATCCACATGAGGAGCATGCTGCCGGCCGTAATGGTGACAAGAGCCGTCACCAGCTCCCAACCGTGCAGCACCGGTATCACACCCTGGGCGGCTGCTGGCCCCCCAAGCTGGCCTCCGGTTTGCGAGAGTAAGGTGATGGTTGCAAAGGCCTGCAGAATGGCAAGCGGAACAGTGAGCATGCGGGTCCACTGATTGATTTTCTGCTGCCCATGTTCCCCCTCCTTTTGCAGTTCCTCGAGCCGCGGGATGATATACCCAAGGAGCTGAAAAATAATCGACGCGGTAATGTACGGCCCGACGCCAAGCATGACAATCGAGAAGTTTTCGAGTGCGCCGCCTGAAAAAACGTTCAGGAGGCCCAGGATCTGGTTGGAGTTAAAAAAGTTTTTCAGCCCCTCCGTTGCGACGCCGGGAACCGGAATATGTGCCGCGAGACGGAAGATCGCAAGCGACGCTAAAACAAAGAGAATCTTCCGTCGGAGATCGGGGATTTTCCAGAGTTGCAGAAAAGCGTTTGCCATCTGTGCTCGATTGTATGGTTTATGGTTCCGCCGCGAGTCGAACGCATCGTCCGCCTGCCGCAGTTATACCACGTTCTGCCGTTCGAGAAAACGCATGTGCGTTGACGGTCAGTTTTTTTTCAAGCTTCCCGGAACCGAGGATTTTCAACCCGCGGCCATGCACCGCAATCCCATGAACAGCCAGTGTCGTCGGAGAAACAGTATCGCCGTCATGGAACAACCGTTGCAACACCGAGAGGTTGAGAGCGGTATAGGCCGGATGGCGCGGCAGAAAACCGCGCTGTTTCGGGAGACGACCGATGATATGCTTCAGGCTGCGGCGCACAATGCCGGTGCGGCCTCCTGTCCGGGCACGCTGGCCCTTGATGCCCTTGCCTGCATAGGTCCCGCGACCGGAGCCGTGACCCCGGCCGACGCGGCGGTGCCGTCGTCCATGCACAGGCGGGAGTGTATTGAGTCCGAGTGTTGTCATAGTTTCTCTACGAGAAGATATTCAGTTCCACCAGGCAAGAGGAGAAAGTCGGGAGTGGTCCGGCGCCCTCGTGTTTCTGCTGGGCCAACGACCATGACTCCACCTGTCCGGATATTCATTGTCGCGGTCGAAGGGTGGAAAGCGCGATGTACGCCGCCTTCACGTTGTTGATCTTATTCCGTGACCCGATCATTTTTGAAACGATGTTTCTGACGCCGGCGACGGCGAACAACGACCGCAGAGGACCGCCGGCAATAACGCCCGTTCCTTCAGGGGCCGGTTTGAGAAGGATATTCGCAGCACCAAATTTCAGGCGCATCTCGTGCGGGATGGTTCCTTCAACAAGAGGGAGGGTGATAAGACGCTTTTTTGCGGCCGTCGCAGCCTTGTTGACCGCGAGCGATACGTCTCCTCCTTTGGCAATGCCGTACCCGACCCTTCCTTTATGGTCGCCGATAACAACGCACGCCCGGAATCGCATGCGCTTTCCGCCTGCAACAACACGCGTGACACGCGAAATATCGATGATTTGCTGGTCAAACTCCTTCGGCTCGCGACTTCCTTCCCGTCGCTGCCGTCCACCGCGTCCTCTTCCTCGTGGTTCCATGTGTGTAGGTCGAAGTTAAAATTGAAGTCCCCCAGCACGGGCGCCATCTGCCAACGCTTTGACGCGTCCGTGATACCTCAGTCCGCGCCGGTCAAAAACAGCGGCGGTGACCTGCTCGTGCTTTGCCTTGTCGGCAAGAAGCGCGCCGACTGCATGCGCACGCGCCATCGGTCCTTCGCTCTTTTTCAGCTCGCGATCGGACGCCGCCGCAAGCGTGATGCCGCGCGTATCATCGATGAGCTGGGCCTCGATGTGGCGCAAGCTCCGAAACACTGCCAGCCGCGGTCGTGCGGGTGTGCCGCGCACGCGCTGTCGAGTCCGTGCCGTCCGGCGGGTGCGAGTTGCGAGAAGTCGCTGTTGTTGTTTCTTCGTCATGGTTTTAGCTCTCAGCTCCCTTCATGACCTTGCCCGCCTTCCGGCGCACCGTCTCACCGACATAGCGCACGCCCTTCCCCTTATACGGTTCGGGCTTGCGGAACGACCGGATACGCGCGGCGGTTTCTCCCAGCAGCTCGTTGTCCGCGCTGGTGAGTGTGAGAACATTCTGTTCTGCTTTGGCTTCGATGCCCGCCGGGAGAGGAAACTCGATGGGATGCGAATATCCAAGATTCAGGATGACCTTCTTCCCCTGCACGCTCACGCGATAACCGACCCCGTGCACTTCGAGACCTTTTGAAAAACCCTCGGCGACGCCGTGCACCATGTTCGCAAGAAGCATGCGAAAAAGCCCCCACAACGATCGGTCTTTGCGATCGTCGG
>CAZCGY010000017.1:0-9537 GCA_964498355.1 uncultured Gammaproteobacteria bacterium | reverse complement strand
TGACCTGGAGCGTTTGCCCTTCCACGGCAAGGTGAACATGGGGATGGAGGGTACGCCGCAGCTCGCCTTTCGGACCCTTCACCAGCACGTCATTGCCCGTGACGGTCACGGTGACATTGCTGGGGAGCGGTATGGGAACTTTACCGATACGCGACATGGTGAGTGTTAAAAAATTTCACACAAGATTTCGCCGCCAACCCCTTTTTGCTTTGCTTCTTTGTTCGTCATGATCCCCGAAGACGTTGACAGGATGGCAATTCCCGTGTTCGACAAGACAACAGGAAGTTCACTTCTTTTTGCATAGACACGCCGCCCCGGTTTGCTCACACGTCGCAAGCTCCGAAGAACCGGGCGTCCACCGTCGTCATATTTCAGGTGGATGTTCAGGCTCCCAAACCGGTCGTCGATTTTTTTGACGTCAGCGACGAAGCCCTCACGCGCAAGAATCTCGGCGATGGCGTGTCGCGCCTTCGAGTAGGGCATCTGGACCTCCGGCTTGTGCAGCCGGTTCGCGTTCCTGATGCGGGTCAGCATGTCTGCAATGGGATCGGTCATAAGGGATAATTCAGAGTGAGGGGGGAGAAGTGAGAACGGAGAAGGGAGAAAGAAAGAGGGGGGTTACTGTATTTCTTCACTCTTCATTCTTACTTCTCAGTTGTCATTAGGACCAGCTCGCCTTGATGATGCCCGGGATCTCTCCTTTGTTCGCGAATTCCCGAAAGCAGATGCGACAAAGGTCAAACTTACGCATATAGCCGCGTTTTCGACCGCAGCGCCAACAACGACGCACAACACGGGTCGAAAACTTTGCCTGCGTCCGCGATCGAAGCGATTTTGCAATTTGTGAAGAGGTTGCCATGGCTACGTTTTCAGGGGGAATCCAAGAGATCGAAGGAGTGTCGCCGCGGCCGCCGGCGTTTGTGCCGTGGTGCAGATGGTGACCTGCAGACCGTGCAACGACTCGACGGCATCGCCGCTGATTTCAGGAAAAACGTTGTGCTCGCGAAATGCGATGGTATAGTTCCCCTGCCCGTCGAATGCGGCGGGTGCAAGCCCCTGAAAATCCCGCACGCGCGGCAGGCTGACATGGATCAGTTTATCGAGAAAATCATACATTCTTCTGCCTCGAAGGGTCACCATCACGCCGATGCCCATTCCCTGCCGGATCTTGAAATTCGAGATGGATTTGCGGGCTTTCGTCACCACCGGCTTTTGACCCGTGATGCTCGCAAGCGTCGCAATCGCCGTCTCAGTTCTCTTTGGATCCTTTGTCTGGCCCGCGCCCACGTTGATGACCACCTTTTCGAGACGAGGCAAGGCAAGGACGTTCTGCAGCTGCAACGCGCTCTTGAGCTCCGGAACGACCTCCTGATCGTATTTCACTTGTAATCGAGGTTTTTCACTCATGGGGAGATGGTAGTGGAACAATGGCGGCACTGCCGCTCTTTCTTGCTGTCAGAAGAGAGAAGCGCCTTGCTGCGTGTCGGCTTGTGGCAATGCGGACAGACGAGAAGAAGGTTTGAGAGATGGACGGGTGCATTGAACTCGACAATTTCACCCTTTTGCCGCTCACGCCGCGCACGCACATTCTTCTTGCGCGAATTGACGCCCTCGACGACCGCACGGTACTCGCGCCCAAGTATCTGCGTGATCTTCCCCTGCTTACCGCGATCAGGACCCGTGACGACCTTGACCGTATCGCCGGTTCGAAACTTTGGTAGCTTTGTGCTCATAAAACCTCCTGTGCCAGCGAGATAATCTTCATAAACCCCCTCGTGCGGAGTTCGCGCGCAACCGGGCCGAAAATGCGGGTCCCTTTGGGTTCTTTCGATGCGCGATCAACGACGACCGCTGCATTTTCATCAAACCGAATGTAGGAGCCATCCGGGCGCTTATACTCTTTGCGCTGCCGGACGATCACCGCATGCACCACTTCTCCCTTCTTGACCATGCCATGCGGAGCCGCTTCCTTGACCGAACAGGTAATGATATCGCCGATGCGGGCGTACCGCTTCTTGTATCCTCCGAGCACCTTGATGCATCCAAGCTTCTTCGCGCCGGTGTTATCCGCCGAATTGAGGATGGAGCGCAGCTGGATCATGTGCCAGAAGAATGAAGGACGCGGAGCAGCCGCCAGCGTTTCTCTTTCGAGAGCGGCCGAGTTTCAACAAATTCAACGACGTCGCCGACTTTACAGACATTCTTCTCGTCATGAATCTTGAACGTGCGGCTGACTCGATACTGGCGGTGATATTTCGGATGCCAGAGCGAGCGTGCGACACGCACGACTGCGGTCTTGCTCATCTTCGCGCGCACGACGGTCCCGCGGAATGAGCGGCGAACGCCGGTTTTAGGACGTTCCATTGTTGTTCCTGTGTTCATGAATCAGTGTTTCAAGACGGGCAATGGTCTTTCGTGCAGCCCGGAGCTCACGGACGTTTTTATGCTGGTCCGCCGAGACCTTGAAGCGAAGTGCGCGCAGCTCTTCGCGCTTTTCGCGAAGCAGCTTCTCAAGTTCCACCGTATTCTTTTCACGCAGCTCACTGATGGTCATGCAGCAGCTCCTTCCTTGAGACAAAATGCGGTGCGAATCGGCAATTTGTGCGATGCCAAGCGCAGGGCCTCGCGTGCGGTGCTTTCTGAGATGCCGTCCATTTCGAAGAGCATCATGCCCGGCTGCACAACGGCGACATAGTGGTCGACTGCGCCCTTACCGCCGCCCATGCGGATTTCGTTGCCCTTCACGGTTACTGGTTTGTCAGGAAAGATCCGGACCCAGATTTTTCCGCCGCGCTGGACATACCGCGTCATTGCCCGACGGGCAGCTTCGATCTGCCGGGCAGTGACCCAGTGTGTCCCAAGGGATTTTAAACCATACTGGCCGAATGCAATGGTCATCTTACGTGTTGCGGCGCCGCGAACGCGCCCCTTGTGCCACTTGCGATGTTTGACTTTCTTTGGAAACAACATGGGAGAAGATTTATGAGGATGGAGGTTCGCCTTCGAAAACGTCGCCCGTATAGACCCAGACCTTCACCCCAATCGCGCCATACGTCGTATGCGCGACGCCGCGTGAATAGTCGACGTTCGCCCGCAAGGTATGGAGGGGGATGCTCCCGGCATGGAGCGCTTCGGTCCGTGCGATTTCTGCGCCGTTGAGCCGGCCGGCAATCATGACGCGGACCCCCTTGGCTCCCGAACGCTTGACTCGTTCAACAGTTTGCTTGAGGACCCTGCGAAATGGCAGGCGCTTCTCAATTTGTTCGATGACGCTCTGGACAATCAACTCTGCATTCATGTCGGGTTTCTGCACCTCTTCAATGTTGATCTTCAGAGCGGTTTTCTTTTCCGTCGCCACGCTCGTCTCGCGAACGATTGCTCCAAGTTCCTTTTTCAACTCTTCGACACCTGTGCCGCCGCGGCCGATGATCACACCGGGGCGCGACGTGCGAATGGTAACGGTGAGGACCGACCCTGTGCGCGCAATCTCAACCTGCGCGATGCCGCCGGTTCTGTACTTCCGTTTGATGAATTTGCGAATGCGCTCATCCTGCTGCAAGAATGGGCCGAACTTGCTTTTTGCGAACCAGCGCGAACTCCATGTCTGGTTGACGCCGATTCTGAAAATGCGTGGATTTACCTTCTGTCCCATAGTCGTCTCATGATGGCTTCGTGCGTTTGGATGATGCGGTTTTCCGAGATGATTGCTTCTTCCTGTTCCGGACCTTTTCGCTGGCCACGGGCGCCTGACCCTTTTCTGATGCCTGCTTTCCTTTGTGCTGCTCCTTTTCCGGCCACCCATGTTTCGCCGCCGATGGTTCGGGCGCGCTGAGGATGAGCGTGACATGTGTCGATCGCTTGAGAATGGCCGCGGCTGATCCAAAGGCGCGCGGCTGGAAGCGCTTCAGCACCGGGCCGCCGTCCGCCACGATCGTCGATATGGTGAGACCCTCACGGCGGAGCTTGAAGTTATGTTCGGCATTCGCAATGGCTGAGCGCAGGAGTTTCAAAACGGGCTTCGCCGCCTGCTTGGGGCTGAACAGCAGCTGGCGTTCCGCAGCGTCGGCAGAAAGTCCTCGAATTCCATCCACAACAAGCCGGACTTTGCGGGGCGACATGCGAAGATACCGAAGTGAGGCGCGGACGGTCATGATGGTTTCGGCTTCGGTGCTTCGGGTGCAGGCTGTACCGCGGCATTTGCTGCCGCTGCCTGTTCTTGTTCGCGTTGCATCCTGCCTCCGTGACGGGTAAACCTGCGGGTCGGTGAAAACTCACCCAGTTTATGACCGACCATGTTCTCAACCACAAAAACAGGGATGTGCTCCTTGCCGTTGTGCACCCCGATCGTAAATCCTACCATCTCCGGCGTAATGACGGAATCGCGCGACCAGGTTTTGATGACGGTGCGATCGCCACGCTGAAGCTTCGAAAGCTTTTTCAGCAGCTTCGCATCCGTGAACGGTCCTTTCTTGAGACTTCGTGACATTGGCGTGGTGAGAGAGAAAAGGGATCGGGTGAAGGGGTACCATGCGCGCACCCACTCGTCAAGAGTGCATGTGCGTCATGAAGAAAGCTGGCCCCAGGTCTGTGACGATCCGCGTCGTTTCATAATGAAGCGGTTGGAATACTTTCGCCGGCGGCGGGTTCGCACGCCCAACGCAGGTTTACCCCATGGCGTGACGGGCCGCCGCAAGCCAATGGGTTGATTGCCCTCGCCGCCGCCGTGCCGGTGGTCGACGGGATTCATCGCCTTGCCGCGGACGCGCGGGCGGATGCCGTACTGGCGCATTCTTCCCGCTTTGCCCAGACGAATGTTCCGCCACTCGCCATTCGACATTTCGCCGACGGTCGCCAGGCAGTTCTTCCCGATCATGCGGATCTCGCCGGAAGGAATTTTGAGCTGCGCGAAATCGCCGTCAAGCGCCATGATGGTTGCGGAAGCACCGGCGGATCGTACGATCTTGCCGCCCTGCCCGGGAACAAGCTCGACATTCGACACCGGAATGCCGCTCGGGATGAATTCAAGGCGCAGCCGGTTGCCGACACGAACAGGGATCTGCTTCTGACTGGTCAGGACGGCATCACCGACCTTCAGGCCGTTCGGTGCGAGCATGTAGCGGTGTTCACCGTCGCGGTAGACGACATGTGCAATGTCCGCTGTCCGATTCGGGTCATATTCAACTGCAACAACGCGTGCCGGGATGTCATACTTTTCTTGAATGAAATCCACAACACGGTAGTGCCGTTTTGCACCGCCGCCGCGATGGCGAACGGTGATTTTCCCCTGGTTATTACGACCAGAGCCGCGAATCTTTGAGCGCAGGAGGCGCTTGAAGGGTCGTGCGCGCGCCGAGCCCTCACGGACGATCACCGAGGCGAAGCGTCTGCCGGGGGTATTCGGATGGTATCTCTTGACTGGCATGTTAGACGGCTTCGGTCATGGTAATGGTTTCGCCTTCCTTGAGCGTGACAATCGCCTTCTTCCAGTGCTTGGTTCTCCCCAGGTGCCGACCGAATGTGACCCACGTTCCGTCATAGCGCTGGATGTTCACCGACTGTGCGGTGACGCCATACACCTCGGCGACCGCATCTCGGACCTCCTGCTTGTTGGCGTCGGTGCGGACTGCAAAGGCATACTGGCCCCTGCTATGCTGCATGGTTGACTTCTCGGTGATGAGCGGGTGGAGCAGAACTGCGTGTGCCGTGGACGGGAGGTCAACGGCAGCGCGTGCCGGCTGCTTTTTCTCCCCGTCCTTGGCCGGGATCCGTGGTTGTTCCTTCTCCTGCTTTGGCACGGAGGGATCCGGGGTTTGCGCTTTCTCGCCGCCTTTGCTGATCGCAGCAAGGCGTTCGCGGGTCTGCTTCTTTCTGAATCTGTCGAAAAGTCCCATAGGATTATTTCGTTCGAACAAACGTCGAGGTCAGAACGTCAAGCGCCGCAACAGGCAACATGAGTACACGATGACGAAGCACATCAAAAATATTGAGATTGCGGGCGGCAATGGTCGTCACCGACGGAAGATTGCGGGCCGACTTCGCGATGACTGCATCCTGTTTCGCCTGGATGAGCAGCGTGGTTTTCCCTTTCGTCGGGAGTTTGTGCAGTGCAGCCGCAAGCGCTTTCGTCTGTATCTTCGGCAGCTCGAGCTTGTCGATAAGCACCACCTGATCGTTTTTCGCCTTCAGTGACAACGCCATTCTGAGCGCCTTGCGCGCCTCCTTCTTATTGATGCGCAACAGAAAATTGCGATTCTTGCGCGGTCCGAACGTCACGCCGCCACCAACCC
This sequence comes from uncultured Gammaproteobacteria bacterium, assembly GCA_964498355.1. Taxonomy (GTDB): domain Bacteria; phylum Patescibacteriota; class Patescibacteriia; order CAZCGY01; family CAZCGY01; genus CAZCGY01. The sequence continues at coordinate 3,250 of CAZCGY010000017.1, read as the reverse complement.
ACAGGGGCGAACGGATGGAGCCGTGCCGCGCACGGCCCGTCCCCTTCGGCCTCCATGGCTTCCGGCCGCCGCCGCGGACTTCGGAGCGGGTCTTCGTGTGTGCGAGGACTTGCCGGCTCGCCGCTTGCTGCGCACGAACGGCCCGTTGCAAAAGCGCCGGGTTCTGGGCAATATCGAAAAGCGTCGCGGGAACGTCCTGCTCGCCGATAAGCGCACCGCTCAGATTGTAGACCTTGAGTTTCATGATGTGAGAAAATCCCGAGAAGCAACCAGGGCGATCATACCTGAGGCAAACGCGACAAACGCCATGAGAAGAAGCGGCGTGCCGAACCCCGAAAGATCCGCGGCAAGAGCGTGAAAAGAAACAAGCGTGGAAAGCCGCCGCTGCATCATCATGCGCCCTTTCCTTCAGTTTGCAGCAGGACGAGCGATCGAGGAGCACCGGGAACAGCCCCTTTGACAAGGATCTCGTGGGCGTCTTTGCGAACTTCGACCACCTCAAGCTTGCGTATCGAAACGCGGACGTTGCCCATCTGCCCCGCCATCCGGATGCCCTTGAACACGCGCTGCGGAGCTGTCGATCCGATGGAACCGGATTTGCGCAGCTGATCTTTGTGCCCATGTGATGCCGGAGAGCCGTGAAAGCCATGGCGTTTGACCACACCTTGGTATCCCCTTCCCTTGGACGTTCCCGTGACGGTAATACGATCGCCGACTGCAAAGAGATCAGCATCAAGCTGCTTGCCGACTTCCCAGCCCTCAGATGAGGCGACGCGGAACTGCCGGAGATGACGGAACTTCCCGAGCTCCTTAAACTGCCCTGCCTGGGGCTTTGCGATGTGCTTGGACGTTCCCAGGCCGATTTGGACCGCGGTGTACCCGTCCTTCTCAGTCGTCCGGACGGCCGTCACGGTGCACGGGCCTGCCGCGATGACGGTCGCAGGCACAACCCTGCCGTCCGAGCGGAAGAGTCGCGTCATGCCCATTTTCTTGCCGAGAAGAAACTTTTTCATGTGTGGTGAACAAAAAACCGTGGGATGCCATCGAGCAGCAACAGTCGGCGCCCAAGTCAGAACTTGGGATTCCCACGGTTTGAATGTCGGTGGCCAATTGTTACCCGCCGCTGCGGCGGGACCTATTCGCCCTGCCCGGTCGCATGACCGGGCCCCTTTTCACGAGTTATCTTGTTGAGGGACATGCCCGGTGTTACCCGGACGGAAACCCCGTCATTCGACGGGTTGATGCTTGCGCATCACATCTCACCCCAAAGGGGTGGATCACATTTTAATCTCAATGTCCACGCCTGCGGGCAGATCCAGGTTCATGAGCGCATCGACGGTCTTCGCCGACGGATCAATGATGTCGATGAGGCGCTTGTGCACGCGCATTTCATACTGCTCCCGGGAGTTCTTGTGCGCGAACGGGGAGCGGATGACGGTATAGCGGCTCTTCTCAGTCGGGAGCGGCACCGGCCCTTTGATCGTTGCGCCGGTCCGTTCTGCCGTATCAATAATCGTCCTGCTCGACTGGTCGATGATGCGATGGTCGTATGCGCGGATCTTGATGCGGATCCGCTGGTGCGTGCTGTCGGTCGTGACGGTGTCTGCCATTCGTGATGTTGAGAAGGTACGAGGAGCGGTCTGCGTCCGGCCGCATTACTTACTAATCTTCGTCACGGCACCGGCTCCCACGGTGTGGCCTCCCTCGCGGATTGCAAAGCGTTGCTGCTCTTCAAGCGCGACCGGCTGGATGAGTTTGATGTTCAGCGTCAGCGTGTCGCCCGGCATGACCATCTCCGTCCCCGAAGGAAGTTCCACCTCGCCGGTCACGTCGGTCGTTCGGATGTAAAACTGCGGCTTGTACCCTTTGAAGAACGGGGTGTGCCGGCCGCCTTCCTCTTTCGCCAGGATGTAGACCTGAGCCGTGAACTCGGTATGCGGCGTGATTGATCCGATTTTGGCAAGCACCTGCCCGCGTTCGACGTCTTCCTTTTTCGTTCCGCGGAGAAGCAGCCCTGCGTTATCGCCTGCACGGCCTTCATCCAGCTGCTTGTTGAACATTTCAATGCCCGTCACAACCGTTTTCGCCGTCGGTTTGATGCCGACGATTTCCACCTCTTCGTTCACCTTGATGGTGCCGCGCTCAATGCGGCCCGTGACCACTGTTCCGCGGCCTTCGATCGAGAAGATGTCCTCGATGGGCATGAGGAAGGGCTTGTCCGTCTCACGGACCGGCTCAGGGATGTACGTATCGAGCGCCTCGACGAGTTTCAGAATAGCCGCCTTTGCATCTGCATCCCCTTCAAGCGCCTTGAGTGCCGAACCGCGGATGATCGGGGTTTCTGCTCCCGGATATTCATACTTCTTGAGCAAATCCCGGACTTCCTCTTCAACGAGGTCGATGAGTTCTTTGTCCTCGACCTGGTCGACTTTATTCAAAAAGACCACAATGTAGGGAACGCCGACTTGGCGTGCGAGCAGAATGTGCTCGCGGGTCTGCGGCATCGGGCCGTCAGCGGCGGAGACGACAAGAATGGCGCCGTCCATCTGGGCAGCACCCGTGATCATGTTTTTCACATAGTCGGCGTGGCCCGGGCAGTCGACGTGCGCATAGTGCCGTTTGTCTGACTCATATTCGACGTGGGTCGTTGCAATCGTAATACCCCGAGCTTTTTCTTCGGGCGAGTTGTCGATCTGGTCGACGTTCTTATCCTGGGCCGTATGACCGGATTCCCGCAGCGTCTTCAAAATAGCTGCAGTCAGCGTGGTTTTGCCGTGGTCAACGTGGCCAATGGTGCCGACGTTCACGTGCGGTTTCGAGCGATCAAATTTGTCTGCCATCTTCGTTACCTTTTGCGACACCCCGGACGTGATGGGGATTTGTGGACCAGTCGCGTTAATAAATATAGAAAAATGCATTTTTTGGGCATGCACAAAGCAAAACCCAAAAGATTGCAGTCGTGATTATAGCAGAACCCTCAAATCTGGCAAGGGTTTGGGGTATCCACGCACTATTCACACATAATTTTGCTAAGGTTAGCCAAATCATATTTTCTTTGGTTTTTTGGAATTGATAGTTTTCGCAGGAGTGGAATGGATGATTCCCCCCTGGGCAACAATCCCGACCCTGAGCGAAGCCCCTGAACGAAGCTGAAGGGGCGAAGTCGAAGGGGGAGGGATCTCAAAAACCCCAAAGCAACTATGGGAACTCCACCTACGGTCGTAGGCGAGGATCCCCTTCCTCGCCTACG
>CAZCGY010000016.1:0-18661 GCA_964498355.1 uncultured Gammaproteobacteria bacterium | reverse complement strand
GGTTCGAAACGCTCGTCAAAGAGTCCAAGCAGTGGTTTCTCGATCTTGGCATTCATCCGGATCACCTGAAGGAGTACAAGCAGAAAAAGGATGAACTCGCGCATTACTCCAAGGCGACAACGGATATTCTCTATCACTGGCCTTTCGACAAGGGCTGGGGCGAACTTCTCGGCATTGCAAACAGGACGGACTTTGATCTGAAGGCGCACAAGCTGTCGTACAAGGATGAAAAGGGAACGATTGTTCCATACGTTATTGAACCGTCCTTCGGTGTTGAGCGGGCAGCATTGGCATTTCTTCTTGACGCCTATACGGTTATTAAGGGTGGACGGACAACCACAACAGAAAGTACGAAGGAACAGGAGGTCGTTCTCAAGCTCCATCCTGCGCTCGCGCCGTACAAAGTCGCCGTGTTGCCGCTCTCCAAAAAAGAACCGTTGGCCAACCTCGTCCGGACGATTCTTGCCGATTTGAAAAAAGAATGGATGTGTACGTATGACGAAGTTGCGTCCATCGGTCGCAGATACCGCAGACAGGATGAGATCGGCACACCATTCTGCGTGACGGTGGATTTCGAGTCGCTTGAGGACAAACAGGTCACCGTTCGTGACCGCGACACCATGAAACAGGAACGCATTGCCATCTCTGACCTCAGATCCTTTTTATCACCTAAACTCTCGTTGTGATGAACTACAAAAAACAGCTCATGCCGAACGGCCTTCGCGTCCTGACTGCGCCGCGTGCCGATACCGGTGCCGTAACAGTCCTGGCGATGACGAATGTCGGATCACGGTACGAAACAGCCCGTAACAACGGCGTCTCGCACTTCCTTGAGCACATGATGTTCAAGGGAACGGAAAAACGACCGACATCACGCGACGTCACGAAAGAACTGGATAGCGTCGGCGCGGAGTTCAACGCATTCACGGGCAAGGACTACACCGGCTACTACGTCAAGCTCGGCGCAGAGCATATCGATCGCGCACTTGACATCATTGCCGACATGCTCTGGCACTCGAAGTTTCTTCTGGATGAAATCAACCGCGAGCGCACGGTCGTGATGGAGGAGATCAACATGTACATGGATAACCCCGTCATGCTTATTGAGGACATCTTTGAGGAACGGGTGTTCGGCCCGAAACACCCGTTGGGCCGTCACATTTCAGGGCCGAAAGCCGTCATCAAAAAACTTTCACGGGAGGATATCGTCCATTACTTCGAACGGCACTACTTCCCGACAAACATGGTCCTGACGGTAGCGGGGAAGTTCAACGAGGCATCAACCTTGAAAGCCGTGGAGAAACTGTTTGGCACGACAGCGCGCGGAAAAAAGCCGGCAACGCCCGTTTCCTTCAAACAGTACCAGGCCAAGCCACAGGTGACGCTCGTGACGCGGAAGACGGAGCAGGTCCAACTTGGCATGGGCTATCCTGCATTGCCGTATCTTCACAAGGATCTTCCGGCACTCGGCCTTCTTGCCGTTATCCTCGGCGGCAACATGAGCTCGCGCCTCTTCGTCCGCGTTCGTGAAAAAGAAGGATTGGCCTATTCCGTCCATGCATCCCGTTCGTCGTACACAGACACCGGCGCGTTCTACATCCAGGCCGGTGTGGATCGTCAGCGCACGCAGCATGCCGTGACGGTCATCCTCGAAGAGCTGGCCCGCGTCAAGCGGGACGGGGTGACCACGGAAGAGCTTGCGCACGCAAAGGACTATATTCGCGGCAAGCTCACCATCAGTTTGGAGGACTCCGAAGAGATTGCAAGTTATATCGCAAGGCAGGAACTGCTCACGGGCATCATCAAGACACCACAGCAGTACCTCGCGGAGTTCCGTAGGGTGAAGCGATCTGACATCCAGCGCGTCGCACGGGCAATCTTCAAGCCAAGCAAGCTGAATCTTGCCGTCATCGGCCCATTCAAAAACGCAAAGGAGTTCCAGCAGTTGCTTGAGCGCTAGTACTTCGCATTTGTGTCGCATCGCGCTATACTTGTGGTGTCCCGTCAATCCCCATGGCAAACAGCGAACACCGATCCATCGTCATCACGACCTCGTCCGTCCTGCGGATGGTGCTTGTCTTGCTGGTGCTCTGGTTTCTCTATCTGATCCGCGATGTGATTATCATGGTGTTTATTGCCTTTGCGCTCTCTTCGGCAATTGCGCCGTGGGTCGACTTCTTGCAGCGCAAACGAATTCCTCGTGCCGCGAGCACGATTGGAATCGCCGCACTGTTTTTTGGACTGTTGAGCCTCACCGTCGTTCTCATCGTCCCCGCTCTCATTGAAGAGGTGCGCATGCTCACGACGAAATTGCCGGAACTCTATACGAGCGTCGCGGGCCGCCTCTTCGCCCTTGACAACGCGCCAACCCCGGCCGACGCCGTTGCCGCACTTGAGAAAAACCTTCAGGGTTTCACGCAAGGGTTGCTGCAACTGACGAGCAGCATCTTCGGGACATTGTCCTCCATCTTCGGCGGGGTAGCGTCGTTCCTCACCGTTCTTGTCATCACGTTCTTCATGTCGATTGAGGAGAGCGGTCCCCGCAAGCTCATCCAGTCCCTTGCGCCGCCGAAATTCCAACCCTACCTTGTTCAGCTTATCGGCAAAATCCAGGCAAAAATGGGGGGGTGGCTGCGCGGACAGCTGCTTCTCTCCGTCATCATTGCCGCGGTCACCTATCTTGGGCTGACGCTTCTCGGAGTCAAATTTGCCCTTGTTCTTGCGTTGTTCGCCGGCTTTATGGAAATTATTCCCTTCATCGGGCCGGTCATTGGTGCTATTCCAGCCGTCTTTTTTGCTGCCTCACAGTCCTCGTTACTCGCGCTCCTCGTGGTTTTGCTCTATGTACTCGTCCAGCAACTTGAGAACAACCTTCTGGTCCCCAAAGTCATGCAGCGGACCGTCGGCCTGCATCCGCTCGTCATCCTGCTTGCGGTCATGGTCGGCGTCCGGATCGGGGGGTTCCTCGGTGTCGTACTTGCCGTGCCCGTTGCGACCATCATCGATGTCTTCATCAATGATTTGTTCGAGGATCGTCGCACGCGTCGCGGGCCGCCTGATGTAAAAATGGCGTCAATGTAATGAACGCTCCATCCTCGCGCCGGACGGGATGGTGTGGTCCACTATCCCGGCTTCTTCAACATCCATCACGCGTCAATGTCCGACCCTTTCTACACCACAACGCCGGGTCTACTACGTGAATGACCCCGTACCATGCCCTCTCGCAAGCTCGGGGTCCTGCACGGGGCAGGACTCGGCATAACCCCGTCCAAGATGTCCGACCCCCTCTACATCACGACACCCATCTACTATGTCAATGACAAGCCGCATATTGGCCATGCGTATACAACGCTGGCTGCGGATGTCTTGACGCGATACCACCGGCTCCGGGGCAGAGAGGTTTTTTTCCTCACTGGGACGGATGAACATGGTGCGAAGGTCGCCGAGTCAGCGGCGAAAGCGGGAATGGGCCCGAAAGCATTCTGCGACCAGTACAGCGAGAGCTTTCAAGCCGCGTTTGCGGCGCTCAATCTTCGGTACGATCGGTTTATCCGCACGACCGATTCGGATCATGTGCAGCAGGTAACGTCATTTATCGCGACGTTGCAGGAACGCGGCGCCATCTACGAGGGCGTCTACGAGGGCCTCTATTGCACGGGCTGTGAAGCGTTTTACACCGAGACCGAAGCGGACAGCGGCAAATGTCCAACGCATCAACGTCCTCTCATACCGCTGAAGGAGAAGAACTATTTCTTTCGGCTCACGAAGTACGCGGACGAAGTGGAACGGAAGATACGGTCAGGCGAGATTCGCATCGAACCCGAAACACGACGGCAAGAAACCCTCGGTCTTTTCAAACAGGGGCTCAGGGATTTTTCCGTCTCCCGCGAGAAGGTCACCTGGGGAATCCCGTTCCCGGGAGATCCGACACAGACGGTGTACGTGTGGGTGGACGCCCTGCAGAACTATCTGACGGGGATTGGCACAACGGCCAATCGTGAACGGTTCGACCATTTCTGGCCGCATGTGCTTCATTTCATGGCGAAAGACATCCTGAAGTTCCACGCGATTTACTGGCCGGCATTGCTCATTGCGGCAGGGGAGCGTCCTCCCGCACGGCTGTTCGTCCACGGCTTTTTCACGCTCAATGGGAACAAAATGTCGAAATCGCTTGGGAATGTGATTGATCCGCTGGCGTTGGTTGAGAAATTCGGGGCTGACGCGACCCGCTATCTTCTCCTGTCACAGTTTCCATTCGGCGAGGACGGTGACATCCAGGAGGAACGTTTTGCCGAGAAGTACAATGCCGACCTTGCGAATACGTTCGGGAATCTCGCGAGCAGAGTCATCGCGATGGTAGGAAAGTATTGCGGCGCCGAAATGCCCGTTGCGTCGTCCACGATGCTTCCACTCCGTGCCGTGGCGAGAGAGGCGTGGGAGGACTCTACTGCGGCGTTCGAACGCCTCGCCTTTGACCGTGCATTGAAGGCTGTGTTGAAACTCATGATCGCAGGGAATCTTCGGGTTGACCAGGCCAAACCGTGGGTGCTGGCAAAAACAGATCCCAAAGAACTCAGCAATGTGCTCGCAGACCTTTTGCTTCTTCTCCGCGACTCCGCATGGCTGCTTGCCCCCTTTCTTCCAGAAAAAGCACAAGCGCTTGCGGACGCGCTCGGCCTTGGCCGGCTTGACGATATCCGCCGTGCAAACGATCCCCTCCCTGTCGGACGGTCACTGCGACCCCTCAGCCCGCTGTTCCCGCGCCTTTCCTGAAGATATGAAGGTCCGTATCAGCGAGGAAGTGCTGGAGCTCTATCCCGATCTGGTGCTCGCGGTCGTTGTCGCCCGCAGTTGCGACAACCTGCGCGTCGACGAGGAGCTTGGGTCACTGATGGTTCGCGAACAAGAGATCTCCCGCCAGATTTTTTCTGAGACCTTTGCCATTGCGCAACATCCAGCGATTGCGATATGGCGTGATGCCTATCGAAAGTTTGGAGTTGGTAGCAACTACCGAAGTTCGGTTGAGGCACTCCTTCGGCGGAGCGTCAAAGGGGACCCTCTGCCGCGCATCAATACGATTGTCGACTGCTATAATCTTGTCTCGCTCAAATACCTGTTGCCGACTGGCGGGGAGGACCTTGCAAAAATTCGAGGTGACCTGGAGCTTGTTCGCGCTCGGGGAGATGAGACGTTCACTCCGCTCGGGCAAACGGTTGAGGATCCACCTGACCGTGGTGAAGTTATCTACCGCGATGCGCAGGGTTGTGTTTGTCGTCGTTTCAACTGGCGAGAGGCGGATCGGACAAAATTGACTCAAGCCACCAAACATGGTTTGCTCATCGTAGAGAGTCTGCCACCGAAAACCGATATCGATCTCAAGGAGGCGGCGGACGCGCTCGGCAAACTGCTCGAGCGTTTCAGCGGGGCGCGCTGTACCTATTTTCTCATGCAAGCGGGTCGATCATCCATCACCATAGCTCCATGACACTCGACACCGTTCTCGTCGCGGTGGTCGCTGTCTTTGCGCTCGTTGGCTTTACTACCGGGCTGATTCAAGCGGTCGGATCGATCGTTGGCATGGCCATCGGCTCCATCATTGCCGCAAGGACGTTCCGGTCGGTCGGCGGTTTCACGCTCCCGCTTCTTGGGAACAACGAGCTTGTTGCAGCCATCACAAGCTTCATCTTGGTTTTCGGTGTGACGACAAAACTCATCGGTCTTTTGTTTCATCTGGTGGATAAGGCCTACAGGCTTGCGGCGATCATTCCAGGGTTGAAAGGGTTCAACCGTCTCGGCGGCCTCGTTCTGGGTGCGATTGAGGGGGTGCTGTTTACCGGTATTATCCTGAGCGTTGCGACAAAGCTGCCGCTGTCGGAACAGATGCTGGCAACCATCCACAACGGTGCGGTTTCACGTTTCTTTCTGGCGGTATCTGGTTGGGTCATACCGCTTTTGCCCGGACTGTACGAAAGAGCTCGCTCGGTCACAGGAGGGCTGTAAGCGGTCTCCTCGGTTCCAGGTCGCATCGACAGAGACTATGGAGACCACTTTCCCATGCTCACTGATGCCCACTGCCATCTTCAGGACGAGGAGTTCTCGGCCGACCGCGATGCGGTGATCGCTCGTTGCACTGCAGCGGGCATGCGGTGTATTCTCGCCGGAAATCGCGCGGATGACAGTATAGCAGCGGCTGAACTGGCAGAACGCCATGACGGCCTTTTTGCGGTCGTCGGCCTGCATCCCATGTATGTGCAAGAGGAAGAGTGGGAAGAAGGGGTCTACGAACAGTTGCTCCAGCGACCAAAAGTCGTTGGGGTTGGCGAAATTGGGCTCGACTATTATCACTTGTGGGCGGACAACGACGAACAGGAACGGGACGCCAAACGGCAACAGCACGATCTGCTCGTCCGGCAGCTTGATTTTGCGCGGTCGCATCACAAGCCCGTTGTTCTTCACTGTCGCGATGCGTATGACGATCTTCTTGACGTTCTCCGAACTCATGCAGCCCCGCGAACCATGATCCATACGTTCCTCGGGAACCGCGATCAGGCAAAGGAATTTCTTGATCTTGGCTGTTACTTGAGTTTCAGTGGAATTATTACGTTTGAAAACGGAGGCACGCTTGCCGAAATGGTACGCTCTGTCCCGCTCAACCGTTTTATGATTGAGACTGACGCGCCGCTTCTCACACCTGTTCCGAATCGTGGCAAGCGCAACGAACCGGTCAACGTCCGCAATGTTGCCGAAAGGATAGCGGAAATCAGGGCATGTGACATTGAAATGGTCATATCATCCACCGCAAGAAACGCCGCCGCTTTCTTTGCTCTTCCTTAATCCTCAGTAACGATTTGACGACGCCGAGTCGATATGGTGTGATACAGATGTGTGCATAACCTCTTTCGATCTGTTCATGACCGATTTACTACAGCCAGCCCTGTGTCCAAGAAGAAAATACGTACAGACAAAGTATCGTTGGCCGTTATGGTAGAACAGCGCACTGCGCTTGGAGTCCGGCTGAGCGGAACCGTCGCTGCGACCGCAGTTGTCACCATGCTTATCGGCGTATGGTATCTTCTTGCTTTCCCTCTTATTCTCATCACCACAAACGAACCGCCGCTGCATGGTTTCTCAAACGATAGATCGAACTCCGTCCAGCTCACCTGGACGGCCCCGGGCGATGACAATATGGTCGGACAGGCGCAGTCATACAGCGTTCGCTATAGTTCCGAGCCGCTCTCCGAAGCGAACTGGGCAACGGCGTCCGAAGTCGAAAGCCCGCCTCTTCCCGCAGCTTCCGGCACAACACAGAGCATGATTGTCCCGGGGCTTGTTCCGAAGACAACGTATTACTTTGCGTTGAAGACCACGGATGAGGCGAACAATAGTTCGGCGATCTCGAACATCGCGACAGCGACGACTGCATGCTTTGAGAGCTGGTCGTGCACGACATGGTCCGACTGCGCGGACGGTGCACAGACCCGTCTGTGCACAGACCTGAACAGTTGCGGTACGACAACCGTGAAGCCCGCCGAAAGACAGTCATGCACGAAACTCTCGTGTGTCGAGGACTGGCAGTGCGGGGAATGGTCTGCATGCACGAATGGTTCGCAAACACGCACTTGCACAGATGCCAGTGCCTGTGGCACGACGACGGAAAGGCCCGCACTTGAACAGTTGTGCGAATCCGGGGGACCGGAAGGTCAGCAGGAAACGTTCGTTGTCGCTGCATCGAACGCGGGATCGCCGCCGGTCGTCAAGGTTTTCACCAGAAAAGGTGAGTTCAAGTGGCAATTCACGCCGTACGAATCGACCATGCGCTGTGGCGTCAATGTTGCGGTTGGCGACCTTGGCTCCGATGGATTCGACGAAATCGTTACGGCTCCAGGCCCGGGATGTGCGCCCTTGGTGAAAGTATTTTCGGCGACCGGGTATAAGCTCAATCAGTTCTATGCGTACGCCAAGAAATTCCGCGGTGGTGTCAACGTTGCCATTGGCGATGTGGACGTGAGCGGTACGGGCGATATCGTGACCGCACCGGCAGCATCGGGCGGGTCAAATATCCGTATTTTTACCTACACGAGCGGCCGTTTTCTACCTCGTATTCTCAATTTCTTTGCCTATTCGAAAAGCTTTCGCGGCGGGGTCAACATCGCCATTGGTGATGTGGATGGGAACGGAACAAAAGAGATTCTCACGGTCCCCGCACGGCTTGGAGGCCCGCATGTGAGAATATTCGAATACCGCAACAAGCGGTTTGTTCCCTCCGCTCTGGGGTTTATGGCGTTTCCGTCGTCTTTCCGCGGCGGCGTGCAGCTGGGCTCCGGGGTCTTTGGCACATCTCGGAACGCGACAATTCTCGCGGCTCCGACTTCGCGTGGTGGGCCGATTGTAAGGAGTTTTGGCCGCCGCGCAAACGGCGCGTACACGCTTTTGAATGCCGGCTTTATGGCGTTCCACCCGTCCTTTCGCGGCGGCCTCTCTCTCTCGACGGGGGATTTCGATGATGATGGAAAGGATGAAATCGTCGCTGCGGTTCGCTCTGGCGACAAAGCCATCGTGCGCATCTTCCGTTCAGACGGCAGGCGACTGCTCTATGAGTTCACCGCTTTCCCGGCAAGCATGAAGAACGGTATCAACATTGCAACGGGTCAGTTCCTGCCGCCGCAGTAATCGTCACAACCAGTCAATCGAAAGCTTGGTCCACGCTCAGCCCCGAGTGTTGACCGTTTTCCTCTTTTTTGCTAGGTTCCAGCCAGTTCTTTACCACAAACAGGAGGTGATCAATGGGCAAGCTCTTTGCCACACATTCGACCTGGATCCAGGGCGCGAAGTCATTCGGCGAATGGCTGACCAGGATTCCCGGTGTGGCGTATGTTAACCAGGGACATGTCCGGTCAAGTCATGTCAAACCAGGGAAACGACGACCAACGGTCACCGTCGGCAGACACTCCATCACCGTCGGGTACTTTTCTGGCGGCCAGCTCCAATATTTCTTTGTCTTCAAGCTCTCGAAGATCAAGTGGACAACCCTGGAACATCGTATCAACCGGGCGATCGATGAACGCCAGAAACGAGGCGGAATCGGTGAGAGCAGTAAAGCCGAAATCGAGGTCCCGGAGCGGATCAAACGGCAGGCAGTGGCTGATGAGGCGAAGCGTCTTGCGGCGTCTGCAGGGGAACCCGTGGTCTTGCCTCGCAGAGTCGCACAGGCGTATGACATTCTCCTGAGGCAGTTCCCAGAGGCGCAGAAAGAGCATCAGCTCATTGGTCTCTATCGGCTGCTCGCGGAGCACCTGAGTCTTTCAACGGTCCGCCAGGTTGTCGGTCGTCTCACCTCGCTTGGTCTGGTTGTTTCGGGGAAAAAACTCGGCTTTGGCAAAGAAAAGTCCTACACTATTCACCGAAAGCCCTACACGGTCGGCCGTGTCCGGCGAGCGCATGCACCATCGGACCGGGACACGCTTGTCGACCACGTCGAAGAAATCATCCGGCGTATCCGTTGCATTGAGCAACTTGGTTTCACCGTCGAAGTGCGGGACGGACAGGTGCATTTCACCCGGTCAACGCGATCTCCCGATTCTCGTACCGACAAGCCTGGCGAATAAGCCGGGTTTTTCTTTACTGTTTTTCTGCGTGCCACCCGCAGAGCGGGTTAGGCGCCAAAGCGGCGCAAGCGGGGGCATTGCCACTTCTTTCTGCGTGCCACCAAGCCATCTCCTGAATGGCTTCGGCTGTCTCATTCCGTGCCTGAGCGCAGTCGAAGGCGCTTCTCTTTTCGCCCGGGCCTTCGACCTCGGTCTGCTTCGCAGCCCTTTGCTCAGGCACTGAAGAAGAAGTCATTTGGGTGGTTTTGCCAGAGTGGCCGACTCGCGATAGAATACCTTTGTCATGGAAATTCTTGCCATCATTCTCGGAGCAATTGCGGTGCTCGTGGGCATCGTCCTTCTCATACGTTTCATATCCGGCTTTCAGAGGATGTCCGACCAGTTGAAGTCCTTGCAGGATTCGCAGAAGGACTCGTCCGGGCTCACGATGCTCAACCAGAACTTGCAAGGCATGCAGGGCAGGATTGATGCTACCACGCGGGCAATGCAGCAAACCATGCAGACCCAGTTTGGGCAAAGTGCGAAAATCATTCAGGACGCGACAGACCGCCTTGCGAAGTTGGACGAAACAAACCGACAAGTCCTCAACATCTCCGAGCAGTTGCAAAACCTGCAGGACATCCTCAAGAATCCGAAGCAGCGGGGGATTCTGGGAGAATACTATCTCGAAACGGTACTGAAAAACGTCCTGCCGCCAAAGAGCTATCAGATGCAGTACAAATTTGCCAACGGTGAAATCGTGGATGCCGTTATTTTTGTTAAAGAAAAGATTATCCCGGTTGATTCCAAGTTCTCGCTCGAAAACTACAATCGTATCCTTGAGACGCGGGATGAGCAACGGAAGACGGAGCTGGAGAAAGCATTCAAGCAGGACCTGAAGTTTCGCATCGATGAAACGTCCAAGTATGTCCGGCCGACTGAAGGGACGATGGAGTTCGCGTTCATGTTCATCCCGTCCGAGGCAATCTACTACGATTTGCTCGTGAACCAGATCGGCGCTATCAAGGTGAACACGCAGGATCTTATTGAATACGCGTTCAAAGAAAAACACGTGCTGATCGTGTCACCTACGACGTTTCTCGCGTATCTCCAGACCGTTCTGCAAGGCCTTCGTGCAATGCAGATTGAGCAGTCCGCGCTTGACATTCGCAAGCGCGTAGAGATGCTGGGCAAGCATTTGTCGAGCTACCAGATGTATATGCAGACCCTGGGCAAACATCTTGGCACGACCGTCAATGCATACGACAAGGCGGCCGGAGAACTCAAAAAGGTGGATACTGATGTGGTGAAGATCGCCGAGGTTGGCATTGGCTTCGAAAAGCCGGTATTGGAACGCCCGAAAAGCGAGGAGGACTAATTATGGCATATCGTCCGCCGCCACCGGATGCTTTCCTTGAGCAACCCCGTGGCGATTTTGGCGCTGACGACGAATTGTTCGAACGTAAAATCGTCCTGCCCCAAGAAGCGCGGCGAGCGAACGCCGCCCATTATATTGACGTCTACGGATATGACCGGGTTATGGAGGACAAGGTTGAGGTTGAGCGTATCCGCAAGGAGGTTGGGCCGACGCCGCCGGGCAGCAAACGTCTCGAGTATATGACCGCGGATTTCATCGGCCGACGCGGAGTTCTTGGGCCGGATACCGAGGCGACGCTCACAGACGATCTTGACGATGTGCAGCAGGGCATCGATATGGTGGTCCGAATTCGACGTCCCGGTCAATCCGATCTGTATCTTGCCGTCGACGCGACTGCCAGTGATGAGCGCGAAGAATTGCAGAGAAAGATCCGGCGGACAGCGAACGATGTTCGCAACGGGAAGATGCCCCGAGTGAAATATTTTGAGACCCCTGAGCGTCCCCCGCAAGAAGGGGTTCTGGAGCTGCCCAGGGTCGTTCTCGGCACCGACGGGAAAAATGCTGAAGATCTATTCCGGCAATACGGCCTTGGGCTGCGCGATCCTTCTCGCATGGCGCAGCTTGGGCGTCACCCTTTTCGGCAAGATATCATGCTTGAACTCGAAGGGCAGCTTGCTATGAACACGGAGATCGCGCTGAAAGCGTTCTTTCGAGCCGCGAGCGACATGGTGACAGCAAAAAAAACCCGCCTGCCCTCAGCGCTCAGACGACTCTATGCGCTACAATTTCAGCTGGATCCTCTGCAACCGGCCGCAATGCTTGCTTCACCGCTCTGGCAAGAGCTGCAAACCGAAGTTGAACAGCATCGTAAACTTCTTACAGCTGTACTCCCTGACCGGACACAAAACCTGTTGCTGCATTTGGATGTAATCGCGGAAATCGAACAACGAAGGCAAACAAAACTCCCCGCTGATCTTGGGACAGGCGGGGGAAGGAACATGACAGCGCGGATTCTTTCGATTCCCGACAAGCGGGAGTACGATCCTGCAAATTTTACCCGCGCCGCCGGCGGGTACTAAGGTTCGAAGAGCTCCTCCTCATTAAGCACCGGCGCTTTGTCATCCGGGTCTTTTTCGGCAAGAGAGTAGAATTGGACAGGGTCTCCTATCGGCCCGATCACCGTAAAGGACGGCGTGTCTGGCGTAATACCCCGACCGCTCCCAGGATCTGGTTCCGGCTCGGGCGGCTCTTTTTGATGGGGATCCGGCTTTTTTACGGTCGGTTCCTCTTCTTGCGACATGATACAACCTCCCACAGATGGCAGAATCGCAGAGTGGCCGCATGCTACCAGGAGAATGCAGCGTTGTCAAGTTCTATGACCCCTCACCTCTTCTCGTGCCGCGAGGCTCCTCGCCTTTGATTTCTTGAGGCTGTTGTCGCTCGGAAAGAAAAACCCCCGTCACCAGGGGCTGTCAATCAGATCCTGCTCCGCTTTCGTGAGCGGTGGATCTGGTTCGTTTTTTGGGCTCACAATGAACGGGCTGCCGTATGGGTACCGCTTGAACAGCCGACGCCGGCGGTATGCGCGGAACTCCATGAAGGCAACATAGAGCGCAAGCCACAGGAGTCCCCAAAGATACAGCTCCACGAGAAACCTCCTCGTTGACAACCCATTTGTACCACATTCGCCCGCCTCATTCAAGAAATCCGCTGGATTGACGCGCTATTTTTTTTCCTTTAGGATAAAAGGCCAGCACGTGTATTTGACATGCGCTGCGTCGTGTGGTGCACCATGAAAACGAACCCTGATAATTCCAAAGAAAAAAGCGCGGTCTGGCAGGCGCTCTCGTATGCATGGCAGTTCGGGTACACCGTTGCCGTTCCGCTCGTCATTTTGGCGCTGCTCGGGCGATTCCTGGACCGGCGGTTGGACACGTCACCGTGGCTGCTTCTTGCCGGTATCCTGCTCTCAATGGTGATTTCTACCACCGCCCTGGTCATTCGCGCACTGAAGATTATGAAAAACGTTTCGCAGAAAAGCATCTCCCAGTCGTCCAAAGACGACAAAAAACATCCTGACGCCAGATGAATATTTCTCTTGCTGCAGAACCTGTTTTCCATATCGGGAGCTTCCCGGTGACGAACACACTCCTTGCTTCGTGGGTCGCCATGGCCCTTCTCATGCTGATTGCCCGCGCGCTCTCCCGCACCATGCGCGAAAAACCGAAGGGCATCCAGAACGTCGTTGAGGTCATCGTGGACCAGATGCTGAAGCTCATGGATTCCGTCACCGGCGACCGCCAGCAGTCCAGGAGATTTTTCCCGATCGTCGCAACGATTTTTTTCTTTGTCATGACGGCAAACTGGCTCGGTTTGCTCCCGGGGTTCGGTACGGTCGGCCTCAAGGAGGTTCACGAGGGAAGGAACATCCTTCTCCCATTTCTTCGGAGCACCAACAGCGACCTGAATATGACTCTTGCCCTTGCCGTTATTTCCGTCATCGCGACGCAGGTTTTCGGCATCATGCTGATTGGCGCCGCAAAGTTTTCGAGACGGTACTTCAATTTCGGCAAAAATCCGATCATGACCGGGGTCGGGTTTCTGGAACTCTTCGGTGAGGTCGCGAAGCTTGTCTCATTCTCCTTCCGATTATTCGGCAACGTCTTTGCCGGGGAAGTGTTGCTGGTTGTCATCGCGTCGCTCGTGCCATTTATCGCCCCTTTGCCGTTTTACTTCCTCGAACTCTTCGTCGGATTTATCCAGGCATTTGTTTTTGCTATTCTGACCTTGGTTTTCTTCAAGGTCGCGACGATTGAAACTCACTAACTTATTCTTCACGCGTCTCGCGCCCCGGCGATATACATCCCAGCCCCGTCGACGGCGCGTCACGCACGAAAGGGACGACAGTATGGATGCAGAAACAATGAAGCTTCTTGCCACCGGCCTGACCATTACCCTTGGCGGTTTCGCGCCGGCCCTTGCCATCGGCAAGCTCGCGGCGAAAGCGATGGAAGCCATCGGTCGCAATCCTGAGGCGGCCTCAAAGATACAGGTGCCGATGCTCATCGCCATCGCCTTCGCTGAAGCCATCGCGATTTATGCGCTGGTGGTCGCGCTCATCATCAAATTCGTCTAATATCCGATGGAGGAAGGGAGCATTCTCGCAAAACTCGGTGTCGACTGGAAGCTGCTTCTTGCGCAGGTAGTGAACTTTTTTCTGCTCCTCGTTGTATTGCGCAAATACGCCTATCGTCCTATTCTCCGCGCGCTCGAGAAAAGAGAGCGGTCGATTGCCAAATCCGTTGACGACGCAAAAGCGATCGAACAGAATCTTGCCAACAGCATGCGAGAACGTGAGCGGATTCTCGAACAGGCCCAGAAAGACGCAAACGCGATTCTTGCAGAAGCGAGGGCGTCCGCAAAAGATGTCGCGGCGTCGTTGAAAGAAGAGACACAAAAACGCATTGCCGGCATGCTTGCGAAAGCGGAGACTGATGCCCGTTTGATGAAAGACAAGGTCGTCGGCGATGCGCGTGCCGATCTAGCGCATCTTGTTGTCGGCGCCACGGAGAAAGTCATCCGGCAGAAGCTGTCAGCAAAAGGCGACGAGGAATTAATCCGCGATGCCCTTCACCGATTACGGACATGAGCTACGCGCCACGACAGTATGCACGGGCGTTTCTCGCTGCGGCCAGAGGAGCGTCGGCGGGGGAACAGGAAAAAATCGCCGAGAGGCTGTCGTTCTTGCTGCGCCGGCACCGTTCGATACGAATGCTTCCAAGCATTGTGGCCGAAGCACGGAGATTGCAGGACGAAGCAACAGGGACGATTCGCGTTGCAGTGACCACAGCGCGCGAGGTGCCGGTCGGCCGACTCCAGAAAGACCTTGTTGCGTTCCTGCAGGCGCCGGTTTCGCTCGACCACGATGTTGACCCGTCGCTCCTCGGCGGGGCAGTCGTCCGCATCGGGGATACGGAAATTGACGGCAGCGTCCGCATGATGCTTGTAAATCTTTCAGACCACCTTCGAGCGACCCAACCATGACCTCTTCTTCTGACCACATTCTTGATGTTCTGACAAAGCAGCTGCAGGGTTTTCGGCCCGACGCGACACGTTCGCATGTCGGGACGATTTTGGAGGTCGGCGACGGCATTGCAACGATCTCGGGGCTTTCTGGTGTTCATGCGTCCGAAATGCTTGAGCTTCCCGGCGGGGTGATTGGCGTTGCGCTCAATCTGGCAGAAGACACTGTTGGTGCCATGATTCTTGGCGAGGGAAGAGAGTTGAAAGAAGGGGACACCGTCAGGGCCTCCGGGAAGATTTTACAGGTCCCCGTCGGCGAAGGGATGGTCGGCCGCGTTGTTTCTGCGCTCGGCGAACCACTGGACGGAAAAGGGCCAATTGCCTCCCACGACTTTTCTCCGGTTGAGAAGATCGCCCCCGGAGTTCTGACGCGCGAATCAGTGAAGGAACCGGTGCAGACAGGTATCAAGGCTATTGATGCGATGATCCCCATCGGCCGCGGGCAGCGGGAACTGATCATTGGCGACCGCCAGACCGGCAAAACCGCGATTGCCGTTGACATGATTCTCAACCAGAAGGACGAGGACATGATCTGTCTTTACGTCGCCATAGGGCAAAAGGCGTCGAAGGTTGCCAAAATCGTGGCAGAACTGACGGCACGCGGTGCCATGGAACATACGATTGTCGTTGTCGCAAGCGCGGCTGATCCGGCGTCGCTCGCCTATCTTGCTCCTTTCTCGGGCTGTGCGATGGGTGAATATTTCAGGGATCACGGGAAGGACGCTCTTGTCATCTATGACGATCTTTCGAAACATGCGTGGGCATACAGACAGATTTCACTCCTTCTCCGTCGTCCTCCAGGGCGTGAAGCGTACCCCGGCGACATCTTTTATCTCCATTCGCGGCTGCTGGAGCGGGCTGCGAAACTTTCTCAAGAACATGGAGGCGGCTCGCTGACGGCTATCCCGATTATTGAAACGCAGGCAGGCGACATCTCCGCATACATCCCGACGAATGTGATTTCTATTACCGATGGGCAGATTTATCTTGAGTCCGACCTGTTCTATCAGGGGATTCGGCCCGCGCTGAACGTCGGCCTCTCGGTCTCCCGCGTCGGGTCTTCCGCCCAGATCAAGGCCATGAAAAAAGTTGCCGGGAAGCTGCGCCTTGAACTTGCGCAGTACCGCGAACTGGCAGCATTCGCCCAGTTCGGGTCCGATCTCGATGAGGCAACACGAAAGCAGCTCGAACGCGGAGCCCGCTTGACTGAAGTGCTCAAACAAGGGCAGTACGCCCCGCTACCCGTTGAACAACAGGTCGCCATCATCTTTGCCGCAGTGCAGGGACTCCTTGATGACATTGATGTCGCATCAGTTGAGAAGTTTGAACAGCATGCCCTGACTCATCTCCAGAACCGGGGCGCGAAGCTTCTTGCCGCAATCAGAAAGGAGAAGGAACTCCCCGACGCACTTGCAACCGACGTCGAGCAGGCGATCCTTTCTGCGAAGAAAACATTTCACCCATAACCATGGCATCGACCGGCGACCTCAAACGCCGCATCCGCGGCATCACGAACACCAAGAAGATCACAAAAGCAATGGAGTTAGTCGCTGCCTCGAAGATGCGACGCGCCGTCGCCGCGGCTCTTGCAACACGCACCTACGCGTACCATGCCTGGGCAATGTTGACGAATCTTTCTGCCGTCACCAATCCCGAGCTTCACCCATTACTCGTCAAGCGCGACGTTCGGCGCGCACTGTGCATTGTGTTCAGTTCCGACCGCGGTCTTGCAGGAGGGCTGACAGCGCAGCTTGTGCGGCGGCTCCAAAAAACCGTAGCGGCATTCGGCGGCACACCCGCGGATATCCTCACGTTCGGCAAAAAGGGACAGGATGCGGTCAAACGCCTGCGTTTTCCGCTCATCGCTGCGTTCCCGAACCCCTCTCGCCAGCCAGTCCTCAAAGACATCTTCCCGGTTGCACGACTTGCAATGACAGAGTATCTGGCAGGAACGTATGACCGCGTTGTCCTGATCTGGACTGATTATCACTCAGCAATCCGGCAAGAGGCGAAAGAGCGGACCATTCTTCCGATTGAGCGCATTGAACTTGAGACAACCATAAAAGAAACTGGCGGTCAGCAGGAATTCCGGGGTTTGGACGACATCCCCCTCCAAGAGTATCTGTTTGAACCGTCTGCAGAGCACGTTCTCGAAAGGATGCTCACCCGGTTGCTTGAAATGCAGCTCTACCAGGCACTCTTGGATGCAACGGCATCCGAACACGCTGCCCGCATGATGGCAATGCGCAATGCGTCGGACGCCGCTACCGATCTGATTGATGATCTTGTTGTAACCTTCAATCAGGTCCGTCAGGCCGCTATTACGAAAGATCTTTCTGAGATCTCGGCATCACGCACAGCACTTGAAACCACCTAAAGTCATGAAACATTCTCAGCACACAAACGGAACTATCGTTCAGATTGTCGGCCCCGTTGTCGATATCCGGTTTACGAGCGATATCCCCAAACTGCTCGATGCGCTTTCCGTCGAACGAAAAGATCAGCAACCCCTCATCCTGGAAGTGCAGCAGCACGTCGGCGCGAATACCGTCCGTGCCATCGCGATGTCGTCGACCGATGGGCTTGCCCGCGGCATGAGCGTCGCATCGCTCCACGCCCCGATCGCGGTCCCTGTCGGAACCGCAACGCTCGGCCGGATGTTCAATGTCACCGGGGATGCCATTGACGGCCTCGCAGATGTCAAATCCAAGGAACGCTGGCCCATCCACCGTCCCGCGCCGGCTTTTACCGAACAATCAACGGCAAGCGAGGTGCTGGAAACAGGCATCAAGGTTATCGATCTCATTGCACCCATCATCAAGGGCGGCAAAGTCGGCCTGTTCGGCGGCGCCGGGGTCGGCAAGACCGTTGTGATCATGGAGTTGATCCGCAATATCGCACAGGAACACGGCGGGTATTCGGTCTTCGCTGGCGTCGGAGAGCGTACACGTGAAGGCAACGATCTCTACCATGAAATGCATGAGTCGGGAGTTCTCAAGAAAACATCGTTGGTTTTCGGTCAGATGAACGAACCGCCCGGCGCGCGCGCGCGCGTGGCCCTCTCTGGTCTCACCATCGCCGAGTACTTCCGTGATAAGGAGCAAAAAGACGTCCTGCTTTTCATCGACAATATTTTCCGCTTTACCCAGGCGGGGTCCGAGGTCTCTGCGCTTCTTGGCCGCATCCCGTCGGCGGTCGGGTATCAGCCGACGCTCGCCAACGAGATGGGGGAGTTACAGGAACGGATTACCTCAACCACAAAGGGGTCCATTACCTCGGTACAGGCCGTCTACGTCCCGGCAGATGATCTGACAGATCCTGCGCCGGCAACGACCTTTGCTCACCTTGACTCGACGGTTGTACTCTCCCGGCAGCTCGCAGAACTTGCCATTTATCCGGCTGTCGATCCGCTCGATTCTACCTCGACCATTCTCGACCCGAACATTGTTGGCGAAGAACACTACCGCGTGGCCCGGGGCGTCCAAAAAGTTTTACAGCGATATAAGGATTTACAGGATATCATCGCCATACTCGGCATCGAAGAGCTCTCAGAAGAGGATAAGCTCACGGTCGGCCGTGCGCGTAAAATCCAGCGTTTTCTATCACAACCTTTTTT
>CAZCGY010000015.1:9951-19328 GCA_964498355.1 uncultured Gammaproteobacteria bacterium | reverse complement strand
CAAACTCCGGGTGATGCCCCGCGGCGTTCACGGACGTTATTGATAGTACTCCTCATAGTGTTTGTGTTAGCCGCAGCGGTTGTGGCGTATTTGTTGTTTTTTCAAAACACGAAAGCCTCGTCCGTCGCATCAACGAACACAAACAATGACGGCATCGCGAATGTGAACACGTCCAGCAATCAGAACTCCAATACGAATAGCGCTGTTAGCGCCAACACGAACACAAACCAGCCACTCCCGACTCTTACCGCGTTGTCGGCATGGAATACGGACTATCATCCGATGTTCACATCAACCATAAAATCAACCACAGGCGCTCTCGAACAGATAGTGGCACAATGCCAAAACACTGTAACCAACACAACAGATAATTTTTGCCTTAGCGATGTTGCAGTTGGCTTTCGCTCGGTTATACCATGTGTCGAGATATCACTCGATTCGCCAGTTGGTGGAATAGCGCTTACCACCGGATCAGAAGACGCTATTCGTTGTTTTGAGTCACTCACAAAACAGTATGGTCTCTATGACTGCACTATTGTCGCAGATCGGCAATATCGTGATCGCTGTTATGTCGCCCAAGCCAGTGTACTTACGCCTACGGGACTTGTTTTTGTTGATCACTGTAGCGACATCGAAGACGTTACACTAAGGGGTATCTGCGTCGAGAACGTAGCGGGGAGCAAAGAACATCAGGCAGCGCTTGGCGAATTTCAGCAGGCCGTTAACGAACTCACTGTCGCGGTCTGTTATGTCAAAAACAACCCATCTGCCTCGACGGCGATTCCCGAAGGGGCTGTTCGTGATGATTTTGTTGCTTTGACGAAGGACTCAACGCTCGTCTGTGATAAGTACACAACAGAACACTATGATGCTGTCGCGAAACAATTTGCCACGGATGTTGATGGCGATGGCGTCAACGCATTCGTTGAAAAAAACTTCACCATAGACGATACAAAAACCGATACCGATGGCGACGGGTATGATGACCTAACCGAAATAAAGAGCGGTTATAATCCCGCAGGATCAGGGAAGCTTGATGCGCTTTAAAGTGAGAAAGGGTTTTCCTTGACTTTGAATGTCAGCGGAAGCGGGCGCGCGCCCCCTTGACAAAAAGATGTTTTTCGTCTATCCTGTCCGTTGCAACGAACGCACTCTCACAAACACACCCGAACCAGGCAAGGCGTGACTATATGATGCGCGCTTCGAGATCTGCTCGACGACGGGCAAAAGCCATCCCGGACCACGCTGAGTGTCAGACCCGAGAGTACTGCCCGGACCATCCGCTCCGGGCGGAAGCAAGGGCGGTTCTGCCGCGCTCATGGCTGACCCCGCCCAATAACGAGTCGAACACGCCGCCCCCTCAGCTGCGCCGCGAAGGGGAAGAATCGGAGATGCCAGGCGTTCCGTGACCCCTCGGGAATCCACTAGCCCTGCACAACTTGCGCAGGGCCTTTCTCTTCTCTCTTCAATGTATCCTTCGACTTCGTCCCGCTCAGCGAGAGTTCGCTCGGGGTGTTTTTCTTTTTCCAAAACTCTGTGGGTACTCGCCATCTACGGAGAAACCCTTATAGCTAAAAGGGTATATATCGTTCTCACCAGCGGAGAAACCCCGTAAGAGGTCTTGCCTCCAACGGGGAAAGGGATCTCCACCTATGATGTTTAATTTCCAAATAAATCCTTCGACCGCCGCAGAGCGGGGCGGGCAAGTTCAGGATCGACCCCTCGACTGCGCTCGGGGTTGTTTCCTTCCATTCCAGTTTTTGGAGGAGACAAAAAACCCAGAGTCAATTTGTGACCTGGGCCTGAAAGAGCGATTCGAGCGTGTCATTGTCCTCGGCGAGAAAGCGCGCAACGTTCGCCTTGGTGTGCATATGGAATCGCGAGCTCCCGTCCGGGTTGGCGTAGGCGCTTGTGAGACGGATGTCCTGCGTGCAGTAGAACGCCGCGACTCGCCCCGTCTGCTCCTTCCATTCGACCCAACGGATCGGCTGCCCGCTCAGCAGCTCTCGTTCGTGCTTCAAGAGCATCGTTGCCTTCAGGAACTCCTCGTAGGGTCCTGCGAGGTTTCGCAAATCCGCGGCACGGACGATTTTCTGTTCCACGGTCGTGAACGGTGCGTCCTTATGGGTTGCGAGAATCGCCGCCGACACGGGCTGGATGATGACCATCGGCGCATGAACCTTGATGAGCAACACCGTCGCGGTCGCCGTCGCATACTCTTCTTTCGAGACAAATCCGTGGCTTCTCGGGTCGACGTGGTGGTACGCATCGTGAAACAGTCCGGCGAGAAAAACGATGAGTTCGTCTGCCATGAGACCTTCTGCGACGCAGCGTTGCGCGATACGCACGGCCTCATCTGCCGTCGTTATGGCATGGTCGAAGTTGTGGTACGGAAGATCCGAATAACAACTTCGCGCCAGCGGGATGGCTTCAAGACGGATTCGTGCGCGTTCGACATTGCTGACGAGGTGCACTGACACTCCTTTCAAGGAACAGACGTCCCATCCAATCATGGTGTTGAGTTCACGTCAAGGGCACGCGGAAGAGCTGTGGAGATCTCTTGAAAGCCCGTTTTTCTTTCTCAGAAAAAAGTACTATACTCAAGCTGGTTCTTTGTGCTGTGGAGCAGCAGAAGGGGGCAGTCATGGCAGTGTATATCACGCTGCATCGCGCATGGCGCATCCCGGACGCTGTTCGCAGCAACGGGACGCAGTTCAACCAGGCCGTTCTCCCCGGACGGTACCGGATGATCGAAGTCTCGCAAAGCCCGTTCCGCTACGGAAATCCAGGGCCCTACTGGCTTTTCGATCCGGCACAACCCGGTTTCGAAGAAACCCAGACGGGTTACTCGAAATGGTTCTGGGAGCAGTGGACCCATGAAGGCCACGGTGACGGCAGGGTCACCATAGAAATCAAAGCGGCAGAAGTCATCGCTTCTGCAGCACCCAACGAAACAAAAGTACATCAAGCGGCATAGGACCACATAAATGGTCCTTTTTCTTCGCGCCTCAATATTTTGGCATCCCTAGGCAGTTGGAACAAGAGAAAGCGTTTTTATGAAGTAGGCACGGGGTGAAATGAAGATCTCTGGTGAGGAAAATCTGGCACAGAATTCTGTCACGTATTCCGGGAGGTAGTCCTGGGTACTGTGATGATACATCCTGCGGATGAAGGTGCGAAGATTGCCGAACATCCCTTCAATCTCGCTCGTCAGGCCAAACTCGAATTTCTTGTGGATATCGACCCGGTGAGTCACCGGGTTCCCGCAATTTCAGCAAAATTTTTTCGGACAGCAGCCTTCGGTGATGAAACGTCGATATCCCAACCATATCGGGTTATCAAAGTTTCCCAATACTCGTCTTCCGAGATGTTACCGACAAAGAGCTGGTTGATTGCCGGATCGTGGAACTGTTCATGAATGTTCCGCGGAGCGATACCGGTCTCCACAGCGAGCAGCTCCTCGGTTCCTTTTAAGCCGCGGAGGAGCACTTCGGAACAGTCGAAAAGAAAGACCGGCTTTGCCATACAGCACAGCGTACCATGTGCGCGGAGGGGCGAGTAGTAAGGGTACTTGTTATCCACACCATGTGCGCGAACAGCGTATTGACTGGGGATGCTCATCATCTATTCTTATATGGAGAACGGCAAGAAATTTTAAGCCGTGCAGGAGAGGCAGCCCGTTTCTTGAAAGGCCAAAAGTGGCGGGAATAAGGGATAAAGATGAGAACGGCTGAGGGGTGCCGCTGCTTTTTTGTTTTCATGAAGTTATCCACATTGCCAGTTTTTTGACAGCATGAATTGCTCCTCTGTATACTACTACGATATTCATTTCGTAGATTTTCTTTCTATCGACCGTTCGCGAGAAACCAGCGTGCGCCGCGGAGCTCTGGAATCCGCGATGGGCTGGGGTGCGACATGTGCCATGGGGTTTTGTGTAACCCGATAGCATGTGCTGCACGTCACAACGTGCAGAGACGTTCCAACGTCTTGAAGTTTAAGGAGGCATCACATCACGAAAGGAGGTGATATCAATGAAGAAACTTATCGCAGGACTCGCAGTGTTTGCGATCTTCGCGTTTGCAGCGTCAACCTTCGCATCTGAAGGCTGGTTTGGCGGTGACGTCACCACCAAGATCAAGGTATACAATGACAATAACGCAGTGGTCACGACACAAGCATCATCCACATCAACAACCGGCGGCAACACGGCCAATGTGAAAGTTGGCGGTGACAGCGAAGGTTCGATCCGCGTAAAAGGCGGTCGTATCGAAACCGGTGACGCAGTGTCAAGCACAGCAGTGCTCGTCGGTGTCAACAACAACACGACGGACATCTCGGCGAACGGTTGCGGTTGTGAGCGCGATGGCGACACGTCGACCTACATCAAGGTCAAGAACCGCAACAACGCAGTTGTTACGACGCAAGCCGCAGCAACAGCTGACACCGGTAACAACACGGCAAACGTCCGCGTTGGCGGTGACAGCGAGGGTTCGATCCGCGTTCGCGGTGGTTCGATCTTCACCGGCATGGCAGACTCTATGACCTCAGTCGGTGTCATCGCGAACACGAACTGGACGACGATTCACTAATCGGGTCCCTGAAGAGGGAAAGGGCCCTTTCCCTTCTTCCAGCCAGCGCAGCACAACGATGCAGCGCTGACTCGAGGTCAATGTTTCATCCGATCATTATCGCTTCATGCACATCGCCCTCCATCGTAAACGAAAACGGATTTTCCGCGTCATCGTTTCGACCGTCATTCTTGCACTCGTCTTGCAGTCGAGTGCTGTGGCGTTTTTGTTCGACCGGGCACCCCTGATCCCGATTGCGCGAGCAGAGGCAACACCCGATACTCCTCCTCCTGACGCTTCTGCCCCTGTCCCGGAAACACAAAATGAGACAGCGGCAGCACCTGTTGAGCCGCCACAAGACACGCAACCAGCACCGACTGATACGACAACGGTCATCAGCACGACACAACCGCCGACAACCGAGGGCGAAACCGTTCCGCCAAGCGAACCGCAACCCACCGACACCACGCCGCCGACGGTTACGGTAACAGCGCCTGCACCCGATGCATCGGTTGCCGGGCTCATGACCGTCACAGCGGACGCAACTGATGATGTGGCGTTGCTCGGCGTCCAGTTCCAGCTCAACGGATCCAATATCGGCGATCTCGTACCGACTCCACCGTATTCGTTGGAATGGGATGTCTCGCCATACTGCAATGGTGAGCACGCTCTCGTTGCAGTGGCGCATGACACGTCGGGGAATGTTACTGTATCGAACCCCACCCATGTCATGTTTAATAATGAGGTCGAAATCAGCAACTGTAATGACGCGGTCATTCATAACACCGGGTCAGCGGATTCAAACACGGGGCACAACACGTCTGAGGGCCATGATGACGGTCAGGGGACGCGCATTGTGACCGGAGATGCCAACGCGGCCGTCATTTCTCCATCTGAAGTGAACACAAACGTCACACGAATTGATGCGCCGATCGGCGGCACGGAGCTGACCGTGAACAACGAAAACATCGCCGATCTTGAAAATACGTTAACGGGCACGGCGAATTCCGGTTCCAATGATGCGAGCGACAACCGTTTTAGCTGGGTTACCACGGGCGATGCGAACGTTTCGACGGCCGTCGTCAACTCCGTCAACACCAATTTTACGGGGTCGAATTTCGGCAGCATGGTTCGGAACATCACCGACACCTTTTTGGGTACTATCGATCTGTACGAGGCAATGCTCCAACTGTTCGACGGCAACGACATGAGCGGGTTTTTACCGATGGATATTAACGTCAACAATACAAGCCGCGGGTCCATCGCAAACACCATTGATGTGAGCGCTGCGACGGGGAACAACATTGCAAACAATAACCTCATCAATCCCGAAACCGGTTTTCCGGATTATCAAGGCGGGAATCGTCGGGCAGATATTGTCACTGGTGATATCAACGTTGCAACGAGCGTCGTCAACCTTCTCAATACGAACATCATCGGGTCGAACTGGCTGCTTTCGACGATCAACATTTTCGGCGATTTCGTCGGCGACATTATCCTGCCCGGCGAAGGGGTGTTCGAGTCGCTGTTCGGGGACACCGCACATTCACTCAGCGTGCAAAACGAGAACACTGCGGGGATTCTCAATTCCATCAAAGTCAACGGCGTTACGGGTGAGAATAGTACGGCGCTGAACCGAGATGGGTACTCCATCGCCACTGGCGTGATCAACCAACAGACCTCGGTCTATACCCAAGCGAACACCAACATCGTGGATGCGAATTTCTACTCCTTCACGCCGCATGTTTTTGGCAATTGGCTCGGGCAGGAGATCAACCCCTACGCAAGTTATCTCGGCCGAGGACAAACGGATGATCCGTCGTCCGATCTTGAGGTGCGGAACACGAACGATGCGAACATCACGAACACGCTCAACATCAATGCAACGACAGGGAACAACGCGGCGGTCGGCAACCGTTTTTCGAACATCGTCACCGGCGACGTCAACGTGGCAACCAATCTCGTCAACGTCGCCAATACGAACCTTGTCGGTTCCAACTGGTTTCTCGGCAACCTCAACCTCTTCGGCAACTGGCGCGGCAACATCATTTACGCGTATCCCGACCTCACGCTTGGCGATGACCATGCCGTGCGCGCGCAACCCGGTGAACAGGTCACCTATGTCCTGTCGTTCAGCAACCAGGGTCTTGCACGTGCGCGCAATGTCCGGATACTTGACGTGCTTCCGTCCAACACCGCATTTGTTTCTGCCTCGGACGGCGGCGTTGAAGCCGACGGCAGGGTGACATGGAACGTTGGCACGGTTCCGCAGCGATCGCCGGTGTCTTCCGTTTCCTTCACCGTGCAGGTGAATCCCGATCTGCCGGTCGGCGAGACCGTGCTGACGAATCTTGCGGCCATCACGACGCCGACAAGCGAACCGCAGAGAGACAACAACACGTTGTCCAGCACAACCTCGGTTCTCGTTGAACCCCCGCCACCGCCTCCTGCACCGCCAGAGGTCCCTGCTGTACCGTCCATGAGCATCGTCAAACGGAATTCGGCAACCGGGGCGGTTGCTCAGGGAACAACGGTCGACTATGAAATCGATGTGACGAACACCGGCAACGTCCCGCTCGAATCCATCGTCGTACATGACAGCCTGCCGGATAGCAAGGGCGGGAAGCTCTTCAGCAAGGATTTCACGCTTGATGGGCTCGCCATCGGACTGACCATGAAGGTGACCTACTCGCTTACTGTCTCAGCCGATACACCTGACGGTGTTTATACGAACACCGCGGTCGCCGAGGCAAAGTACAATGGCTCGCCTGTTGCACCTGTGAACGCGGTGAGCAGCGTCCAGGTCAAGCAGCAAGCCGCCGCCGTCATCACCCCTGTTCCGCCGGCACCGCAACCGGCACCGCAACCGGCACCGCAGAAAGCCGCAACAGCACCAAAGGAAAAACCGGTGAAAAAGCAGGCAGGTTTGGTCGTCACACATACAATCAACGCAAAAAAATCGGTACGGCCGGGCTCAAAAGTCGATTTCAAAATCGTCTTGAAGAATGACACGGACCGCATCTTGAAAGATATCGTGATTTCTGATACCATCGCGAACGGCAAAAAGCACACCGCGCAGTGGAAGACCAAGCAGCTCAAGAAAGGTGAAAAAGTGGCGTTGACCTTCAGTCTCAATCTTGCCCAGGATGCTCTTGCGGGGAGGTACACCAGCACGGTCAGCGCCTTCGGGATGTCAGGAAAGAAGAAGGTGCAGTCCAAGAGCGCCGTGGCGTCATTCAGTGTCCTCAGCGTTCCCGCCGGCGCCACAAAGACGGTCGCGGCGGGCACAGGGAAGACCGTTTCGGCCAAAGAAAATTTCTCGCTCGGCGGCGTTCAACGGAGCGGGAATAACGGGCTTCTGTTCAGCGATGCGAACGGGAAACCCATCTCTGCATACCAGTATGCACTGTTGAACAAGAAGCTGCTCGTCGACGTCTTGCGTGACAGCAGCGACCCGACCGACCGGGCATTCGTTCGGGCGTACAAGAGCGGCCTTGCCCTCGTCGGCAAGCGGGGCAAAGACGGCAGGACGATTACGACGCAGGATGTGGTGAATGATCTCAAGAAGTCATCACGATTCAGGGCAATCTTCGGCATCATCATCAATTTAGCGAAGAAATAGCGGACAGCAATGGAAGAATATCGATTCAGCTTTGAAACCGACGAGCAATATCAAGGGAGGGTCGGCCAGCTTGAGGTCCAGGGAGTTGGGCCGAAAGAAAAAACGGAGTCGAAAGAACCGACACCGTCTCTGCCGGTCGTGGCCCCTGCAACCCCTTCTCCGTCTCTAACAACGGTAGCGGAGACCGCCGCGCAGCCGGTACCGCAACACTCCTCCATCAAACTCGTCTTCCCCTGGTGGCTCACCACGGCGTTTCTCGTTGTCTTCATTATCCTCTTTATTACGGCGAAACGGCGAAATGAGGTGCATGTACGTCTTCCACAGGGACCGGCTCCGGAGACGCCAAAGCCGAGAATGAGCGTTGATGCTGTTACCGGATCTCGCCGCTATGACAGCGATGCTGCGTTGCCGGTCTGGCGGGTGACAAAGGTCCCTTCTACGGGGTCATAGAGCTGGTAAGAAACCCATTGTTGTGACGCACCCGATACCCTTGCAACACTACAGGGTGTAGTGTATGATGAGGAACAGCTCAATTCTTTTTCTTTCTATATGGAAAATATGAATCACGAAGACAAAAAGACGAGTTTTTTTCAAAGCATTCCTCCAAAAACATCCTTTTTCTTTGGCATGGTCACGGCGACGGCAATTCTCTCGGTGGTTGGGCTCATTGTGCTGCTGCCGCTTTCGTTGAGATCTTCTTCAAATGCAAAAGGGGCGGTCGCGGGCGCCCAGGCGCCCACTCCGACGCAGCAAGGGACCGGAGGGGCAAAGACCGCGACCGCGGATATCAGCAAGGTCAACATCAAAGACAGCAGATCGTTCGGCAACGCGAATGCGCCGGTCGTCATGGCGTACTGGACGGATTACCAGTGCCCATTCTGTCAGCGGTTTGACCAGCAGACGCTCCCAACGCTGATCGAGCAGTATGTCGACAAGGGAAAGCTGAGAATCGTCGTCAAGGATTTTGCTTTCCTCGGTTCGGATTCGACAACGGCGGCGCTCGCGGCACGTGCCGTCTGGGAGGCATCACCGAAGAGCTATCTTGCATGGCATGAGGCGGTCTTTGTCAAACAGGATGGCGAAAACTCGGGCTGGGGGAACAAAGACGACATCATCGAGCTGACAAAAACCATTCCCGGCATCAATGCCGACAAGGTCGCAAAGCTCATGGATCAGAAGAAGGATGA
>CAZCGY010000015.1:0-9851 GCA_964498355.1 uncultured Gammaproteobacteria bacterium | reverse complement strand
GAACGGTGATTTCGGCGGGGCTCTATTCAGCTGACTCGTTTTCTTGCTCAACCATTCTGTCGATTTGAGCCCATTCACCGTCAAGCAGCCTGAGGCCGAGAAGCGGGAGAACCATCTCAGCATCATCCATCGAAGGAACCCGGACGACTACTGTTGCAACAAGCTTGCAGATTTCATCGCCCGTATTGAGCTTGACTTTGACAACCGGCGGCTGAATTATGACAAGCTCAGTATCGGGCTTCAGCACAACCTCGTTCCCCTTTAAGGTTGTAGTCCGACAACTTTCTGCCACTGCGGCTCTGAGGTTTACCAGCGTTGCGACATCCTTCTCATACCAGACTGGGCCGCCCATGAGCGCTCCTTTGGGTTTGGTTTCTGAAACGAACTGCGGGCATCGTACAGTAAAATGTATGTCCTTGCAAGTATGTGCAATTCACCCTATACTTCGAAACACTTCGTTTATCCTTATGGTGGCTATGGTGTAGTGGTAACACAGAGGCCTGTGGAGCCTTTATCTCGGGTTCGAATCCCGATAGCCACCCCATTGTGTCTCATAAAGGGCTCGCTTTGGCGGGCTGGGGTGGAGCCACCTATGAGGGTTCGATTCCCTCTGGACACCCCACTATACCCCAATAGTCGACCTTCACTCGTTTTGCCGGGGAATGTCAGGACGTTCCGGGCTGGATGAAGCCTTTATCTCGGGTTCCCCCGAACTTGATTCGGGGCCGACAGCCACTGTTGTGTGAAGGCTGGGATCAAAAACCCGGATTTATTCATAAGCGCGAAAGCCGTCCAATCAGTGCCAGCGCCGCAATGGATGCGTTCTTTGGCATGAAAAAAGCCCGGACCATCCGGACTTAAGGGAGCAGAAGATATTTTGCGATGTCGAGATCGGGCCGGTCAGATGGACGGTGCCGTGCATACAATCTCCTTACCTATGGCCAGTCGGTACGAAGCATGGATTGGACGACTTTGACCGCGAGATCGAAATTGGACGTTCTGAACGACGCAGCCGTCCGAACAAATGGGTGGTCGTTCGGGTTACCTTTATCCTCCATGACAACGATGATGGGTTTGCGAGCCGCGTACGCCCAGGCAATTTCGTGATGCGATCCGATTGAAACGGCTTGCGCTCCAAGGAAGTTTACGAAAAGAGCGTCGCAGCGGAGCACGTCGTTGAAATCGCGCGTGACCATTGCCCGCCCGTCGAGCACCACGTTTTCAGGCGGGAAGTTCTTTGCAAAACTTTCACTTCCCACAATGGCCACGGAACCACGCAATTGTGAGAGGAGCTTGAAATCCGGGCCAAGTTGCTCGGCGAGTCGTTTGTGCCATCGGGCAACATCCAGATACTCATTCCCGGCAATCGGGCCGGTCGGATAGATGAGAAACATACGCTCTCCAATGTGAAAGGACGTTCCAAAGCGTTGCGAGGTTACCAGAGAGTGCAGCGGGTGTCAATCTATCCAACCGCTCCTGCCTCCCTTGGGAAGTGGAGAAAGATAGAGATCCCTCGAGGAGCTCGGGATCTTTTTCCGCCAATATATAAGGTGGAAAAAGAAAAAGAGCAGTTTTGTGACATGCTCAGGTCTTGTCTTCACGCGGCGGTGAGCTGCATCTCGTTGATGATGTCGAGAAGCGGCGTCCCCGTCTCGCGGTGGAGGTTCACGGCTGCCACCAGCTCCTTGAGAACGATCCTCTTGAGCCGCTCGAGCCGCCCGACCTCGGTGATGCCCGCTGCCATGAGCAGCGCGGCCGACGTGGTTGCCCTTCCCATGAAGAGCGGGGCGAGGTTCGTGATGAAGAACGCGTTCCCGCGGCACCCGTCCGGCAGTTCGCCGAGGAAGTCCGCGGTCTTCTCGATCAGAGTGTCCTTCGAGTCGGGATCGGACATGATGAGCGTGTGGTACGCCGCGACGCGCGTGAGAAACGCCATCTCCTCTTCCGGACCTTCGAAGATGGTGGTGTCGAGGCACCCCCACACGCGGGTCTCGACGACCAGCCGCGTTGCGGTGAGTTCGGTTACGGATCCGCCGAACCCGAGTTCGGGTTCGACCATGCTCTCGAGCGCGCGGGCCTCGGTCACGGCCCGGCTGCCGAAGCAGACCTGGTCCATGCCCGGCTTCTTGCGGTACGACGTTATCTGAATCAAGCGAATCACTCCCTTTCTCTTTGAGATTTGCAACGAACACAGTGGACCGGCGATGGTAGCATGCGATGGAGGAAAAGTCAACCCGTGTAGAGTTCACCTTGAAGAGTGACACTCTGCTAAGGTAAGGGTGACAAAGGGAAGCTCTCATTTCGTAACCCCCAACCCCCTTCGACTGCGCTCAGGGCGAGCGCTCCTTAAGTGAGGAGAGAGATTCGCCCACCCCTTCCAACATCCCCTCTGGCAGGGGGCAAAATAAAAAATCCGCCCGAGGCGGATTAGGGAATGAGCGCGAGCTGGCTGTTTGTGTATGCGGGGTCGTCGGTGACTTCCCGAATGACATTGAGAAACGGAGGCAGCGCGACGGCCTGTTGCTTTGTCGTCAGTTCTATCTCGAGGACGAACAACCCGGGGCGGACGCTTGTGAGATCGTCCAGCTCGAAGTATTGATTCTCATAGACGAAGCAATGCCGCCATTTGGCGATCGTCCGCCGCTGGGGATCGGCTTCGGCTATGAGTTTTGCGTACTCTTCGCGGGAGATTTGGCGCTCCTCCTCGATGCGTTCCAGGGTCCCTTGGCCGCGACTTTTCTTTGTTGTCAGGAAGTACGTCGCGGTGTCGTTCTGCTCCCAGCACCGGACGCGGCGCTCGACCGCCGGATCGAGTCGTTTCAGATACGTCTGCGTGATGAGGATGGCCTGGTGACCTTCGGGAAGAAGCGTCAGGTCGGGCTTGGTGACAACGTACTTGCGTTCGATCTCGATCGGCACGGGCACCCCCAGAAAGCGGCAGACCTCTTGCAGTACGCGTTGCTTCTTCGTCGCAAAATCGGTCGAATTGTCCACGATGGCCAGATGCGGATGGCCGGTCCAGGCGTTCAGGATGCGCTGATCCACGCTCCTGGCTTCTTCGGGGGTTTCATGGCGCTCACTGTCGCAGGCATAGAATGCTTCTGCACCCAGTGCAGCCGTCCGCAGATGGATGACCGCGTCGTAGCGTCCGTCCCGAAGAGATTCCCACCGCATTTTTGTGGATTCTACGAGGAGGTTGAAGAAGTACGGCTCCATATAGGCCTTGGCATCGATAATGCCGCGGTCGTAGAGCAGGATGATGCGATCTTCTCTTGAACGGAGGGCTGCATGGATGAATCGGTCTTCACGCTCCAGGTTATAGAGCAACAGCTCTTCTTGGAACGTCCAGGAACCGTCTTTCTCCATACGATGAGGTGTCAATCCTGCCTGGAGGAAGTCACGGGCGCCTTCCGGGACCGTGACCACATAAAATCCTTGAGCGGACAGTTCGCGGCGGAGCAGAGCCAAACAGCTGGTCTTACCCGCGCACGGCCCGCCGGTCAGAACGATCTTTGTGATGTTTGTATCGTTCACCGAAACACCTCCATCAGCAGAAGTTGGTAAAGAACACGTGGCGACAGTGTACAGGAAAACCAAGTTACGTCAAGGCAGAGATGTTGGGCAGAGGGTATGACAAAAAACGGCGCGCCCGGGAAGTCCCGAA
The DNA here is from genome assembly GCA_964498355.1 of uncultured Gammaproteobacteria bacterium. Taxonomy (GTDB): domain Bacteria; phylum Patescibacteriota; class Patescibacteriia; order CAZCGY01; family CAZCGY01; genus CAZCGY01. Next base: position 6,187 of record CAZCGY010000015.1, on the reverse strand, counting down.
CGCGCCTTGTCGTGAAGTGTCGAAGGTTCAGCCCGCCGATGACGCGGCGGTGACCGCTTCCGCGATCGCCGCAGCCCTCCAACGATCGACCCGATCCTGAAGCCCGGGCAGCTCTGTAGCGAACGCCGCTTCGAGCGCCTCCCGCGCAGCTCGCGCGTGCTCGGAACGCCCCATGGTGGCCCGCTCCCGCAGGATGCGATGGATGAGCCGCGCGTTGGTGCATCCGAGGTGTTCGGCGATGGCGTTGGCCTCATGGACATGCGCGATGAGGCCGCTCATGTAGTTAAACTGCGTCACCACTCCCAGCAGCCGCTCCAACCCGACACCGGCCAGCTCGCCCCGGAACCCATCGCGGATTCGGATGTCCTCAAGGCGATCCCAAGCCCGGTCAATGCGCCAGGTCTGGTACCACGCGCTGAGGACGCGGTTGCGACGGAACCAGCCGCCGCTCCGCACCTGGAAGGCCGTGCTCAGGCCGCGCATGGTGCCGACCGCGCCGGGCGGAAGCTCGATGTCCGGCCGCTTGCGGTGGATGTGGCTCTGACCCAGGTGGTCGAGGAAGCAGTAGTACGTCCAACCGATGAGATTGCACCGGATGAACGTAATGGCTTCCCACGAAAGCCAGACGGACAGGACCAGCGTGACGAGCAGGATCCAAGCCAGTAGGTTCGTCTCCTCGTCCTTCGACTGCAGAGGGTGCGAACTGAACCTCAAAGCCGTCACCACCAGGATGGTAATGCAGATCAAAGTCAGCGACAGCGCCCAGCGCAGAGCGTAGCGCTGGTCCTCCGTGAGCGGACCCTTGAGCAACTTAAGGCGTTCGCACTGCCCGCACCCGGCATACCGTTCGAGCCGCATCGTTATTCCTCCCAAACCAATAGGCCTGCCTTCGCGAACGAAGATCTCCTACCGGCGGAAGTGCCAAGGACAGCCATCTCCTGGTCATTCCAGAAGCGTTCCGGCCAGGGCGTGTCAAACAACGAACTGCGTGTCTTGTAGCACGACAGGTGGTACCCGTCAAGAAAACGCCGTCTAGGGGATAGGACCCACGCACGGCGTGAGGCGATTCTAAAGATAGATCGCTTAACAGCGTCCAGAATACAGCGTTTTCGCAGGTTGAATGGGGTACGTGAATTATCCACAGCTTTTCTCTCGAACAAACCAAGGAAGGTGTATGATAGAGAGAACGTGGGTCATAATCATTAACTGTCCATGGCCATGCATCAACTTCCGCAATCGTTTCGGCGGCTGGCAATCGTTGCAGTCGCAGTTCTTGTTGTTTCGGCGATTTTTCTGTTCGGCTATCAGGACACCGTATCCGCGGGTTCCTTGAAGTTCTCGGGCACGGTTCTGACGCCCTCGGGCTCAGCATATAACGGCGGCGGGAATCTCAATATGTGGAACTCCGAAGGCGGATGGGGTTCGGGCATCACCGGCGAGGGCGGGTTCGAGGTAACCGGGTTGAATCCAGGCACCTATACGATTGAGGTATCTGTCCCAGGGGATTCTTCGTACGCAAACTCAGCGCAGCAGCAGGTAACGGTCACCGCCGATGTCACAAACTTCAAGATATATGTGACGGTTCCGGCTGTTTCCGGGACCATCGCCAATCCTGACGGCACGGCAACGAGCGGTTGCGTCAACCTGCGAACCGCAACATGGGCCATTAATCGCGGGTACTGTTCCGGCAACGACGGAAAATTCAAGATCGGCGGCGTTGACGCCGGGGAATATATCCTTTCCCTTTCCTCGCCGGATAATTCCCTCTACGTCGGGGGTGACCGACCGGTGACCATCATCAATCCCTCCACGACCGTTGATCTCGGTCTTGTGAAACTTGAAAACCCTTTTGTCGTCGGCAAGGTCGCCCTTCCTGACGGAACGTTGGTTGCCTGGAATGATGACTGGAACCAACGCCTGCATCTTTCGGTCGATTTGTGGAACAACGACCGCACCATTGACCGACACTCGAACTTTGACAGTCAGAGCAGATTCAAGTTCGGAACAATGCCTGCCGGTACATATACCATTCACATCAATATTTGGGATACTGAACTCTACACCGGATCGGAAAATGTCACCATCACCGTTCCTGCAGGCGGTTTGGATATGACGGGAACCCCCACCCGTCTGAGCACGCCGCAGCTCTCCGGCGTCGTTTCGGATGCGAGCGGCACGCCGGTCCAGAACGTCTGGATCAATATCCACAACGACGACTGGTCTGTCAACCAGGGCTCCTCGACCGACGCAAACGGCAAATACCGGATCGGCGGCGTTCCAGCGGGAACATACCTCATGGAAGTCAATCCGCCGCAGGAGCGAACTGATCTTGTCCGGTCCGATCCCGTTTCAGTGACTATCACCAGCGCGCTGCAGACCAAAAACATTACGATCTCGGCGGCAAAGAAGTTTATTTCCGGCAAGGTGAAGCGCAAAGACGGCACGCCCGTCACGTGTGCGCAGGTGAATGCAAACCGGCGCGGCGGGAACGGCTGGGCGGGCACACGCACGGGCAGCGACGGCTCCTATCTTCTCACCGTGCAACCGGGGTCATGGAATATCCGCGTCGAGCGTTCGGGTGACTGGGGTTGTCCAGCGGCGGACTGGATCTATCTTGATCCTGAGGTCGTCGTAGAATTCAGTGATTCCTCCGCGACCGAGACCCAAACGGCGAATTTCACCGTCCAAAAGGCAACAGCGGTCATTACCGGCAAGGTGACGAAGAAAGACGGAACGCCGATCACGAACGGAAATATCAACGCCAACTCGCAGACGCAGGATGGCCGAAACCGCTGGGCAAACGGGCAAATCGGATCGGACGGCCGCTTTCGCATCAATCTTGTTGCCGGTACCTACGATCTCAATGCCTGGACAAACGACCAGAGTTTGTTCGTTCGGAACCAGAAGGTGACCGTTGCCGACAACGAAACGGTGACGGCGAATTTCGTCATGGGCCAGAAGCTCGCGCACATCAAGGGAAAGGTTACCGACAAAGGGGGCAAGGGGCTGCCGGGCATGCAACTGAACGGCAATCTTGATTGCGGTCCGAACGGGTGCGCAGCGTGGAGCAACACGACGACGGCCAGCGACGGCACGTTTGACATGGCGGCGACGGCAGGCCACTGGTACATCAACTTCGACTCCGGCCGCGGGCAGAGCTATGTCTACGACGGCCCGCAGAAGGACGTCTACCTGGACACGGAGACCTCCACCGTCTCGGACGTGAATTTTGAGCTGACGTACGCCGACGTAACCATCAAAGGCAAGGTGCTCGACGAAACCGGCAAGCCGTTTGCTGATTTTCCCGGTTGGGCATTCTTACAACCCCTTGCGGTGACTGCGGGGGCTGGCAACAAAGAATACGGCGGCCCGGTGAACCAGGGAACATTCAATTTCCGCGTTCCTTCGTCCGTCTACTCACAGGCGCGGCTCGGGGTGCACACGCCGCCGAACAGCCAATACTCATCGCCCGATGGGCAGACCATCACGCTTGTCGCTGACGCAACGATTGAAAAGGATATCATCGTGAAGAAAAATGACGCGGGAATCGTAGGAAAAATCACCAATGCGTCGGGCCTTCCCCTCCAAAACTGCAACTTCCGAGGAGAAATCTATGCGAACGCGCCGAGCGCGTGGTACGGAACGCAGGTGAATCCCGATTGCACATATGAGGTCAGCGTGCTTGCCGGCACGTACAACATCGGCTACCACTTCGACGAATCCGCCGGGTTCCTCAACCGTCCAATCCAGAACTCACAAGTAACCATCAATCCGGGCACCCGGCTTCAGTACGACATTCCCGTGCTTGCCGGCGATGTCCGCGTCTCCGTTCTCCTTCTCACTCCCAGTGGGGAGCCGGCTCGCAGAAACTGGATCAATGCGGATAATCATATCGAGATAGACGAACAGCGCCGTGCCGCCGAGGACCAGTCACAGAACAAGGAGAATGCATTCCAGGGGCCAGGCGGAACCACGTCGCCCGAGGAGCTGTTCAAGTTCTGCTCGAAGCCCGAAAACGAAAAGGAGTGCAGCGAGTTCAAGCTCCCCGGCGGCTCGGAGGGACCTGGTGGCTGCAAAGACGCGCTTGCGTGCACGCGCTACTGTACAGAGCATAAGAAGGAGTGCAGCAAGGAAATCGATAGGGACCCCACGAAGAAGCAATCAGGAAAGGTTGTGAGTCAGTCGGTGCAAATCCGAAAGAGCAGGATTGCGAGCTTGAAGCCCGCGAAAGTCAAGATGTTCGCGGCCGATCAGGATTCCGACGACCCATTTGCGAACATGATTAACAGCGGGAGCGAGACGAACGACAAGGGCGTGGCGACCCTCACGCTTCTTTCGGGGCACTGCTACACCTTCAACGCAGGGGTTCCGCCGGACAGCAGTTATATGCCTCCAAGGAGCCAGGATCTTTGCTTGAGCGACACGACGCCTGCATCGCTGACACTCACCCTCCGAACGTCCGACGGAAAGATGTCGGGGTTTGTTCGGTGGAACAAGACCGCCGTGCAGAACGGCTGGATTGGTTGCTGGAGTGAGGATGGAAACTCGAACGGCACCCCCATCATGAACGGGACGTACAGTTTGAACTATGCATTCGACACGACCTACCATTGCGAGGCGAACGCCTTCGACGGAACGAAATTCTTGCGCAGCGGCCAGGAGATTGTGGCGATCAGCCGCGAAAAGACCAAGCGGCAAGATTTCAAGCTTGATCTCTCGACGTTCGAGATCCCCCCGCCGGTGTCGGAATGTTTTGACGCAACCCAGCCGCACGTGATTACCCTGACGGATGGAACAACCGTCAGCATTCCCTCGAACACTATCGCGACGACCGGTACGGTCTGCGTCACGGCGAATCCAACCGCAAGCGTTCAAAGCTCCTCTACCGCACGGCCCATCGGGCTTGCCTACAGCTTTGAGGCGAAAGATGAAAATAACAAGGTGATCTCGACCTTCAACAATGAAGTGACGGTAACCTTCAACTATAACCAAGAACAGCTTGATGAAGCGGGCGTCAAGGAAGAGTCGCTCATTCCGAGCTACTGGGATGCCTCCTCCGGCACGTGGAAGAAACCATCGAACTTGACGCAAAAGAACATTGCCGACAGTCCTGACGTGGGGACGGGCATCATTACGGCGCGATCCTCGCACTTCACTGCCTATGCGGTGGTAAGCTCAGGCGGCAAAGCAGGCAGCAACATGAAGACCGTCACGACGAGCCGAGCCAAGAACGGCGTCACAACCATCAAGGTCGGATCGGGGAAGTCCCTCGTGCGGTTCAAACCGTTCGCATCCTACACGGGAGAGGTCGACGTGCAAACGGTCGAAGTCGGCGGAAAGACAAAGCAGATCATCATTGCAACACAGGCGGGCTCTTCTACCGACGCGACAACCGTCAAAGTTTTCTCGGTGAAGGGGAAGTTACTCCGGCCGTCCCTGAAACCATGGGGTGGCGCGTATCGAAAAGGCGCGCAGCTGATCACCGATGAACTGACCGGTGACGGTCTGCGGGATCTCATCATTGTTCCAAAATTGGGGACGACGGTGAAGGTGCAGGATCTGAAATCGTGGAAGGTCTACCCGGTCCAAGCCGCCACACGGCCCGGCGAGATCATCGCGCAGACATTCAATCTCCTCAACCGCGGAGGCCAGCAACTCGTCACGAAGGCCGGGAATGCGCTGCTCACCTGGAAGTTCTCGGGGAAAAAGTTTGTCACGTTCATCTTCGATTCGCGTAAACTGAGGGTGCAGGGGAACAACATTGAGCGCGTCTACTTGCGGCCGACCGTGTCCTCGGTATCCGCAACCGTCCTGAAGGCCGGGAAAGGGCTGAAAACGCTGACCGTGAAAGGCACCAACCTTGGCAGCGGGTCACGGGTGCTCTTGAACGGAACGATTCCGGCGCTGCGGATTGTGGCGAAGGGCGAGACAGAGCTCTCGGTCACGATCAATCTCGCGAAGCTCAAACCAAAGAAGACCTACGACCTCAAGGTCATCAACGCTGACGGCCAGCAAATCACGTTGTCGAAAAAACTTCGCACCAAGTAGTCGGTTCAAACAAAACAAACGCTGCGCTTACTCTCCGACGGGGGAGTGGCGCAGCTTTGATTTTCTTCATGGTGCCCTCGGGAGGAATCGAACCTACATCTCGGGCTTAGAAGTCCGGAGTTCTACCCGCCTGCCATCG
>CAZCGY010000014.1:18229-20193 GCA_964498355.1 uncultured Gammaproteobacteria bacterium | reverse complement strand
AGGACAAGAGACGACTGGCCTTGAAATTCTTCAGGAAATCGGTAGAATGCAGTGGCTATGGACTCTCCCGCAGCAAAGAAATATTTCCTCCACGTGTACGGCTGCCGCCCTTCGGCAGGCTCAGGATGACATGAAAAGAAAGCGTCTAAGAACTATAGATTCTCCCACGACAAGAAAATATTTCCTCCATGTGTATGGATGCCAAATGAACGTCTCGGATGCCGAGCGGATTTCAACGATGCTCGAGCGTTTGGGATTCGCGAAGACCGAGAAAGAGCGCGACGCGGACCTTATCGGCGTTGTCGCCTGCTCAGTCCGCCAGGCGCCGATTGATCGGATTTACGGCCAAAACGCCAAGTGGAAGGGAATGAAAAAAGAGCGCGGTATCGTCACGATGCTCTCCGGCTGCGTGCTTGACCACGACAAACCAAAGATGAAAAAGATGTTTGATGTGATGTTCCCGATCAAAGAACTTGGGAAGATGCCTGCGCTGCTTGAAAAGCAGTTTGGCAAGGAGCTTGCATCCTCTACTCCGCCGCTGGACGAATATTTCGACGTCGTGCCGAACTACGACTCAACGTTCGCTGCGTTCGTTCCTATCTCTTCCGGCTGCAACAAATTCTGCACCTACTGCGCCGTGCCGTTCACCCGTGGCAGGGAAATTTCCCGTCCGCCGAATAAAATCCTGGACGAAGTCCGCCATCTTGTCGAGTGCGGGTATAAGCTCATCACCATTCTTGGACAAAACGTGAACTCGTACGGATGGGATTTCGAGGGCGTGTCCATTAACCTGCCTAACCGGAAAGTGCTGACCTATAAGCCCGGTATCAATGGAGAACTCGAAGTCGTCAAACGCGAGGTAGAGAACCCCATGAACTTCGCAGGACTGTTGCGCGAGATCGCTGCAATCCCGGGTGATTTCTGGATTCGGTTCACCTCAAGTCATCCGTATGACATGTCGGATGAACTCATCGAGACAATTCGGACAAATTCAAAACTGACACATTGGATGCATTTGGCCGTCCAATCAGGCAGCAATGCCGTTCTCGCACGCATGAACCGGCTCTACACGATTGAGCACTACAAAGAGCGGTTGGAGAAAATTCGCCAGGCGCTTCCGGACTCGGTGTTCGCCACGGACATCATCACCGGTTTTTGTGGAGAGACCGAAGACGACCATGAGAAGACAAAAGCTCTGCTTCGCTGGGCAAAATATGATATGGCCTATATTGCGCGGTATTCTCCCCGCAAAGGCACCGTGTCCGCGCGCATGGACGATGATGTGCCGAAGGACGTAAAAGAGCGACGGTATAACGAACTCAACGACATTCTTCGCCAAACCGCGATGGACCAACATGGCCCGCTTGTCGGGACGCATGACCGGATGCTTGTTGAGGAGTACCGGAAAGGCGTGAATATCGGACACACCAAACATGGACGAAAAATCCACCTTGCGGGGACGTCCCGCTTAGGAGAGTTTGTTGATGTCCGGATTACTGAGGCAACGCCGTGGCATCTCGTCGCCAAAAACTGATAGGCCGCCAGTTGTGATCAACCTGATGATGAGAGGAAAATCTTCTTCTCGTCCAGATGGACCCCCTGAACCTTCAGTTCACGGATAAGGTTCTCAAACTCCTTCCGAAATGTCAGGAGTTCTTTAATTGCCGTGAGCTCTGCTTCGACCACCTCAAGCCGGCTGTCCATGCTATCGAGACGGTTTATGACCTCGACAAAACGACCATCGACGTGCTTACGAAGGTCGCGGAGGTCCAGTCGAATATTCTCACGGAGAGTAGCAATGTCCCTCTTTGTAATTCCTTGCCCTGGCATGGTTGAAAAAAATAGTGGGTCTTGCCCGTCAGGAATACCCTACCACCAGGATGACTGATGGTCAATCCTTGAGGAAAAACTTTACCAAGAAAAAACCGGCCCGGTGAGGGGTCGGCCTGGTGAAAGGTCGAACA
>CAZCGY010000014.1:8444-18129 GCA_964498355.1 uncultured Gammaproteobacteria bacterium | reverse complement strand
GTTGCGGCGGATGTAATCTCCGCAGTGGCCTTGGATGACCGCTAAAGTCTCCGGTACACCCTGAACAAGGAAAGCGAGCAGGATGAACACGGCAACCAGTGCGCCCCATCCGGCTGCCAGCGCCAGGATGACATCCAAAAAATAGGGCAACGGCAAATCGCTCAGATTCCACCGCTGTTCGATAGCAAAGTACAAAACGCTGAACGGAATGCACGCGATCGCGAAGAGTTGAGCAATTGCCTTCAGCCCACCATGAGGGATCGGCCTGGATGTCTCCAGGGCTGCCCGAATCGGATCAAGATACGACACGACGAACTCCTTTATTTCCGCCCGGTCGAATGACTGGGGGGAGGCGCGACGAAGGTCCAGCGCATGCACCAACATGGTGCGTGCCTGCCTCGGTCCACCAGGAGATTGGCAAGCGCTTTTTTCAATGAGCGCGCTCATGGAATGTCCACGAGCGCGTACGTCTTATCATGCAACTGGCCTTGTGTCAAGAAGGAGGGTACTATAGTAAACACATGAAACCCATGATCATTATTGTCGGCCCGACCGCATCAGGAAAGTCCGCCCTCGCCCTCCGGATCGCAAAAAAGTTCAGGGGTTACATCATCAGCGCGGACTCACGGCAGGTCTATAAGGGAATGGACATTGGGACTGCAAAGCCATCCAAGAAGGATCAGCGAGCAGTCCGCCATTTCATGGTGGATGTCGTCCAACCCGGTCAGCCCTTCACCGTCGCGGACCACCAGCGTCGGGTATTTCGGATTCTGAAAAAAGAAAAAGGGATTCCCTTTCTCGTCGGCGGGACCGGGCTGTATGTAGATGCCATTTTGCAGAACTGGAAAATTCCGAAAGGAAAACGAGACCTCAAATTACGACAAAAACTCGAGCGTCGGTCACTACACCTTTTAGCTAAAAGGTTAACGGCGTTGGACCCAAATGCGGCCGCAACCATCGACCTCCACAACAAACGGCGGGTTATTCGTGCGCTAGAAGTTGCTCTTGCAGGAGGTTCCATCACAGAACGAAAACGACGTCCGTTCCCCTATCGCGTACTGATTTTTGGACTGGATGTTCCTCGCACAACACTCATCAAACGCATCAACACGCGGGTGGACAAGATGATCCGTGCAGGACTGGTTGACGAAGTCCAACAACTTGGCAAACAGTATGGATGGGACTCGCCTGCGATGAGTGGCATTGGGTACAAAGAGATTGGACGCTACCTACGCGGCCAGGTGTCGCTGGACGAAGCAGTTGAGCGGATAAAAATCTCAACCCGGCAGTACGCCAAGCGGCAGATGGCATGGTGGAAAAGGACAAGGGGCATTCAGTGGATTCGTTCGCTGCACGGCGCCGGGCGCCTTGTAAGAAACTTCCTTGTAGAAAAACCCTCGCCAAGCGGGAGGGTTGCACATTCGGTTCACTCAAAGGTTACCTGATCCACAAGCTTTTCGAAGTGAACATGCGTTGCCTCGAGGGTAAAGTGCAACCGCGGATACCGCCTCTTTCCCTTCTTATCGGTGATCATGACAACACCGCCACCGAGATCAATGCCGTGCGCCTCGAGCTCGTCTTCTGCCCACCAGGGAAGCTGCGGACTTCCGACGGACAGTCTGCCGGAAACGGTAACCCAGAACGGATCGCGAAGATCGAAGAGATGACGGATGGCGTCCTCGCGGTCAAGCGGTTCTCCTTCGAGGTAAAACGCCGCTGCAGTTGCATCGATTTCGATATTGCCGAAGATCGGGACCTTGATGTCGGTCGTCTTGAGATAGATGCGAGGACCCTGCGGATCGTCAATGCTCAGCTCATCGACGTTGACGTATAGCGAGAGATTCAGGACATCCATTGGTACCCCCCCCTGGGAAAGAACGCGGAACGGATCAGCGTACGATACAACAGGCGGCAATGTCAAGATAAACCTCCTGGCAGGATCACCCCTCAAAACAACGCACACACCGGCTCACGCCAGTGGTTTTTGCGGTTAAGAAAAGCCCCGCTTGGGCGGGGTAGAAAGAACTTCTTAGGACGGCACAAATACCTCATCGCGCTTCATGTGCTGCTCACAGTAGTGGCATGCGAGATCGCCGCCGCCGTCATTGGCGATGAGAAAACGAGAGGATCGGGCTGCCTCGATATCATTGCGCGTGATGCAAACCGGATTCGGACAACGGCCGATTCCTTGGATGGCGGTCAGCGCATCCATCTTGGACTTCACGATTGTTCCGTCACGAAGCTCGTTGAAGGTCGCTGTCGGCGAGAGGACGGTAACTGCCGCCTTCTCATCCTTCTCGAGAAAACGGTGTTCGAGAACGATGGCGGTCTTCCGCCCGCCGGAGAGCCGTGACGAGCTCAGTCGTTCCGAGACGACGACGGGGGTCGACGATGCATCGAGCTTCAGCACCTCACGGATGGTGGTGTACATCGCGGGATCAAGATGATCGACAACCGTGCCGGTTTCAATTGGCGTGAAGTAGCGGGATTCCCCGTGCTTCCGCGCAAGTGCATCGCGGATGGATCTGCTGCCTAAGACACGTTCTTGTGGCTCGTTTGTCGGCGGCATCCAGGGATGGGAAAGTCGCAGCAGTGACCAATCAAGCATCGCCATACGCATGGGGGTGCCGTTTTCCGCCTGTTCATCCACAATCACCTGCGGGTGGTCGAGAATCTCCGTCGCAATCTCGCCGTCGACGTTCGGCAAGGGATGCATGATGAGAGCGTCGGGGCCGAGCATGTCGAGGACTTTGCGGTCTACGACATACCGGCCGCGGACCTTCTGGTAGTCGAACTTGTTCGCGAATCGTTCCACCTGAACCCGAGTGACATAGACGATGTCGCATCCGACAAGCGCGTCAAGCGACTCCGCGACTTCGACATTCGCAAGCCCCTTCGTGTACCAGGGCTGAAGACGGACCTCGGGCGCTGACACGAGCACGACGCGAATATCCGCAAACAAGGAGAGCATTCGGACGAGCGAGTGGACCGTTCGCGAGTTTTTCAGGTCGCCAACAATCCCGATGGTGAAGTTCTCAAGCCGGCCAAGCCGGAGAAGAATGGTGAGCACATCAAGAAACGACTGCGAGATGTGTTCGTGTGACCCGTCGCCCGCATTGTGGACGGCGGTCGGATAATTGTACTTGCCATACATCTCTGCAAGCCAACGCGCGATGCCTTCGAACTCGGCGCGGATGGTGAGTATTTTCGCGCCCTGCCCCGCCTTCGTGCGTGCCGTATGCGAGAAGGACTCCCCTTTTCCGAGCGACGTCTTGTCTTCGCCCGAAATGTATTCGACGCGATTCCCCAGCAGCTCCCACGCCTCGCGGTATGAGCCGCCCGTCCGCGTGCTCTTCTCGAGTATGAGCGCGGTCATCTTGTGATTGCCGCCGCTTTTCGGCGTCGCGGCTTTTGCAATCGGAACGAACCGTTTTGCCCGCTCGAGAAGCTCCAGGACGGACTCGCGATCCCAGTCGAGCACACTCAAAAAATGCTTCACGCGCAGTTCCTTTCGTTTTCAAAGGGCAAAAAGCGACCGCCTTTCCGGCGGTTCGGCTCTAGCGTCTTTCTCTCATTGTCCGTCGGCGGTCAGTCATTCCTCAGGGACCTTACCCTGGGTCGTGTACTCCGTCAAGAGTGCGTGGACCTCAGCAGTTATACAAAAGCTGTGAAGCCTGTCCGCCGAAGCTTGAGCAAAGGCGGGCCAAGCGCCTACGCAGAAAGTTTTTCATCCAGCAGCGCGGCGACCATCTGGGGGTTTGCCGTTCCCTTCGTAGCGGCCATGACCTTCCCGACAAGAAACTTTTTTGCCTGTTCCTTACCCGCTCGCACATCCCCAACCACCTTCGGATTGGCATCAATGACGCGCTGAACAATCTCCACGAGCTTCTCGGCATCCTGCATTTGCCCGAGCCCTTCACGCTCAAGGATATCGGAGGGGTCATGACCCGTCTCAGACATCAGCGTCAGAATTTTCTGCGCCCCCTGGTTGTTGACGCTGCCGCTCGCGACGATCTTCACGAATTCCGCGAAGTTTTCTGGCGTGATATTCGATTCGCTGAGCGTCTGTTTGTTTTCGGCAATGAGTTTCTGCAGACGGTTAATGAGCCAGTTCACGAGTTGTGTCATGAGTGCCGGACCCTCTGTCGCCCACGAGCGCTTTTCTGCATCGAGCCACGCCTGGAGTTCGGATGCAGCCTTTTCAAAAAAGTCACCAAGGTCCTTGTCATTGACGAGGATGTCGATGTCCTTTTTCGTCAGTATGTATTGCTCGGCAAAGCGAAGCCGTCGCTGCTCAGGGAGCTCGGGCATGTGCGCGGTGATGTTCCGAACGTATTCGCTCGTCAAGTGCAGCGGCGGAATGTCCGGTTCAGGAAAATACCGATAATCGGATGCTTCTTCTTTCGTGCGCTGCAGCACGGTCTCACCTTTCGTCTCATCCCATCCGCGTGTTGTCTGGAGAGCATCGGGGGTTCCTGCATCCCACAGTTCGGCTTGTCGGCCGATTTCATAGGTGAGCGCACGCTCGACTGAACGGAACGAGTTGAGATTCTTGATCTCCGTTTTCGGCGACAAGAGCACCTCGCCGCGGGGGCGCAAGGAGATGTTCGCATCGCACCGCAAATGCCCTTTTTCCATATCCGCGTCGGAAACATCAAGATAGCGCATCATGAGACGAAGTTCCTGCAAGAAGATTTTTGCCTCGGCTGGCGAACGGATATCTGGTTCGGTCACGATTTCGGCCAGCGGCGTGCCCGCCCTGTTAAAATCCACGACGCTGTACGGCTTGCCTGTGGGATGGAGAAGTTTCGCTGCATCCTCTTCAAGATGGAGCCGCGTGATGCCGATGCGATGGAGCGAACCTTGAAGTTCTATATGAAGATACCCATCCACGCCAACGGGTTCATCGTACTGCGAGATCTGGTATCCTTTCGGCAAATCGGGATAAAAATAACTTTTTCGGTCGAACTTCGATACCGTGGGGATACGGCAGTGCAGCGCAACCGCAGCCATCACGCCCATATCAACGGCCTGCTGATTCGGTACGGGCAACACCCCCGGCTGCCCCGTACACACCGGGCAGATCGTCGTGTTGATCGGCTGGCCCTCTCCCGTGTTGTCGCATGAACAAAACATTTTGCTCACGGTCTTGAGCTGCACGTGGATTTCGAGCCCGATAATGGCCTCGTAGCGGTTGTTCGTTTGGATCATGCTGAAGCATCCTACCACGTTTTGACGAATGAAAAAAGGCGCTCAAGGAGCGCCGCATGACGTCGCACAAGTGGAGCAAGGAAGGACCTTCAGGTATGTGACCGACGCTGGGCAAAGTGCGTGCAGGTCTCACGGTAGGTGACGAAGCGGGTGAGTTTTGCCGCGGGCGTACTCCCGCCCGCAGTCGAAGCAGACATGGCGCAACATTCTCCGCGTTCGTCGTCGGGGGATGTCCGGTGGACACAGATCGTGCAGATGCTTCCCATGCCGGCTTTCGGCTGATACAGAGCCAGTCGATCCTCGTCGGGGGCGACCGGGGGCATTGTCTCACGTCCTTTCCTCAACCAGAAGGAACAAGAAAAACGTCGTGGCAGGAACTATACCCGACTGAGTGAGCATGGTCAAGATGCTCTCCACCAAATTGTCATGGTGAGCTTGTCGAACCATGACCGCGTGCAAGTCGCTTGAGCTCATTCTCATCCCCCCGAATCAAGGCCTCTTTCTTTTTCCGACTCCACCGTTTGACTTGTTTTTCCCGGTAGATTGCATCCCATACGTAATTGTAGTATTCAACATGGACACATCGCAGAGGTCGTCTTCTATATGTGTAACACGTTGGTTCAAGACCCGCTCTGTGTTGCTCAAGACGAGTGACGAGATTTCCAGTCATACCGGTGTAGTATGATCCATCGGCACAAAGAAGGATATAGGCACAGAATATTTTTTCGTCGTACATAATGACGGATCGCTACGACCCGTCATTCGTTCCTTTGTGACTGATTGTCACCCTTCGGCTGGCTCAGGGTGACAATGACAAGAATCGCCTCCCTACACTTTTAGCCGTATCCCCGGCCCCATGGCGGACGCGAGGGTCACGGAGCGCAGATACGTCCCTTTCTGCTCGCCTGGACGGGCCTTCTTGATTGCGCCAACGACCGTCTCGATGTTTGCCGCGAGCGATCCGTCCGGCAGAGATACCTTCCCAATGAGCGCATGGACATTGCCCGAGTCGTCGGAACGTAATGTCAGCTTGCCGCCCTGTAGCTCAGTAATGGTCTTTTGGAGGTTTGTCGTAACTGTTTCGTTCTTCGGATTCGGCATCAGTCCCTTTTGCCCGAGGATGCGGGCGACCGGAGCAAGCTGTTTCATGAAATCGGGTGTGGCGACGGCGACATCAAAATCGCACTTTCCGGTCTTTTTGATTTCTTTCACCAGTTCTTCACCGCCGACGATATCCGCGCCGGCCGCCTTTGCCTCTTTTTCATGCGCAGGCGTCGTAAACGCCGCGATGATGCGCTTCTTGCCGGTGCTGTGCGGCATAACAACGGAGGTGCGAACAATCTGCTCAGCCCGCTTCGGGTCGATCCCAAGACGGATATGGAGTTCGACGGATGCGTCAAACTTCACCGTGGACGTCTTCTTGACCAACGCCACCGCCTCAGCCATCGGATACTCTTTACCGCGCTCGATCTGTTCTCGCGCGGCTTTATAGTTCTTTCCTTGATGTCGCATACTGTTCCCTTTCGTGGTGCAAACGTCCCGTGGACAACGGGACTCCCACAATTATGTTCTTCTAGGCTCAGTGAGAGATCACCCATCCTTCGCTCAGCCAAGCAGGACAATCTATCCTTTACTGTGGTGACCGCTTCTCGATAGCTGATTTTCTCATCAAGAAATGAGCAACCCCGATGCTTGCGGCAACCATCCAGACGATATTTAGTATTAAGTTCAGGGGTATGACCTCAGTTTTCGGAACCAAGTCCGTTGTACCATAGATTGCTGGTGTAGATTTCACAAGGACTACCGGCCAGCCATACAGTTCCAGCCAATACTCATAATCAAGCTTCAAGTAAGCTGTTCTCTTCTCTTTGCAGAGGGTTGAGTTCCTTACTCCGAATCTTTGACAGAATGTTGTAAGATTTTCTCGGAATGAAGTTCCACTGCCAAGATTTATCAGAAAGGAAATTGAGAAATTCAGCACAACGATGACGAGAAAAGCAAATACCCCGATTCGGATCTTACGGCTAAGAGTATTGGAAGCCATTGTAACTATTATGAGTTACGGGACAGTTGGCCTTGCTGTTTTTCCTTCCACCACGTCCTGAAGTGCAGAGCGAAGAGCGGGAGCGCAACGATGAGGAAGGCAAGTTCCGGTGCAAGCGCGTTCTGGGTGGTGCGGGACGTTCCCGTCTCCTGCTGGCGCTTGGTCCACGCGTCATTCTCGGTTTTCCACTCTTTGGCAAGCGTAACCGTCTCTGCGCTGATCCCGCATTTTTCTGCGCAGGTGATCATGCTCTCCGTTGCCTGAGATCCGAACGGGACTGCTTCCATATAGGGACGTTTTGCGTCCTGGGCGCCGGGAATGGCCGTGCGCAGCGTCGTGTTCAGCAACATGCCGCCGACGATAACGACGATGATGAGCCAAATAAAGCTCATGGACGCGAAATAGGTCGAGCGCGTGAGATTCGAGCCAACTTCCATGTTCTGCCGGTCGCGGCGCACGAAACGCCAATGGAAGAGGAAGACGATACCCGCGATGGCGAGAAACGAGAGCGGCGTCATCATCGCCTGCGCGCGAAGGTTCGTGGATTTGGTCCGTTCTTTCCAGTTCGTGAAGTTCGTCACCCAGTTGGCGATATCCGTTCTATCCTGTTCGGAGATTGCGCAGTCGGTGTCGCATGTGAGCTTGTTTTCCGCTGTGCCCGGCGCTGGCATTTTCGAACTCAAGAACAGCGCGGGAGGCGATTCCAGAAAATTGACTGCTGTCGGATCCGCCTTCGTCAGAACGGCCGAGCGGAGCCCGAGATCCGCCAGATTCGCAACAGAGAGAGCGACCAACAGCAGCGTCACGAACGAAACGAGATAGATATAGCCGCGTCGAACGATGTCGGACTTCCCCGACGTGTGTTTCCCGTCCTGAACCGCCGCAACACCAAGCGCGATAAACCCCACAAAGGCAAGACCGAGGACTACCGGCAGAAAACTGAGAAACATGTCTGGTCCCATCATCGTGATCTCCTCTCTGTCAATTACTCAATCGTGATGCCCATCTGCCGTGCGGTACCCTCAATGATCCGCATGGCGGCGTTGACATCGCTTGCGTTGAGATCGGGCATCTTCTTCTCAGCGATCTCGCGGATTTGCGCTCGCGTGACCTTGCCGACTTTTTCCAGCAACGGTTTTCCGCTTCCCTTTTCAATGCCGGCCGCTTTTTTCAAGAGTGCTGATGCCGGAGGAGTTTTGAGGATGAAGGAAAACGATCGGTCTTCATAAATGGTGATCTCAGCGGGGACGATGTCACCCCGCAGCTCCTTCGTGCGGTCGTTGAACTGCTTGCAAAACTCCTGGATGTTGAGCCCGTGCTGGCCGAGCGCAGGCCCAACCGGCGGCGCGGGCGTTGCGCTGGCCGCTTGAATCTGGAGTTTCACCGTCGTTTTGATCTTCTTCTGCTTTGGCGGCATGACTAGAGTTTCTTAATTTGGAGAAAGTCAAGTTCAACAGGGGTCTCGCGGCCGAACATAGAGACAAGCACCTTGCATTTGCCGCGTGCTTCATCAATCTCGGCAACTTTTCCCTCGAACTCCTTGAACGGCCCGTCAACAATCCGAACGGGTGAGCTGACTTGGACGTCGATCTTGTATTTCGGTTCCTCGACGCCCATGCGTTTCTGGAGCTCTTTCACCTCGTTTTCAGAAATCGGCGTCGGTGTTGTTCCCGACGCGACAAACCCGGTCACGTTCGGCGTGTTGCGGACCACGTACCAAGAGTCATCGGTCACGATCATTTCTACAAGGACGTACCCGGGAAAGATTTTTTCCGTGACGACCTTCCGCTTGCCGTCCTTGATGCGAATCTTCTTTTCCGTCGGGATGAGAACATTGTAAATCTTGTCTTCCATGTCCATGGACTCTATGCGTTGCCGGAGGTTCCGGGCAACGTTCTCTTCGTACCCCGAGTACGTGTGAAGGACATACCACCGCCGACCACGTTGTGCTGTCTGTTTTGGCATATTACGAAATCAAACGTTGCAAAAGGTAACTGAAGAAATAATCCATGACACCGAGAAATGCAGCCACCCCCAGGCTGATGCCGATGACGAGCAGCGTATGCTTGGTTGTCTCCTGGCGTGAAGGCCAAACGACGCGCTTGAGCTCGTCTTTTGACTCACGAAAATACGTGAAGAGGCGGTTCGCCATGGTGTTTGTGCCGTCCTTAAAATCCCCGTGCCGGGGATTCGATGAGCATCAGTGTACCTGATGACAGAAAACTCCGCAAGAGGCGGAAAAACCCATTAAAACCTGTCTTTTTTCATCCCCAGGGCGTGGGCAAGCCCGCTGAAAAGGATGTGGAGGAAAAAGCCGATGACCAGGGTCGTGAACGCGGCCCCCCAAGCGGGCCGGAAGAACGGCAGGGTGAAGAGGATGCCGAACGTCACGTAGTCGAGCTGATCCCAAGGGAGAAAGCGTCCTCCTGG
>CAZCGY010000014.1:0-8434 GCA_964498355.1 uncultured Gammaproteobacteria bacterium | reverse complement strand
TGTGGACGCGACGTTTCACGGCGCTGCGAACAAGATCACCGAGGATTGCCCCGGCTCCGGCAAGCACGCCGAACCACAACGACATGGATGGATAATCAAACAGCCCGAAGTGCCGCGCCCATGCAAGCTCCTGGGCAATGAGCTGCTGCCACCAAAAACCGAGTGTTCCGAACGCCACACCAGCAAGAAGCCCGCGCACCGTTTTATGGTATCCAAAAATCCCCCGCTTTCCGAAAAGGTTGTCAACTGGAATCGCAAGAAACCGCATGCGGTTGCGGACAAGGACCGGCGCAATATTGGCAAACCCCATAGGGAGCAGGTACCAGGCGCACGCAGCAAGAAAACGCAGCGCCGCAGCCATCATACAAGCAGCTGAATGCTATAGACAATGAAGAACGCCTGCCGCAGCGGCAGCGCCAGTGCCCGTTGTTTGGCGACAGAGATAATCGTCAGCGCCACATTCACGACGAACAACGCAAACCAGGGAACAAAAAAAGCGGGGAGAAGAAACAGAAGAAATTCACTGCCGCGATCTGCCGCAAAATCAACAAGCTGGCCGTGCAGCCGGTCTCTCTTCGACCGACGGAAGCGGTAACGCCGGGCCACAGCGCCATCAATGCCATCAAGCAAGAGATGGACGGCAAGAAACACCCATGCCACGAACGGTACCCCCACCCACACGGCCATTGCAAAAAGGAGGGCGAGCGAAAGTGACGCAAGCGAGAGAAGGTCAGGATTGATCCGCGGCAACGGCAGCGCGGCAAACCACGCCTCAAACGGGGTGCGGAGACGCTGCCACACGGACCACCGTGTCGATGCAATGCTCATGCGAGATGTTTGTGTTTAAATATCGAGGTTCTCAACCGCCTTTGCGTGTGTCTGGATGAAGCGTTTGCGTGGAACGACGTCATTCCCCATGAGAACACTGAAAATCTGGTCGGCTTTTTCGGCGTCGTCCGCGGTCACGCGCCGCATAATCCGGCGGGCAGGATCCATGGTTGTCTCCCACAACTGTTCAGCGTTCATTTCTCCAAGCCCCTTGTATCGCTGGACTGTCACCCCACCGGACCCCTCGTGCGTCTCTGCCACGACCGTACCGGGTTCACCCGAAGCGGCTTCGGTTTTCTTTTTCCCCTTTCCTCTCTTTGCGGCGGGTGCTGCAGCCCTGCTCCGCAACTGCTGAAGCGCGGCCTGGAGCTCCTCCTGCGTATAGACATACCGGACATCCTTTCCCTTGGCAACACGGTACAATGGCGGCTGGGCAATGTAGAGGTGCCCGGCAGCAATGATTGGGGAGAAGTGGCGATAGAAAAATGTCAGCAGCAGGGTGCGAATGTGCGCGCCGTCCACATCAGCATCGGTCATGATAATGATCCGGTCATAGCGAAGTTTCGCAATATCGAACAGCTCGCCGATATTCGTTCCCATCGCGATAACGAGCGATTTGATCTCGTTGTTCGCAAGCATCTTGTCGAGCCGGGATTTTTCGACATTCAGAATCTTCCCCCGAAGCGGAAGGATCGCTTGAAACTCGCGATTTCTTCCTTGCTTCGCAGACCCGCCTGCGGAATCACCCTCGACGATGTAGAGTTCCGAGGACTCGGGGTCGCGCGATGCGCAATCCGCGAGCTTTCCCGGCAGGGTAAATCCCTCAAGGGCGCCTTTGCGCAGGACGGATTCCCTCGCGGCCCGGGCTGCCATTCGTGCACGGGAAGCCAGCAGACATTTTGAAAGAATGGCCTCAGCGTCTTTGGGATGTTCCTCGAGAAAAATCATCAGGGCGTCCGCCATGACCGTATCCACGGCCGTCCGTACCTCGGCATTGCCGAGCTTGGCCTTCGTCTGCCCTTCGAACTGCGGATTCTTGACTTTTACGGAAATAATCGCCGTCAATCCCTCACGGACATCGTCGCCATTCAGATTTTCCTCCTTTTCTTTGAGATATTCCTGCTTGCGTGCGTAACTATTCAGCGTTCGGGTCAGAGCCGTTCTGAAACCCGCAAGATGCATACCGCCCTCAGAGTTAAAAATGTTGTTTGCGAACGCAAACAGTGTTTCCTTGTAGTCATCGGTATACTGCAGGGCGATTTCGACCTTCACGCCGTCGACTTCTTTTTCGACGGAGAAGATGTTGTCGTGCTGGGGTGTTTTCGCGTGGTTCAGGTGCTGCACATAGGCGCGAATGCCGCCCTCAAAGTAAAAACCATAGACCCATGGCCGTGCCTCCCGTTCATCAAAAATGGTAAGGCGCGTCCCTTTTGTGAGATAGGCCTGCTGACGCAGATGGTCGAGAATGATCTGCCGGCTGAACTCGGTGACGGTAAAGATTTCAGGGTCGGCTTTGAAGGAAATGGTCGTTCCGGTGCGCTTTGTCTTGCCGACGACTTTTATCTTCTGCGACACCTTGCCTCGGGCAAACTTCATCTCGTACACCTTGCCGTCTCGGTGGACCTCTGCTCGCGTCTCCACAGACAGGGCGTTGACAACAGACAACCCGACACCGTGCAGTCCGCCCGATACTTTGTATCCGCCGTCACCGAACTTCCCGCCTGCATGCAGCGTTGTCATGACGGTCTCGAGTGCAGATTTTTTTGTCTGTTTGTGCTTGTCGATGGGAATGCCCCGACCGTCATCGGCAACCTCCACGATACCTCCGGCGAGCAGCCTCACCATGATGTGTTTGCAATATCCCGCCATCGCCTCGTCGATCGAATTGTCGACGACCTCCCAAATGAGGTGATGCAGGCCCTCGCTCGCGGTGTTGCCAATATACATGCCGGGGCGCTTGCGCACCGGCGCGAGCCCCTCGAGAACGGTGATTTGCTTTGCGGTATACTCCCCCACTCCCGCGGCTGCGGCAGAGGTTTTTTGGCTCTTTTTTTGCACGATTTTTTTCGCCATATCACGTGAACTTTCAGGATGGGCAACGCCCCCTAATTTCGTGCGAAAGAAGGGGTGAAACCCCCCGCAAACCAAGGGAAGCAATCACTTCGCCCACTGAGTATTGTAGCGGAAAAAAGAGGGTCTGGCAATGCCCTTTTCGTCGTGATTCCGCGCTCGCGACACCCTTACCGGCGACACGCTGGCAACGCACGTGAAGGGGCCCGAGAAGCGCTCTACTTCTTTCCGTCCGTCAGACCCTCTTTTTGCGTCGGCGACTCAGCCCTCCCCAGCTCAACCTGGATTCCTCCCCACCATCGGGCAAAAATGTTGTAGAGCCACCCAATAAGGAGACCCGAGAGAAACGATACGGCAAGGACTCCCAGTGTTCCTGCAAGCCAGACAAGAAAAACAGAGAGCACGCTGAATGTCGACGTCAGGGTGCCGGCAAGCAGGCGGGTGATCCCGCCATAGAGCACAATAACGACAAATCCGGTCAGCAGGTAGAGAACGGTGCAGATAAGCGTGAGGATTCGCGCAACAGAAAGTATTTTGAGTCGCCGGATTTCAAACATGGGCATCTGACGTTCGGATTGTTGCGCGGACGGCGTGTTCGAGCCCGCGGGCAAGCCGCGCCACGATAGCATCGGCCTCGGCGGACGTCATCGTATGATCGTGCGCCCGAAACGTGAGATGGAGGGCATAGCTCGTCTTCTCACCCTTTGTGAAGACATCAAAAAGCTCCGTTGCAACGAGCAGCCGGTCCGTTTGGAACACTTTTTCGATGTCGGCATACCGAACCGAATGCTCGACCCAGAACGCAATGTCGCGCTTCACTTCAGGGTACTGCGGCAGAGAATGAAAGCGAACCGCCAGACCGTGCGGGAGAACGGCAAGGAGCTGGTTCATGCCGATGACGGCTGCGGCAATGCGTGCGAGTTTGTGGCGCCGCAACATTTCGTCCGTTGGCAGGATGAGCGTCCCGACCGTCTGACCGCGTACGTTGATTGACGCTTTCGTCGGCGACTGAGCGACGATATCCGCCTTTACCCCGCAGTGGCGGAACACCACATCCAGGGCGCCTTTCAGGTCGCGGAGGGCTTGCGGCGTATGCCACACGCATGCAAGAACAGGGCGTTCTTCATAGGTCCGGCCAAGCACCCGATACTCCGAACCGAACTCGTAGAGCCGGAATGCCTCAAACCGTTTCGCATTTTTCGCTGCAACGGTGAAGAGGCCGGGGAGCAGCGATGTCCGCAGATACTCCTGGTCTCTGCTGAGCGGATTCAGAATTCTCACGGCATGCTCGCGATCCGTCAGATTGTCAGCAGGAACGTATGCGTACCCGACATGTTCATACGCACCGCATCGCGCGAGCTGCTCGGCGATGGCCCGCATGAGGGCATTGACGCGCGGGGGGTCGTTGGACGTTCCCGGCGACACGGGCAGCGTCGCTGGAATGGCATCGTACCCGTGCAGACGGGCAACCTCCTCCGCCACATCCTCCCACACCGCAATGTCGTGCCGATGCGATGGCGGAATGACGGACAATCGGTCCCCTGACGTGCGCACGGTAAACTGAAGCCAGGTAAGCAGCTTCTTCATCTGGGCAGCCGGAAGGGTCGTTCCAAGGAAAGCATTGACCCGCTTCGCGCTCACCGAAACGGGCTTTTGGCTGTGTGGAACTCTTCCGGAAGCGGCAGGACCCCCTCGGGGAACGGCATGGCAAAGCCGCACGAAAAGTTCCCGCGCACGGGCCAGAGCGAGCGGGACGGCCTGCGGGTCGACGCCTTTTGCAAATCGCTGCGAGCTTTCAGAGACCAACCCCAGCTGCCGGGACGTGGCATGGATGCGCGCCGGATGAAAGAGCGCCGCTTCGAGAATAACGGAGGTTGTCTGCTGTGTGATGCCTGTCTGCTGCCCGCCCATTACCCCTGCAAGCGCGATTGGTTTTTCTGGATCGGTGATGAGGAGGTGTTTCGGGCCGAGATCATACGTCCGTCCGTCGAGCGCGGCAAGCCGTTCGCCCGCCTTCCCGTGGCGGACGATGATGGAATTGCCGGCGACCGTGCGGGCATCGAAGGCATGGAGCGGCACCCCGAGTTCAAGCATGACATAGTTGGTGATATCAACGACATTGTTGATCGGGCGAACACCGGCCGCCTGGAGGCGCCGCGCCATCCAGTCGGGCGAGGGACGAACGCGAACATCTTCGAGCAGTTGCGCGGAGTAGTACAGGCACTCCTTTGCCACGATACGGGTGCGCAACGGGCTTTTGCCTCTTGGCACGGCTTTTGAACGCGGGAGCACGATTTTTTTCGATTGCGCCGCAGCGATCTCCCGCGCAAGCCCGATGACCGAAAGGCAGTCAGAACGGTTCGGGGTCACAGAGACGTCATAGACGATTTCCTGTTGTGGAAGGACGTGGCCGAGCGGGGAACCAACGGCTGCATCCGATTGCAGCACAAGGATGCCGCTGTGGCCCGTTCCAAGCCCGAGTTCGTCTTCGGCGCAGATCATTCCGGATGAGACGATGCCGCGGATGGACGCCTCCTTGATCGTTATCCCGTTCGGGAGTTTTGTCCCAGGAAGAGCGACGGGAACGTTCTGGCCTGTTGCAATATTCGGGGCGCCGCAGACGATCGTCCGCGCGTTCTTCTCGCCGACGTCGACGGTGGTAACGCTCAGGCGATCCGCCTGAGGATGTTTGCTGCACGTGAGGACATGCCCGACAACCACGGTGGCGGGGAGCGTAGTCCCTGAGGTGATGGACTCCACCGGAAGACCGGCGGCGTCAAGAACCTCCTGGACGCGTTTCGGTTGCGGCATCGAGACGAATTCTTTTACCCAGGAGTGGATGAGTTTCATGTTCAGAACTGTTGGAGAAAACGAAGATCCCCCTGATACGAAAGGCGGATGTCGGGGATCGCGTGCAGATGCATCGCGATCCGATCGATGCCGATGCCAAACGCGAACCCGGAGAACTCTTTGGGATCCACGCGCATGTTCCGCAGCACCTCGGGGTGGATCATGCCGCACCCGAGCATTTCCAGCCATCCGTGTTTGCCCTTCATGAGAATTTCTGCGCCCGGCTCGACGAACGGGAAGAAACTCGGCTGACTGCGAATCTCCACGTCGGGCCCGAAAAGGGCCTTGAAAAACTGGCGCAGGGTACCCATGAGATCCCCGAAGGTCAGCCCCTGTTCAATCGCCATGCCTTCGCAGTAAAAATAGTTTGCCTCATGCGTGGCATCCGTTGCCTCGTGCCGGAAGACACGGCCCGGCGAGATCATGCGGATCGGCGGTTTTCGTTTTTCCATAACGCGGATCTGCATCGGCGAGATATGGGTCCGGAGCAGAGGCGTTTCTGCTGCGGAGGAGGGCTTCACCCCACCGACATAAAACGTGTCCCACACATCGCGCGCAGGGTGGTTTTCGGGAATGCGAAGAAGGTCGAAGTTGTATTTTGCCAGTTCGATTTCTGGCCCGGAAAGGATTTCATACCCCATGGTGCGAAAAATGTCCTCAATGCGCTGCTGAACCACCATGAGGGGGTGCCGGCTGCCGGTCAGCTCATTCGTTCCCGGCAATGTAATGTCTTCCGTCGCCTTCCCTGCCCCAGCGCCAAGGGCTGCGCGACGCTGGCGGATGGCTTCTCCCATCTCCCGTTTTATTTCATTCACACGCCGGCCGAACGCGGGGCGCTCTGCAGCCGACAGAGCGTTGATCTGCTTCACGAGAACGGTCAAACTCCCCTTGCGCCCAAAGAACGCTTTCTCGACGTCAAGAACAGCGTCCTGCGTCGATGCGGCCGCCAGCGCAGCAAGAAACTCCTTCTGCCTTGCCTCGAGCTGATGAAGAAACGACATGGTCTATACTTCGCGCGTATGAAAGAAAAACTCGAGAACGGTGAAACCCGCAACAAGAAAGAGAAGCAGCCACCATGTCAGGAGCTTCGCCGAAAGCAGGGAGAGTGCACCGATGAAAATAGTGGCGAAGAAGATCCCCTCGCGAACACTGACCGTAATCTGCCGGAAAGCAATCTGATTTTTCCGAAACGCACGGCGGAAGAGAAAGCCGAGCAGCGTACAGGTGCCGAGAACCGCAAGAAACAGCGTGGCATAAAAACTTGCAAACCCGACGGCGCCGGAGACAAATGGGTCGATCGCCCACAGCACGACAACCCACGCGCCCCAGCAGAGAAGCGTGCCAATCAGCATCATCGCAACATAGCGCCGAAGGATCATGGGGGGGTGGCCTTACTCCGGTGAGTATACTGACTTTTGAGAACCTTGACAACACGGCGCAGCCGGTCTACTGTGAGGCATCGCAGTTCCTTGACACCGCACGGCGTGAACCACAAGGGAGGCCCGTGATGTCGGATTTTTCGTGGTCGTGGCTGCAGAAAAATCAACGCGTCCTCACACTCAAGTTCGATGGCCAGTTTCGTGAAAACGACACTCGCCCGTCGCTTGAGCGGATGCACCTTGGATTCCGTCTGCGTCGGGCAGACGCACTGGCACGATGCATCATTGAGGTTCGCTGTTCGCTGACCGGCGACGCCATGGTGTTCGTCGGCATGATCATTGCACTCATGGCAAGGATCCGTCATGACCGCCAGAACATCGATATCGCCATCGTCATTCCCGACGCCCGTCTGCGCAAGCGGTTTACGCATTTGGGCCTGGGGTCGGCCTGCACGATTGGAGCATCGGCTTCAGCGCTTCCTCCGCTTGCTGCGGCGCTCCGCGCCCGGCGGCGAGCGAGGCAACAGGAAATCGAACACCACCTCTTTATCCTCAAAGGGTACCGAGAGTTTCGTCGGCAGAGCACGATCGACACGTCATCGCTGCATTGCGACACCAAAAGTGCTCGCGCGCGTCACAGTCAGCTTGACACCATGGATCGATGGCTCGGGCGCCGCCTGAAGCGGTGGGGGTTCACCGACACGGACTGGAGCGACAACCTTCGCACCGCCGTACTTGAGATTCTTACGAATGTCGTTGCCTATGCCCCAAAAGGACCGCGCGGCGGGGTCACAACGAGAATGCACCTCTGTTGTTTCACCCACCATGACGGCACCTGGGACTATGTCACATGTATGGTCGGCACTACGAATGGCACGCCGTCGATTCCGGTACAGAAGCTCAGGTCTCGCGGTTTTCACCTGGGTACGCACGGGCGCGGCACCGACATCGTGAAGGCCTTTACCGATCTCTTCGCCGTCGTCAGAGACACCGACGGCGTGGTCATCATGAAGAAGCGCCGGCGTACGACACCCTGACTGATGGTTCTGAGCCGACGAAGAGTTGCCGCAACACTTTCCCGGAGGTGAAACATGAGCATCGTCTTCATGACACTTGGTCTTTTGTGGACGGTCGTCGCGTACTATGGGACGGTGAGTTCAGCCACACAGGCGAACTCGAGGGATCCTGCTTCGGCTTCTCTCTGGATTGCAAAGCTTTGTCTCTGGGGAATCGTCATCGCCCATTTTCTCGGCGCGATGGCCTGCAAAGCGGTTGGGTGGTGAGACCGGGATCCTTGGATCGGCGAG
>CAZCGY010000013.1:1544-20719 GCA_964498355.1 uncultured Gammaproteobacteria bacterium | reverse complement strand
ACTCCGTTTTTCTTCTTTACCTCTTTCTGAAGATACGAAAGGTAGAGCTTGGACATTGCTGCACCGGGCTTTCGATCAACGCCAAGTTCGCGCTCGAACTCCTGCAACGCCGCAATGAATCCCAAAGTAGCTTTGTAGTCTTTCTTTGCGTATGGGCGGATGGTCATAAAAACATGGTAGCAGGAAGAAGACGATGCGCACACCATGACCACAAGACAGCTCTACACGAAGGCACCTGATGTCTGCCCAAGCCCGGATGGAGACAGGATCCCATTTCTACGCCGCGTAGGTGCAGATTTGTCTTCCGAAGCACTCGGCGAAAGAAGAGTCCTTTCTGCGCCGGGGCGGTTAAAAATCCACTCCCCTCTGCGCGGTCATGCCTTCAGTATAGTACGGATGCTTGATGTTGCGTATCTCACTCACAATGTCGGGTGCCGCGACGAGTTTTGGAGAGCGTGAGTGGCCGGTGATGATGAGGTGGACATTCCGGGGTTTTACCCTTATAGCCAAAAGGGTATGACGCTCTGTGAGCAACCCCTCCTCCACCGCCGTCACGAGCTCATCCGCCACCACCATATCCACTTTGCCAGAGGCGAGGATGGTTTTCATCTTTTTGAGTGCCGCCTTGGCCGTTTTCTTGTGCCAGGACAAAGGGTGCTTGTCGTCAAGAATGCCGACGAACCCTGATCCGAGCACGTGGACAGGGATGCCCAGTTTTTTCAACGCCTGCCGTTCGTAGGACTGCCACTTCTCGCTCTTCATGAACTGGATCACGACAACGCGCATCCCGGCACCAGAAGCACGGACAGCTGTGCCGATCGCAGCGGTCGTTTTTCCTTTGCCATCCCCAAAGAAATAGAGAATCAGCCCGCGGTGCTGGCCGGCCCTTGTGTGCTTGCGGACAAATTTTCTGCGGTCAAACTTCTTCATGCCGAGCCACGTGTCATCCTGACCCCCGACCTGACCGGGGGGATTCAGGACCTCCTTTTAGAAGAGGTTGATTGAGTTGGTATGTCCACCCCGGCTGCCACGACCATGGCGCAGCAGCAGCGTCTTTAACGCCTACGCCATTGATCCAATGTTCGAGCCCGTATTGCGTTGCACGATGCCCGATAATCATCACCCTCTTCCCATCATACTCTTTGAAGAGGTTCCGAAGAAAATCGCCCATCCGCTCAGTCGTTTGAACATAACTTTCACCATGAGGAAATGGCTCATCAATATGACGGAGTTTAGCAGGATCCACTTCACTGCTTGGATGCTGCGTCAGATCGCCATAATCGCACTCACGCAAACGTCGGTCTTTGAGAATCGGTATTCCTCTTCCCTGAAAGGCTATTTCTCCTGTCCGGTATGATCGCTGAAGGTCAGAACAAAAGATTGCAGCAAATGTCTCAGCTGCATATCGTTCGCCGAGTTCCTGCGCTTGCCGCTCACCGAGTGCGGATAACGCAACATCGGCCGATCCGGACGAGAGGTGCTTTTCATTATCCGTCGTCGTACCATGCGACTCGAAAATAATCTCAACCATGGCAATGCGTAACAGACGCTTCAGCCGAGAGCGTTGGACCTACCCACACTTACTGTACCCGCAGTTCTTGCAGCTCATGCAGCCCTCGCCCATGACGAGCGTGGAATGGCACTCCGGGCAAACCGGTGCATACCCTGCATCGGCGATGGACCCGTTGAGCGGTTTTTTGGCCGTTACGGACGTGGCGACGACCGGAACTTCAAGCTGCTTCGGCGCTTTGAACGTGAGGTCAAGTTCCGTTTGTGCGCGGTGCAGGTGCTTGCCGAGAATCTGGCCGATGGCATCGGCAAGCGAATGAATCTGTCCGCCGTTGTGCCACGTGATATCCGGGCCGCGGATGCCTTTGAGCTGCCCCACGACCTCTTCGGGATCGATGCCGGACCGAAGTGCAAGCGACGCCATGCGGCAGATCGCTTCGGACTGCGACGCGAAAAACCCGCCGGACTTGCCGATGGACGCGAACACCTCGAAGGGACGGCCCTCGCCATCGTCATTGATGGTGATATAGAGATTGCCGTACGCCGTCGTCACCTTGTACGTCGTGCCATGGAGCACGTCCGGACGCGTGCGGGGGACAAATCCTCTCACCGTTTGTTCCACCTCGCTTGTCACATCCGGGACAACGGCGACCGCTGTCTCGGGAGAAGCGGGTGACGTATCCGGCTTACCGTCCTGTGATGATTTGGAGGAATTCAGGTTCAGCACCTGGACGTCGCGGGATCCGTCGCGGTAGACCGTGCAGCCCTTGCAGCCGAGTTCCCATGCGAGCAGATACCCCTGCAACACGTCTTCTTCCGTCGCGTCGTTGCGGAAATTGATGGTCTTGGAAATCGAGTTGTCGATGTGTTTCTGGAACGCCGCCTGCATGCGGGTATGGTCTTCGCTCGAAATATCCATCGCAACGACAAAGACGCGTTTGATGTCATCGGGAATTTCGGGAATATTCTGGAGCGTTCCGCTTTCGATGATTTTTTCCATGAGCGCATCGGAATAGAGCCCGCGTTCTCGCAGCGCCTTTTCAAGATGCTTATTCACATAGCTCAGGCTGACGTCCCCGCCGAGGATCCCTTTGTAATGATAGGCGAGCGCAAAATACGGCTCAACGCCGCCTGAAACGTCGAAGAGCATGGAGATGGTGCCGGTCGGCGCGATGTTGGTCAGCGCTGCGTTGCGGAGTTTCACACCCTGGATCTTGAAGATGCTTTTCTCCCAGTTCGGAAACACGCCCTTTTCTTCAGCAAGCTCCTCGGACATCTGGTGTGACGTTTCCTGGATCGTCCGCATCACATCCTCCGCCACCTTGCGTCCTTCTTGGGAGTTGTAGGCAACGCCCGTTTTGTAGAGCATGTCCGCGAATCCCATGATGCCCAGACCCACGCGGCGGTTCGACCGCGCGACGCTGTTGACCCGCTCTGCCGGGAAGGATGAGATATCCACCACATTGTCGAGCAGGCGCGTGGCAACGCGGGTGACGGCCTTCAGTCGATCAAAATTGATCTTGCGATCCTCCGTTACGAACTGTTCGAGATTGATTGACCCCAGATTGCAGACATCGCCGTCATGGAGAAACTGCTCGCCGCAGGGGTTGCAGGCCTCGATGCGACCAAGCCCCGGCAGCGGGTTTGTGCGGTTCACCTCGTCGAGAAAGACGCACCCGGGCTCGCCGTTGCGCCACGCCGCATGAATGATTTCCTGAAAGAGTTCGCGTGCAGTCATCGTTACCTCCTCAACCTTGATGGCCGTTTCGCCGCCTGCGCGCGTGATCCTGCGGGGCTTCATTTTTTGCCCTTTCCACGTGCACATCCACGGATCCGACGTATTATCCCTCACCTGCTGCATGAATGGATCGGTCAAACCGACCGAAACATTGAAGTTCTTGATTTCGCCCTCCTTTTCCTTGCAATGGACGAACTCAAGAATATCTGGGTGGTCGACGCGCATGACCGCCATGTTCGCCCCGTGCCGGTTTTGCTGCTTGATGACCCCGAATGCCTGATTGTAGACCTTGAGAAAAGAGATGGGGCCTGAGGCCTGACCTTGCGAGCGTTTGGTATTGGAACCCGCCGGCCGCATGAGATGGAGAGGAAACCCAAGGCCGGACCCTGCCTGTTGGAGGAGTGCCGCATCCCGAAGCGTCGAAAAAATGCTGTCCATTGAATCCTGCACGTTGAGCACAATGCAGTTTGCGACAAGAGGAAACGGCGTGCCGGCATTCGTCAGTGTGCGACCCGCGGGCGTGAACTCTTTGCGCATGAGAACGCCGTAAAACTGCTCCTCAATCTCTTTGATAACCGGCGCCTGCTTCCCATACTGAATCTCGACGGCGGCAACCGCGTGTGCGACGCGACGGCACATCTCTTCGGGGGTCTCTTTCTCCCCGTTCGGCTTCGTGGATGCATAACGGCGCTTAAATACTTCAAGCGCGTTCTCGGATGCCTCGAATTCTTCTGGGATGACCGGCTGGCTCGAAGCAACAACGACCTCATGGTAGAGGGTGTCGGGAAGTTTTGTTGACACATCCGTCGTCACGTCGTGCGGCGACGAGGCCTGATGATGAAAACGCATACGAAAATGTTAGTTGGTTTTTGGCACGGTTCGTCTTCCAGCTGGGCGCCGGCGTTTGCCGGCAAGATGTGCCAGCTCACGCTGGAAGGTAGCAACGTCTTGAAACGAACGATACACCGAGGCGAAACGAATATAGGCAACGCTGTCAAAACGCTTCAGGCGCTTCATGACAATCTCGCCGAGCAGTCGTGAGGTGATTTCTGTGCGCTGCAGGTGCTGGATATCCCGTTCAATGCGGTTCACCAGCTTCTTGAAGTCGTCCCGAGTCACCGGCCGTTTTTCCAGTGCTTTCTTTAACCCTCCTTCGAGCTTTTCCCGCGTATAGGGTTCGCGGCGACCATCGCGTTTGATGACCGCAATGTTCAACAGCTCCACCTCTTCATACGTCGAGAAGCGGAAGCTACAGGTAACACATTCGCGGCGGCGGCGGATGGCAAATCCTTCGGAGGTGAGCCGCGAATCCGTCACTTTACTATCCGGTGTCAGACAAACGGGGCATTTCATGGATCCTCTCCCGGCGTTGAGAACTTTGGCAAAGGGCGCGAGTCAGAAGGAAGGCCTCCTCAGACCCCGTCATGGCATATCTGCTCTTTTCTGCCCTGCCCCCCAGAATGCCCTCAGAACCGCCACACCACTATATCTAGTAGTACCAAGGGGTAGTTTACTACAAAATCTTGATATCGTCAACAGCGAGATGGGAAACGCGCAGAAAAACTTCCGATGTGTAGTGTAGCAGTACCTTCTCGCGTTGCACAGTGTGGATAACTGCCGTCTTTCACCATCGAGCTTGTTTCGGACTGAAAAAACAGGGCTCCGTGCCCGTCCCTCCATGATCGTTGCGCTTTCAAGCCTTCTTTTGCCAACTTTCTCCCCGAGATGGAACTGTTTCTCCTGCCCCCGAAAAGCTCCTTGATGGGGTTACATCATTTTTTTCCGAATAAACGCGGGGATATCGAGATCATCATCCGCAGAAGGAGGTTCTTTTTGCTTCGGCGAGGCCGGAGGAGCCGGTTTTTGTGACGCCGGAGACGGCCGGGGCTGGGGACTGGCTGGCTGCGGTTCGTGGCGGAATGGCGTAGGCAAAGGAGTGCCAAAAGGGCTTCGCTGCGCCTCGACCCGTTTGATAGAACGCGCCTTCACGCCGAATCCGGTTGCGATAACGGTGATTTTGACGCTATCGTCCATTTCTTCATCGATGACGGCGCCAAAAATAATTTTTGCGTTCGGATCTGCCGACTCCGTAATAACTTTTGCGGCTTCGCTGACCTCATACATCGAAAGCGTCGGGCCGCCCGTGACAAGGAAGAGAATGCCCTTGGCTCCGTCAATATGGAGTTCAAGGAGCGGGCTGTCAATCGCTGCTTTTGCCGCTTCGACCGCACGATTCTCGCCGCTGCCGTTGCCGATGCCCATAAGGGCGGAACCGGCATCCTGCATGATGGCCTTCACATCGGCAAAATCGACGTTGATAAGCCCCGGAACGGTAATGAGATCGGCGATACCCTGTACTCCCTGTCGCAGTACATCGTCGACGATGGCAAAAGCGTCGAGCAAGGAGGTTTTTTTGTCAATAATCTGCAGCAGGCGATCATTGGGAATGGTGACGATGGTATCGACGCGTTCGGTCAATTCGGCCAGGCCCGACTCGGCGATGGCTTTGCGCTGCGCGCCTTCGAAGGCAAATGGCTTTGTCACTACCGCAACGGTTAACGCGCCAAGATCGCGTGCTATTTCTGCGATCCGTGGGGCCGCGCCGGTACCGGTGCCGCCGCCGAGGCCGCATGTGATGAACACCATGTCGGCACCCTTGATGACTTCGTGGATTTCATCCTGGTTTTCATCGGCAGCTTTTGCGCCGAGTTCAGGATCCATGCCGGCGCCAAGGCCGCGCGTCGTTGTTTTGCCGATGTGAATCTTCGACGGCGCATGATTGTGGTGAAGCGCCTGTGCATCGGTATTGACGGCAATAAACTCAACGCCGCGGATTTTCGACTGGATCATCCGATTGATGGCCGATCCTCCCGAACCGCCAATGCCAACAACCTCGATCTTCGCAAAGGTCTCAATTGCCGGCTTGATCTCCATCGCGGTTGGCTTCATGGTCTTTTTCGTATCGCGGTCTGTGGACATTATACTGGGAGAAAGAGTATGTGGGCAACAGTCGTTAAATTCGAAACGCCTTGAACCACTGCTTGATTTTGTCTGTCGCTTGGCCGACCGAGGAGAAGCGTGAGCCCATCCCGCCGCCCTTTTCGCTGGAAGCAGCCGCAACGCCCCACAGCACCAGGCCGACCGCCGTCGCGTACGAGGGATCATTGAGCTTATCGATGGCGGTAACGAGCTCAAGCGGAGCACCGACCGAAGCGGGAAGGCGAAAAACCCTTTTGGCGACATCCACGGTCCCCGGAAGCTTCACGCCGCCTCCGACGAGCACGACGCCCGCCGGGAGCATGCCGGAACGGTCGATGCTCTGGAGTTCCTTATCGGCAAGCTTGAGGATTTCTTCGAGCCGCGCCTCGATGATTTCCGCGATCTGTTTGCGCGCTACCGACTCTTCCGCCGATCCGCCCACTTCGTCAAGCGTGATTTCATCCTTTTTTCCGACCTCATCGGGCAACGCAGTGCCAAATTCCGTTTTCAGCCGTTCGGCAATGTCGATGGAGGTTCGAAGGCCGATGGCGATGTCATTCGTGATGTGACCTGCGCCCACCGGAAGCGTTTTCGTATGCAGAACGTCTCCTTCTTCAAACGCCATGATATTCGTTGTTGCCGCCCCGATATCAATCAACGCGACGCCGAGTTCTCGCTGCCGTTTTGAGAGTACGGCCTCGGCCGCGGCAAGCGCATTCACCACAAGATCGTCGATGTCGATTGAGGTGCGGTAGATACACTTCGTAAGGTTCTTGATCTGGCTCGCAAGCCCGAGAATGATTTGCGTGTCGACTTCAAGACGTATCCCGTTCATGCCGAGCGGGTCTTTGATGCCGCGCTGGTCGTCCACGGTGAACGACCGGGGAATGACATGCAGGATTTCGTAGTTGGGCGGCGTTGCAACTGCCTGCGCGGCTTCAATCACCCGCTCGTAATCATCCTGATGGATCTCGTTGTCGGCACGCGAGACGGCAACCACGCCGTGGCTTTGCTGCGAAACAAGATGGCTCCCATTGACCCCAACATACGCGTGCTGGAGTGGTTGTCCACACATGCGTTCCGCCTTCTCGAGCGCCGATGAAATGACGGTGACGGCGTCTTCGATGCTGGTGACCGACCCCTTACTGACCCCCTCTGAGGACACCTCGGCGACGCCGATCAAGCTGGGTTTCTCTGTTTCGCCGATCTGGCCAACCACAACACGGGTTGTCGTTGAGCCGATGTCAATGCCGGTGACGATGTCGTCCTGCGCCATAAATGTGTTCAAGAGAATGCGGCGGTTCGAGGGCTTCCTCAACCCGCTCTGGGAGCGCGATCACCCATGAGTATACCGATTTCTGCCAGAGGGTGCAACAGGGGTGTCGTGTGGATGACGGTTACGAAATGAGATACGGGACAAAAATCAACAGGCCGATGAGTAATGAGGTGACTGACGCGACAAAAACGGCAGCGGCCATGATGTCCTTGATGGTTTCAACAAAAGGGTGAACGCGCGGCTTGAGGATATCGACGAATTTCTCGAGAACCGTGTTCAGCAGCTCGAGCACGAGAACACTTGAAATCGTCAAGAGAAGAATGATCACGTCTCCTGTTGAAACCCTGAGAACGAGCATGAGAACGAGGACGATGATCGCAATGGTAACCTGAACACGAAAGCTTTGCTCACAGCGAAATGCGTACCGGAGCCCCTTGGCAGCATAGCCAAAGCTTTTGAAAAAGATTCGTACGTTAAAGTGTGCCATAGGATATCAAAACGCGAAGGCCTCGCCTGCTGCACGCTCCTCAAGCGTATGCATCATCTCCTCATTATTCGTATGACGATGATCATACCCAAGAACATGAAGAAGGCCGTGGATGAAAAGAAGCTCGGTCTGTCTGGCGAGTGAACGTCCGCCCGCTTTGGCTGCGGTCCGTATTGCTGGCGGGCACAACACGATCTCGGCAGCCAAGACGGCTGCGCGTGCCTGTGCGGGGCCCGAAGCCGCATCAAGACGGAAGCTGAGGACGTCGGCCGGGACGTCCTTTTTCCGATATTGCCGGTTGAGCGCTCTGCTGCGCGATGAATTCACAAACGCGACCGAAATCTCGATGCGCCCATTTCGCGGCCCTGCAACCGAAAGGGTACGCCGTGCAAGGTCGCGAAGGCGGCGAACAGTGAGCGGTGCCCGTGCACCTCGTTCGATACTGTCAAGAACAATGGTCATCAGACATGCGGTGATCCACTTGCCTTTTCTACCGGAAGCCGGAGGAACGCAGATGGTGCAGTGGTGTTCGCCGGAGGAGTATTCGTGTTGGCAGCCGAGGTATTGGTGTTCGTGTTCGTATTTGCATTTGCATTCGTGCTTGACGTGACAGCTCCTGTGAGAAGACTTGAGTACATCATGATAAATGTGGTCAGGTAGTTCGCCTCATTTTTGATGCCGATGTTGTACGTCACATGGTAGATATATTTCGTATCGGCAAAATATGCATTCAGCCCGTCGGGACCAAGAACGCCGGTAAGCGTCCCCGACGCGATGTCCTTGAGGGTGGACTGACCGGCGCTGGGGTTCAGCGAAAGATACCACTCACGTGCAGAAAGACCGGATGAATTTTCCTGTATTGAAACCTGAACGAATTCCCCGGTCATGGAGGTAAAGGTGATCAACTTGTCGCTGTTCAGCGTTCCGACGGCCCAGGTTGTGGGGAACAGAAGCGAGTAGGAATAGGTGGTGTTGTGGTGCAGTTTGATTCCGGCGTTTACCTCAAGCTTCCCCGCGCCGTTCGGATTGTAGCGCGCGAGTACCTCCTGACCGTCATGAAATCCATCGCCATCAGTGTCGGCACTCCCCGCATTCGTGCCGTACAACACCTCTTCTTGATTGGTCAACCCATCGGCATCTGAGTCAAGGGTTGGAACAATTCCTGTGTTCGTATTCGAGCTGGTGTTCGTATTGGTCGGAGCGGGTTTTTGCAGGACCAACGCGATGCCGTCAGTCGCGAATTCGTCAATTTCGATGGTCGCAATGTTCTTGTTCTTATCAAGCAGCGTATTCATGGGGGTCCAATCGGTGCCGTCCCACCGTGCGGCCGTTATTGTTTCTTCCTTCACCGCGAACGAGAGACCAAGGAGCTCCTGGTCTGTGTAGGTGAGCTCCATTGCCGCTTTTTTTGAAAGCTTCACGCCTGAAGGCGTAATGATGTAGACCCCCCCGATCGCCTGATAGTTCTTGCTCGTTGCGTACGCACCGATACTCGAAGCGAGACTCGTCATGTTCACGACCTTGACCGTGGACGGAAGGGCGCCCGAAGGAACCGTGAGCGTTGCCGAAGATGTTACCGCGTTTGTTGCAGGATCAACCACCTGGTTCTTGACAATCGTGGGGGTGGAGGTATTCGTAGTAGGATCCGCCACATTGATGTTGACGTTCCCCGCGCTGTTCGTGTTTGTACTGCTGTTCGTATTGACGTTCACGTTGACGTTCCCCGCGCTGTTCGTCAAGCTGTTTGTTGAAAGATTCGTGTTGGACACCGGGGCGAAAAATCGAAAGTAGGCAAACGCGCCGCCGCCGAGGAGAACGACGGCAAGAACAACGATAAGAAAAATCAGCCCACGATTGCCCTTATTGCCGCCCTGGGGAGAAGAGCCGATCCGGAATTTCCCAGGCATCACATGCACGGGAACATCGCCGGGCTTGGCTGGCGCCTGATCCGGTGCTGTTTGCTGCCCTTCTGCGCCCGCTTGCGGGGAACCTTCAGGGGGTTGAAAACTGGGATACACGGGTTGTTGGTTGCCGAACAGTGTCATGGATGCGTCGTCTCAGCTTGCCGCGTTAATAGCAGCCCCAGGATCAAGGAGCTTTCCGTCCCCTTTGGGGTTGTCGCCTCGCCTGACCTCCGCGCCATCGGGTACACCATCGCCGTCGGTATCGGCCCGCAGCGGGTCGGTGCTGAACGTGCGGACCTCAGCCCGGTCAGAAAGCCCATCCTCATCCGTATCTGCTGCTTCCTTCCTCGTACCAAGCGTATCCTCCTCACTATCTGACAAGCCGTCGCGATCGGCATCGGCCGTTTGCGCGTTCACGTCGGGTGGGACAAGCAGCGGCGCTTCTTCCACCGTCGTCGTATTGACAGATGGTGATGATCCGGGCGTGTTCGCTGTCGGCGTCGTTCCTTTCCCCCGCATGAGACCATACCACACGCCGACTCCAAGAAGAAACAGGATGGGGATGCCGATGCCAATGAGTATACGCGTCTTTATGCTTCCCGACAAAGGGGTGTGAACACGAATGGGGTTCATGGTGATGGTGTAAGAATCATGAGCGAGTGAATGGTGCCGAGGGTATCGGCGGACGTTGCGCGGCATGAAACGCTATCGGCGTTTGCACCGGCGACGGATGCCCGGTCGGGTTGTTCTGGCGCATTGGCCGCCCAGACACCCTTGGGGTATGGCATGCCCGTCGGAGCAGCCGATGATGTGCATGCCGCCGCGTATTCATCCCTGAGCGGAAGGCGACTCCCCTCCCACCCACGAAGAACGGCCGGGGTGAGAACCTTCTTCCCCTGCGGGAGATCAACGCGACCATCGAGACAGTCGGCATAGGCGATCGCCCCGCACATGGTTGATGCGCCTGGGAGTTCTTCGCTGCCATTTTTCAGGTCGCTGCAGTCAGGGGTACCGTCTGCTGAGCAACGGTAGTACTGGTTGCACGCGGCATCACACGTGTTGGCGTCGCGGCTCCCGTTCCACGAAGCGGCAGTGAGCGTTTCGTCGTATCCCTGCCAGAGGCGGCCGTCGGGGGCGCGCAGATCAGTCACAAAGACGCGGTCGGCACTCGCAACGCGGCCTCCGACGCTGTCGGATGAAAGCGCACGAACATGATAGGGAGTGTTCGGGGCCAAGCGAAGGCCGAAGAGCGCGCTGTCCCACTTATGGTCAGTTACGGCGTCCCCAAGCATGAAACTGCCTACTTCATAGTTCGGTGACGTTCCGATTTGCACAACGGTCGTCGCTGGAACATTGGTCGTCCACCGGATCACTGCGCGTTCTGTCTCGATGGAGTTCGGGGGTATTCGGAAGACAGAAAGCGAGAGCATTGATTTCTCGGGACGTGCCTTCGCAAACCCACGTCCCTTCATTCCCAAAAATGCGGTGTAGTAATACGTGGCGCCGTTGCGAACCGTCCGATCGGTAGAGGACCCCTCTTTGCCAGGAGAGAGTACGGCCACGAGCTCGCCGTCGTCCGGCGATGCAGGAAAGGCAGAAGACGAACGCCGAATCACCATGCGGTCGGTTGCGGACGCGCGGACGCGTTCCCATGTCAGCAAAACGTACCCGTCTCCCGCGCGGGCGCGAAATGCATGCACGTCGCCCGAGGCAGCGTTCCCGGCGATATCGGTGATGGCGGATTCGCTTATCTCACCTGCAGCATTGGTGGAAAAGGCCGCATACCATGTCCGTGACTCCGTGCGGGCGGCGGTATCGGTATAGCTTGACTGCGGAGTGGGAATCGTTGCAACGGGCTCACCGTCTGTTGCCGACTGCATCGGCTGCGATGATCGGCGAAGCAGAACTCCGGTGATGCGTTGATCGTCAGGGAGAAGCCAGCTCAGAAGAACGCCCCTCTCCGTTGCCACAGCGGCGATATTCTTCACCGGCGCAAGCGGCTCGGTACGCTCGGCGAGCCTGGACGCATCGACGCCCCGCGTCACAAAAGCGCCCGGTGCGACGTTCCTTGCGTGATCATAGGCGAAGAGCCCATAGGTGACGGGCTCGGGCGGCTCGCTGGAATTCCGCAGAGAGGTCGTTGTCGTTGGCTTGAGATCGACCACCGTTTCCACACCCTCATCATCCTGCCGAAATGATGGGACAGCGCCTGCCTTGCGAAGTATCAGCACCCCGCCAAAATCCTGGTCGTCAGGATTCTTCCAGAAAAAAACCAGTTGCTTCCCCTGCAGGGCGACCGAGACGTCTGAGACACTGCGGGGCGGGAGGGCATCCCCTGACTCAGGCACGACGACCACCGCGGGGTCTGACGCGGACGAAACGCCGCCAAAATAGTCATTGGCTGTTACTGTGTAGGCATACCGTTTGCCGGCCTTGACCGTTGTATCAGTATACGACGACGAGGGATGGCGGGTTTGGGCGACGGTTGTCGGTACGCCGTCCTCGCCGCTGCGCACGACGCGGTACAACCTGACGTCCGCTTCGTCAGACA
Organism: uncultured Gammaproteobacteria bacterium; assembly: GCA_964498355.1. Classification (GTDB taxonomy): domain Bacteria; phylum Patescibacteriota; class Patescibacteriia; order CAZCGY01; family CAZCGY01; genus CAZCGY01. Next base: position 8,275 of record CAZCGY010000013.1, on the reverse strand, counting down.
CGACGTCCCATGTCACCGTGACGGCGTCCGCGCCGCCGGCCTTTGCCGCAACATGCTGCGGTGCAGCCAGCACAGTTGCCCCTGCGACAGAACCGCCGGTGCCGCTCCTCTCGGGAACCATTGACGCCGGAATACCGACGACCGTTGAGGGCGTTCCGTGGAACCTGTAGTTGAAACACTGCGCCGAACAGCTTGCGGGCGCAACCGGGCCGTCCGCGGCGTCACAGAGATTTGCAGGACCTGTGCTCCAGGTTCCCGTTCCCTCATAATCGAAGCGGGCGTAGAGATTGAACCAGGTACCATCGGCGGAACGATACCCGTAGACGTGGGAACCTGCGGGGCAGACGAAGGACTTCGTTGCTTCATTCCAGCACGTCTCGGCGTCGAAACCCGGTACGGCGGAACACGGGGTCGGGGATGAGCTGAAGGTGTTCACCGGGTCAACCGCATTGATTGCCAGGTCAGGAACATTCGCCGAAAGTTCCCCGCCGAGCGTTGCAACCCATGAGGGCCATCTGCTCGTTGAAATACCGTTGATGTAGCTGCCCGCGTCGAGCTTGGGAAAGGTCCCTTTCTTTGCGTTGTAGGCAACCAGAGCGCCGACATAGTCGTTCATATTCGATTTCCTGCGCATGTCGAGTCGCACCTGATCGCGCGCCGTGAGTGCATCGGTTGAACCGTAAACAAAATCGCTTTCGTTCGCATTCAAGCGGAGCTTCGCAAGCATCTGATTGAAGATGGCGACAGTATCGGGCCCTGCATCCTCGTTGTACCCAAGAACATAGATGTTCGTGTAGAGCGTCCCGCCCGCGAGATTCGTTCCCGCAATGTACAGGGTCGTGCCGACGCGCATGGCATCATACCCGTCGATCTTCGACGTCGCGGCGCCGACCGACTTCTTGAATATCTTGCGGTACCATGCGGGTGCCGAGAGCTCCTTTTCGTTCTCCCAGACCAGGATTCCTATGGCATCCTTCTTGCTCGTGGCGGGATTCACATTCGGGTTTTCGAAGAAAAACTCGCGGAGCTTCTCGTCAACGCCGTTGGAGGCGACTGCTCCTTCCTGCTCGATAATATTGAGTGCGGGCAGCGATCCCTCGTCTCTGCAATACCAGGTGCTGAAATTCGTGTGCTTTGACCGTGCTGGATAGTGTGCTGGATCGTCAATGAGTGGAAGCGCAACAGCGGGCCAGGGTGAATTACACGCATCGACAACAACCCTTGCTCGGGCGGTGCGGCTGCCCGTCCAGCCCGTTCCTGCCTGCGCCGTGAGATTGAGGATGGTCTCGCCTTTGCTGTTGGCCGTGAGCGTCTGCAGCGGCGCATTGGTGTTCGTCACGCTGGCTATGGTCGCCTGATCGGTCCCCCACTGCCATGTCCAGTCATAGATGCCGCTGATCGGCATAATCTGCGTTGTTCCATCCGTATCGTATGCCCTCGCACTCGTGTTCTCCGTGGCACCGAGAGCAGTAAAGGAATACGCGCCCGGATCGAGTTGAACAAAGCCGATGCGGCAGTAATTATCTTCATCCGCGCTCGTAAACACCCAGGAGGTGTCGCCGTTCAACCCAATGCGGTCCGTGCTCAGAACGCCCTGTGCAACGCCATCCGTCAAGTCGTTGTCGCCGCTTATCGTGAGCCGGTACTGCTTGTTTCTGCCAAGAAGCCCTGGTGCTATTTCCACTGAATGGTTTGAAGGAAAGCCGATCTGGTTTTGCCCGAGTGTGACTGCAGCACTGTCGGTCACGTTGAAAAGATGCACGGTCGAAGGAGTAATGGTTGAAAGATCCATGGCCTTCGGGAGGGCTGTTACAGCATCAACAAACGAAAAGGTAATGGCAGCGTTGCGGCAAACGTTGCTTCCTGTGGGTGCAGCTGCACTGACTGTCGGACGGCTGATGCAACATTGGAAAGGACCCACCCGGCCGCAGCCCTCAGTCGTTCCCCCTGCAGCGCATGACGTGTCAACCGTGCACGTTGTGCACCCAATCGGCAGAACATCGAAGTTCACCGCATTGCTCTGCAGCCCATCATTCTCCACGACAAGCTCTTTCCCGTCCTCTGGGGCAGGAGAAGGAGGCGCATTCGCCGCGTTCAGCGGGACTCTCGCTTCAATCCTTGTTTCACTCCAGAATGGGGTGTCGGCTGGCGGTACGTCCTGGAGGTCATAGAAGATCGCTCTGTCTGTTCCGGCTGTCTGGGAAGTTCCGAAATTCTGTCCCCAGATTTTTGCGATGGTAATGCTCGGCGTCCCCCCCGGAGGATCAACGGCGCAGATACCTGGGCGCGGCGGTCCTGCAACCGGAGTAAAGAGATCGGTTGAAACCGTACTGATGCCGTCTGTTCCGCGCAGTACTTCAAGGGGGCCGGGATTGACAACGTCGTCTGCAGGGCTTGCCGTGGATTTGTTCGGGACCTCGATGACGATCTGGGTGTCGTGCCACGTACTCCCCGGAACGCCACACACCGCGGGAGACGGCCACAGCCCTACCAGGTCATCGCTGTTCCCGGGGTTCTGCAGGAAGGTGACGTTGCTCTGCCCTGCAACATAGTCGCCAAAGTAGCATCCGGTGACGGTTACCCAGTCACCAACTGCGCCACTGAGCGGACTGATGCTCTCGACCGTCGGTGAGCAGGTTCCAGCGACGCAGCTCGACCCGGTGCAACTCCCTGACGGGTGACAATCGGCGTCGACAACGCATCCGGTCGTGGTCACCGAAATACGACATTGGTTCTGCCTTGTTCCGGTCTGCGCGGTAACAGCGACGGGCGCCGTCGTAGCCGTGTTGCCATAGGCAGTCGTTGTCGACTGTGGTCCAGCCGGGTTGACGGACACCGCCGCATTCGACGACGACCAGGTCCACGGGAAGGACGATGGATTGAGCTCTTCTCCTGCAGGATTACAAACATTGGGCGCCGACCGTGCACGCGTCGAAAGCAGCCGATCGCCGCCGATGGGGATGCTCGCGCTGTTCGGCTGACATTCGACGGAATCAAGCGAGCAGTTCGTCGCAGTCGGAGCCGAGAGAAACGTCCAACTGTAGCTGTCGTTCGTGCCATCTCCGTCAAGATCATAAACCAACCCGCCGAGTTCCTTGTTCCCGATTTCGCTTCTGACTCCGGTGCTGCCTCCACGAATGACTGCCCGGTAGTACCTGTTCTGCTGGAGGTTCGGATCCTCGGGGAAATGCACGTCGAGCGAGCTTGGAATATATGCATTGCCCGGCAATGACAACGTGGTATTGACCCGGTCCGCCGGCGTGACTGTGGCACAGGTCGCATCTGGGCAGGTGTACAGTTCGATATTTCCCTGCCCTGTTGCCGATCCCGGTGTGACCGTCGGCGGGTCAAGCGCCTCGCTGAACCGTGCACGCACGTCGGCATTCGGGCACGCGCCTCCGACAAGACACACGGGTGTCTGATCAATGACCTGGAACGTCGTTGCCGGGATTTGACTGACGAAAAAGGGTAACTCATTGCTTGTCCCCTTGCTGTTTTCGATTGAAACAAGTGCCGTCCGATTCTGGGACGAGGTCGAAGGCACCGACATGTTGGCCACCGTGTCGGATGACCACGCGCGAGGTCCGCCGATATCGCCGAGAAACTGGTCGAGAAAGTGGATAACCTTTGTCGGCGATAAGGGGTCAAAGCGCTCACCGATGAGATCGAAGCTCTGGTTGCGAAATCCGGTCGGCGGGCTCAGAGAATACAGGCATGGCCCGTCATAGGAAGTTCCTGAGAACGTGTACGGTCTTGGGTTCGAGGTGAGCGTACCGATCGGAGCGGGATATTCGACGCTCACTCGCACATCCTGCGAGCCGCTGCCCGATGATGGGGCGAACGTTGCAATACCGTACTGCGTCCAGCTCCTGATGTCGGAATCCGGCACTGGCGTGTTGTCGAAGGTCACGTGGTCGTTTGGCGGACCGGCGCCGAACGGCGCCACTTCGTCAAAATGATCTCCGATAACGCTGATGCACCTGCCGGGCTCGCCGGTCGATGGCGAGAGGTGGTCGATATATGGCTGGTTCGCACACTGGTTTGCGGGGCCTGTCGTGAAACTCCAGTGCGCTTCCAGCCTCTCCCCTGCCGTGTTGAACACATATCGGGTGTTCACATCGACCGTATAATTTGTGCTGACCGCAAGCGAGGCAGGACCGGTGTTCGGGAAGAAGTGGTACGTTTTGCAAAAGTCGTCCGGATTACCCATCGGCGGAACCGGATCCGCGACGTTGAACACGCGCAGTACCCCCGGTGAGATTGTCCCGCTCTCTACATACCCGCCGGTGACGGGAACCGGCGTGCAGCTGAAATTGAACGGGTCGTACATGGACGTATTGAACCTGACGAAAATCGGCGTGGTCGTGCATGCCCACGGAAACCCGTCGGAAGGGTACACCTCCGCAATACCTGGCCCGACGCCATTGGTTTGGAACCTCCATGTCTGCGACCCGGGGCTCTGGACATTCGAACACATGTCCGTAACATCCTTGACCGTGATCTCATACCAGGTAAAAGGATCGAGCTGGAACCCGCCCAGCCATCCAATGCGAAAACCGGTCGGCAGGTGCGAGAAATCGTAGTTTGAGCTGGCAATTGCCGAACCCACTGTTCCGCCCGAACCATCGGGGTTCACCGTTCCCGTCACCGGTGAGATCGTCGCGTTCCCATGCGTCACCGTCCATGAAGCGATCGGTTCGCTGAAATCGACGGCGATTGACGGCACGCGGTTGATGTTCCGGTCAGGATAGCCAGGCACCCCGACATCCGAACGCGGGTAGGTGGAGACGATGGTCGGCGCAGTGGTATCCGTCTGGGTACCCACACGGAAGATCCACTGAACTTGGGTTGCTGTCACGACACAGCCAGGAATGGCTACACCGCTCGATGGAACACATGGAATCTCCGGTGCAAGCGCAGTCGGTTCCTGGGTAAACCTGATGTTGTTCCCGCCCAAATCAGTAACGTTTCTCGGAATGGTCAGGCGATAGTAGGTATTTGCGGTAAACAGCTCGTGGCCATGCACGAAATTCAAGGCGTTGCCGTTGAGAACGAACTCCGCTTTCGCTCCCGTCGGGGTCGTTCCTGAGTAGACGATTTCATCCGGAGGCGCGCCGAACAATGGGGCGGGCTGGGATGGGCTGTTGCAATTATCGAAATCGGAACTCGAGTCGCATTCCTCAACCGTGAGTGAATTATCGGCAATCCTCGGCGGGACGGTCGGTTCCGCAACCGGATGGTTAAAGAGGACGGAAACGGCGCTGCAGCGGAACACATCGTCTCGATATTCGCCGCCGGGCGTCAGGTCGTTCGGCGGATTGACGCAACTGGTAACGATATCCATGATCTCGAAGCGTTCTTCGGCATGGCAGCTTGCATCCGAATCTCCAGGATTCAATATCCAGGTACCCCTCCCGTCGCCGCTTGCCACACAGATATAGCAGGTGATGGTATCACCAGGACTACAGACAACTGGCGGCGACCCGCCACCGCCACCGCTCGGTTCTCCGAGATGGAACACGAAGTTGATGAGCGACCATGCGAGAAGAACAATGACGAGACCTATTGCGGCGTTGAGCAGAATCTTTTTCGCTTTTTCCACCTTCTGCTGGTTGCCGGCGGCGGTCATCCACGTGTAACCGCCCCAAAGCATCATGACGGTGGCAACGATGCCGAGTAAGCCAAGCGCCCAGTTGATGAATCGAATAATGGTGACGCGCAAATCTGCGGTGGCAAGCCCGAAAGTGCCGCTTGGTTCTTCAAATGAGACTGCGGACGCAATCCTGATGATACCAAGCACCGCGCTGCCGGTGATAAGCAGCGCAAGGATAATGAGGAGACGGATCTTTTTGGTGTTTTGTGTTGCCTCCTTCATGCCGGTTTAGGTCGTGATTCTTTGGAGGGCGTTTTTTACGGCGGCCTGGACCGCGGTGCCATTTGCCCTGCCTTTGAGTTCCTTCATCACGCTTCCCATCACCTTGCCGAAATCAGCAGGACCAGAGGGGCTCAGCGTCGCGATGGCGCCAGCGACAACCGCATCGATCCCCGCCGCATCCATCTGTTCCGGCATATAACGAAGCAGGACATCGAGCTCTGCCTGCTCACGCGCAGCGCGATCGTTGCTGCCGCCCTGCCGGTAGAGTTCGAGCGCTTCTTTTCGTTTCTTGACCTCGCGCTGCACAACGCTGACGATTGACTCATCGCTCATGGTTGTACGCTTGCCCGCAATCTCTGCATTTTTGATCGCCGCGAGCAACATCCGCAACGTTCCCACAACGACGTCGTCGTGGGCTTTCAATGCGGTTCGACAGTCATTCTGCAAACGTTCAACGAACGTCAGCATGGTTGGTCTCTTCGGTATTAGCGCCGGGAACCCTTGCGTTTCTCGGCAAGCTCATCAAGTTTGCCGATTTTTCGCAGATACTCTTTATGCTCGCGAATTGCCTGCCGCCGTTTGGCGCTTTCGCGGATTTCGCGCTTGTTTTTCGGCGGTTCGTAAAAACGGCCGCGTTTTGCGCGGATGAGAATGCGGCTCTGTTGCACCTGCTTGGAAAAACGCCGGAGCAGGCTCTCAGTTGACTCGTTGTCTCGCTTTCGTACTTCAATCATCGTGTCACCTCCTCCCCTTCGGCAGCGCCGAAGGGATGGTGCATCCATGCTCGTCTGCATGGACAAAAAACCACACCGACTATACCACGTGAAGGCCGTGGCGTCAAATGAACCTTTTTGCG
>CAZCGY010000013.1:0-1444 GCA_964498355.1 uncultured Gammaproteobacteria bacterium | reverse complement strand
AACCTTTTTGCGAAAAGGTTATCAAAAAGTTCCGGATTTTTACCCGGTACTTGCGGATAGCTCCGAAGGTCTTTGGAAGCTCCCGCGTTCCTACACCGGCCCCCGTACCGGCTCGCCGCCCAGTACATGGATGTGGAGGTGATCCACAATCTGGCCTCCGTGCCTGCCGATGTTGATGACGACCTTGTACCCCGTTCCGTCGATTCCCTCCTGGATTGCGAGAAGCTTCGCCTGGTAGAGAAGTCGGCCAAGCAGCGCGCTGTCATCCGCGCTTGTCTGCTGGAGTGACGCAATGTGGCGTTTCGGGATGATGAGGAGATGCGTCGGCGCTTTTGGGTTGATGTCACGAATGATGATCAACTCGGTGTTTTCGAACAGGATCGTGCTTGTCTGGCGCTTGTTCGCGATAGCACAGAAAAGGCAGTCGGTCATTGCTGCAACGTTGGTGGCATTGGAGATACCGGCGTCTGTTCAGAAGCAGGCGGTTGGATGATGCTACCGTTCGGCGCGGCCTTTGTGAGCCGTTTCTTTACCTCGCCGATGACCTTCTGAAAATCAACAACCTCCTGTATTCCGTTCTCCATGTCACGAATAAGAATGGTGCCATCAAGAATCTCTTTTTGGCCGAGAATGAGCGCGTATTTCGCCCGGAGCTTCGTTGCCATTTCCAGTTGACCCTTTATGCCCTCTTTGGAAAGCGCTTCAGCGACACGCAGCCCCTCACGTCGGAGCTCAAGAAACAGTTTGAGCGATGTGCGACGTGCCGCGTCGCCAAGCTGCGCCAAAAAGATGTCGGGCGCGGGTGAGGGAACCGGAGGTCGGTTTTGTTCCCGCAGAGCCGCGAGGATCCGTTCAACACTGATGCTGGTGCCGAACGCGGCTGTCTCAAGGTCTCCCACAAGACGCGTGAGCTGATCATGCCGACCACCGTTCGCAATCTGAAGTGGAGGGTGGCCTTCACGGGCAGTAACGAAACTCACAACGGTACGATTATAGAGCAGCGGGGAGAGTAAAAGCCGCGGATCGAGCTCATACGAAACATCTACCTCGTCGAGATGCTCAAGCACTCGAACAAAATGTGCGCGATCCGCTTCGCAAAGGTAATCCACAATCTGTGGCGCTTCACGAAAAAGTGCCTGGCATTCGGGCACATTACAAGAAAGCAGTGCGAGCGGGTTGCTTGAAAGATTTTCCTTGCACACGGCACACAGCTCCGTCTTTCTCACCTTGTAATACTCTGCCAGGAGCTTCACATAGTTTGCACGGCACTCAGCATGACCGATACTATTCAAATGGAGACGAAACTGGACCGAAAGTTCTTGCATGAGAAAAAAGACGGCAGCAATCATCTGTGCGTCGACAACCGGCTGCTGATCACCGAAGGTTTCAAGACAGCATTCGGTGAATTGGCGATATGTGCCGTTGCCCGTGCGCGTCTCGTTGC
>CAZCGY010000012.1:0-21397 GCA_964498355.1 uncultured Gammaproteobacteria bacterium | reverse complement strand
TATATCCTGTTGTACCGCAGCAAAGAGCGGGTCAACCGCCTTGTGGATTTCATCTCGAACAACCGTCTGGGCCTCGTCGCGGACAATGCCTCGAATCTGCTGAAGATCCTGTTTCGTTAATGTCATATCGGACATAGCTGTTACTCCGGTATTACTCCGAATGGCCGTCCTTGACCGGCAAAGCCAGTGTACCAAAAAAACCTCTTGCGTCAAGAGAAATGAAGCATTGCGGGGCTTGCGCCCATAGTTACTCTGACCCCTCGGAAGCCACTAAGCAGGCGATCCGCCACTGATTAACCGGTTGAGATCTTCTGCGGAGCACGGATGGAGTGAGATCCAACTTTTTGGGGAAAGGACCTACCCGGGTCGCGGGCGACGGATGATGCGTCGAAGGCCAACCGCTATGAATGTCCAGATTACCACATCGAGAACAAACCCAATCGCAAGGTATACAGTCAGAGCCATATCGGAACATCCGAGCCCAAACCCGGCGACATCATTGCTAAAATCCGTGCAGTTCTCTGGTGCAAGCCCGATAAAAGGAAGTGGCCATCCTCCGTAGGAATAACTGTAAGTATGCAAAGGGAAGGGAAGAAGACCCGTTAGAAGTGCCAGTAATGCCCCGACAGGTAACAGACGCAAAAACCATCGATGTTTTGGAGGTTTTGGCAGTGAAACGTTAGACTGCATCGTGATGTTATTCCCTTATCGAATGGACCTCCCCACCAGCTCTGCCATCTCAACAAGCCGACAGGCATAGCCCCACTCGTTGTCGTACCATGCAACAACTTTCACGAGGTCACCGCCGATGACGTTCGTCAACCCCAGATCCACGATCGCGGAATGCGGATCGCCGATGAAGTCGCTCGAAACGACCGGATCGCTTGTGACGGCAAGGACGTTTTTGTACGAGGGATTGGACGCCGCTCGCTTGAACGCGGCATTCACTGCTTGGACAGTTGTCTTCCTTTTTGTAAGGAAGGTGAAGTCCGTAATGGAAACAATGGGTGTTGGGACACGAAGTGCAAACCCGTCGAACAGTCCTTTCAGCTCGGGGATGACCTCGGTTGTTGAGATTGCTGCACCGGACGTCGTTGGGACGATGTTTTGCGCCGCCGCGCGCGCGCGGCGCAGGTCGCGGTGCAGAGCCGGCGGCGGCCCGTCTACAAGGTTCTGCTCGGCGGTGTAGGAGTGCGTCGTCGTCATCGTTGCCCGCTTGACGCCGAAGGCGGATGTGATGACTCTCGCAACCGGCCCGACGCAGTTCGTCGTGCAGGAGGCATTTGATATGACGGCGTCGCCACGATAGTCCTTGTCGTTGACGCCGATGAGATAGGTCTTGGCCCCACCACCCTTCGTCGGCGCAGAGACAACGACCCGCTTTGCGCCTGCAGCAGCATGCGCCTTGGCGGCGCCGTCCTTGACAAACCTTCCAGTACACTCGAGCACCACATCCACTTTCATTTTCTTCCAGGGGAGTTTCGCGGGATCCTTCTGGACAAGAATGGGGATCTTCGCGCCATCAACCACGATCGACTGGCGCAGTGCCTTGACCTCTCGGTCATATGCACCGTACACCGTGTCGAACTTCAGTAAATGCGCCAGCACTGCCGGGTCAGTCAGGTCGTTGATGGCGACAATCTCGACGTTTTTCTTTTCCAGAGCGATCTTGAACGCGGCGCGGCCGATCCGGCCGAAACCGTTGATCGCAATGCGCAGACCTTTCGTGGTTTTTGGCATCGTGGTGTTGCTAAACGGATAAAAAGAATTACGCTTTTCCTGCCGAGCCGAACATCGCGAGCTTCTCAGCCACGAGGTCGCGCACGGCGTTGATGGAAGGTTCAAGCACTTCGCGCGGGTCAAATCGATTCTTGTCCTCATCGAGTGTTGCCCGAAGCCGCTTGGTAAAAACCCAGCGGAGTTCCGTATCAATGTTGATGATGCTCACCCCGTACCGCCGGGCAAGGTCGATCTGTTCACGGGGCAGCCCAGATGCGCCGTGGAGGACAAGGGGGACAGAAGGGGTTGCCTTGTGGATGGCTTTCAGCCGATCCTCGTCAAGCGGGGGTGTGCCCTTCGACAGTTTATGCACTCCCCAGACGTTCCCGACCGCGACGGCCAACGTATCGATACCGGTCGCCTTGACGAACTCCTTCGCCTGCACAGGATCCGTCAGGTATTCCTCGCGATGAACGGTCGCAAGGTAATCGTCGCTTGCGCGGACGCGCCCAAGCTCCCCCTGAGCCCAGACCCCGCGCGCGTGGGCATAGTCCGCTGCCTGCTTCGTCAGAGCGATGTTCTCGTCGAACGGCAGGTCCGACGCCGACATCATGATGGAAGAAAACCCCGCATGAATGCATTCGGCGATGGACCAGAACTTCTTGCCGTGATCAAGGTGAAGCGCAACGGGAACATCAACCGCGGCGTTCTTCGCGATGGTCTCCACAATATGGGTAATGGGTTTGATCCCCGCGTACTCAATGGTCGTTTCTGACACCTGGATGACGACCGGCGAGTGCGCGTCCACGGCGGCACGGATAATCCCAAGGGTCGTCTCGAGATTTTGGGTGTTGAATGCCCCAAGCGCAAAACCCCCAGTTTCTGCCTGCCTGACAAGTTGCTGCAATGAGACGAGCATGGACCTCCTTCCTACACGACGGCCTGTATCATTCTAACGTATTCCGCCGGCTTCGTGCTAGCATGACCGACTAAAGCGCCGCAGAAGCGCCTGCCGTCCACGTACGCGGCGATGGTTTTCGAGGACACGCTGCCGCCGTAGAGCAGCCGTGCATTGAAACTGTTCCTCATGCCGCGCAGCACCTCCCGGATCGTGTCAGCCATCCGGAACGCCTCGACCGGGTTGCACGGTTTCCCGGCACCATGGCCGGTGATCGCCCATATCGGTTCATAGGCGCAAAGGATGGTCCTGCCTTTCCATGCCGAGAACACCGCTGTGAGTTGCCGGCGGACAAACGCGGCCGCCTTCCCACGCCGGCGGGCAGCAAGGGGCTCCCCGACGCACAGAATGGGGATGATCCCCGTCCCCGACAGAGCAGAAAGTTTTCGCGCGATCGTCCGGTCGGTTTCGCCCGCTGCACGCTGTTCCGAATGCCCGACAAGCACGTACCGGCATCCAAGCAGGCGCAAGTCGTCGACCGAGACCGAGCCGGTCGATGCGGGAGTCGCAACAAGATCGAACCGCTGCGCGCCAAGGGCAAGACGGGAGGCCTGCAGCTCGCCGCGGACGCCGGCGAGCGCAACCATGCTCGGGCAGATGACACCGCGAAATTTTCGGAATCGTCCCACCATTCGCCGGACCGCCCGCGCGGCCGCGACGGACTGCCGCGGTGAGAGATACTGCTTCCAGTTTGCGATAATGTAGGGAATCATCTCATTTGGTCGAGGCAAATGCCCAGTCCGCCAGTGCGCGCGTGTCACGGAATCTCGCCGTTTGGTTCGTACTGCCGAGGACAACGACGAGCAGTTCGCGCCCTCCGACACTCCGGATTCGCGTGAGCAGACAGCCGCCCGCGGCGTCGGAGAACCCGGTCTTGCCGTAGACGATGTTGATGTCGCTGCCGACGAGCCCGTCGGTATTCAGCGCCGTCATGGTGCGCCCGGTGTTTTGCAGCCGTATCGTCACGCTTTTCTTCGACGTGAGGTCGGCAATCTCGGGGAATGCCTCGAGAGCTGCGCTCAGCACGGTCAGGTCGCGGACGGTCGAGATGTTGCCCGAACCAAGCCCGGTCACATCGGTAAAATGCGTGTCAGGCATGCCAAGCTCCCTGGCGCGCGTATTCATGGTCTGCACAAATTCATCCTCCGTTCTGCCCGAAAGACGTGCAAGTGCTTCGGCTGCATTATTCGCCGATGCGACAAGCATCGCCGCAAGCAAATCGCGGCCGGTAAGGACGGTGCCGGTTGGAACCCGAAGCCGCGATCCCCCCGCGTCGTTGTCTGCAGCCCCCAAGGTCAGTGTTTCGTCGAGAATCGGCGGTTGCTCGAGCACAAGCAGCGCAGTCATGAGCTTGGTAATGCTCGCGATTGCGAGCGGCTTGTCCACGTTTTTCTCAGAGAGGAAGGTGCGCGCTACGGGGTCCCACACGCCTGCCGCGGTTGCCGTCACCGAGGGGACGGCTCGCTGTTCGACAACCGTGCGCTGCGCGATCACCGGAAGCCGGTCGACAACAACGCTCTCACCCTTCACCGTACCGTCCGTACCGCTTGGGAAGAAGACGGCAAGCAGCGCACTAAAAATGGCCGCAAGAGTGCTCATGTCATTGCTTCGTCATCGTCAAGCGCTTTGTCGCCGTCGTTGGTCGCGCCCGACGGTACTGCTTGCATCGCGGCCTCGGCCGTCGGGTTCCCGTCTTCCTCACCTTTGGGCTTGAGAATGCCAGCGAGGTTCTCGTTCGCGTTGAGCTTCTCAAAATCCGGCAGCTCGCGGGTCTCGCGAAGCCCAAGATAGTGGAGAAAGTCGAAGGTCACCTGGTACCGCGTGATCATCGCGACGGGGTCAGGTACTTCCTCAATCAGTCCCCTGATAAGCAGGTTGCGGAGGATGAGCGAACAATTGACGCCCCGGATAAGCTCCAATTCCGCCTTCGACACCGGGCCGCGGTATGCAATGATGGTGAGCGCTTCAAGCGACGGTTTGGTGAGTTCTTTCTTTTCTTCTTCTCCGAGGAACTTCTGGACAACAGCGGATGTCGCCGAGGTCGTGGACATTTGGTATGACTGCCCGATACGCTGAATCTGCACGCCCTCGCGCGTTTTCGCATAGTCGTCCATAAGCTCAGAGAGCGATGCCTGCACGTCATCTGCGGACCGTCCCGTGAGTTCGGCAAGTTTTTTCGCCGTCAGGGAATGATTGCTCACGAACAGGATGCTTTCAACCAGTGCTTTCGTTGTGGTCATAGGTCATCGTTGACTGACGCAGGTTCGGCCCGCCGCTGGATTTCAATCTGCGAAAAGGTGTCATGCTGCACCACGGCAACGGCGCGCTGTTTCACCAGCTCAAGAAGCGCGAGAAACGTGACGATGATCTCTGTGCGTGACGCTGCGGAAGCGAGAAGCGACTGAAAGTTGAGTGTTGCTTCGCGCATGATCCGTTCGCGGATCGCCGAGATGGTCTGCCGGATATTGATGGTCCGGGTGATCACTTCTTCAGGAATGGAGAGGAAGGGCTCGAGACGCTTGAGCACGACGCGAAAAAATCGCGCGAGGTCATCGGCTGCCAGCCGCTCCGGCGGGCGAAACCGCCGTTCAGAAAGGAGGATCTTGAGTGAGACGCCGCGGCTGAACGAGTACCGGCGTTGCAGAATGAGGGCATGCACGCGTTTCGAGGCCTCATAGTACTCGCGGTACAGCTTCAGCTGTTTTTCAAGATCGATCTCTTCTTCGTCTCCCCCCGTGAGATGCGGCAGAAGCACACGGGACTTGATGAGAAGAAGTTTTGCGGCAACAACGAGAAAATCGGCGAGTTCTTCAACGTGCATCGACTGGGCATGCGCAAGATAGTCGAGGAACTGTTCCGTCACTTGGGCAAGCGCCACGTTCGTAATTTCCATCTTCTGTTGTTCGACGAGTTCGAGCAACAGATCGAGCGGGCCCTCAAATTGGTCAAGTTTAATTGCGTGCATTTACCTTCGCTGTTTTGGTTTTCCTTTTTTCGCCACACGGCGGGCTGGTGTCTTCTTTTTCGGCGGCACGACTGGATTCGGCAACCCCGCAGCGCTGCTGATATTCCCGGTCTTCGGGTTCTCGAGCTTGAAGAAGTCCCGTGCTTTCATCCGAACCGATTCCGTAAACGACCCGGTTCCGACGAGAATCTTTGATGCCCGTGCAAGCGCAGCGTCGGCAAACACCTCCAGCTTGTGGAGCGCCCCGAATGCGGTAATCGCTCCTGGTTTGACGTTGAGTTCCCGAACCATATCCTTTTCCTTCGCAATGGACACGACTTTCGCGGCAATGGCCTTCTTCAGTTTCGGAATATCAAGGCGGCGGTTCGCAGGAAGCACAACCAGCACAAAACGTTTGTCCGCCTTAACAAGCAACGTCTTGCCGATATTCTCCAGTTTTTCCTTCAGGGTCGCTGCGAGGTCGTATGCCGTGAAGACCGTACGATGCGCCACGACTTCATGGGGCACCTTGTTCGTCTTCAGATACGTTTCAAGTTTTTTTGGAAGTGCCATGGTTGTTCTTTCGTGGATAAGTAAGGTGAAGGGGGAGGGTTTGCTGCTGTCCTATGAGCCGTTTTGCGGAACGCCGTCCTGCAGGAAGCAGCTTCACCTCGTCGATAAACCATTTCATCGGGGTGCGCCGTCCGTACCCCACCATTAATCCTTTGTCGATGAGTCGTTCCATGCTTTTCGTTAACGCATTCAAACGGTCTTCCGTCTTCGGCGCATTCGCTTGTCCCGCATAAAACCGCAGGAATTCTCCGCGCGCTATTCTCGTTTTTCGCGCAAGGTAGCATTGAAGCAGGATATATTTTTGCAACGACGAAAGTCGCATATGTTTGCCGTTATTTGACGAGTCGCAGGTGCAGGTCTTTGAGCTGCTGCGGTTCGACGTCAGATGGCGCACCAAGCGTGAGGTCGCGGTTGTCGCCCGTTTTCGGGAACGCCACGACCTCGCGGACGTTCGGCTCGTTCAAGAACATCATGACGAGGCGGTCAATGCCGGGCGCAATGCCGCCGTGGGGCGGCGCGCCGAACTCGAATGCCTCAAGCATGTGCCCGAAATCCGCTCGTGCTTTCTCAAGATCGAAACCGATCAGCTTGAAGATTTTCTCCTGCATCGGCCGTTCGTGGATTCTGATGCTGCCGCCGCCGACTTCAACGCCGTTCAGCACCATGTCGTGCTGCCAAGACCGCGCTTTGTGCGGGTCGGTATCAAGCAAGGGCAGATCTTCGTCCTTTGGCCGGGTGAACATGTGGTGCTGCGGTGCAAAATGTCCGCGTTCCTTCGTCGGTTCAAACAGAGGAAAGTCGACGACGAAACAAAACGCCAGAGTATCCGGATCCGCGAGCCGTCCCCGTTCCCCAAGTTCGGCCCGGAGCGCGCCGAGCGCGGCATGGACGGTCAGGGGTCCATCCGCGACAAAGAAAACTGCATCGCCCTCCCGGGCTCCGATGGACGAAAGAAGTTTCGATTGGACATCGGCCGGGAGATATTTCGCTATCGGCGATTCGAGAGCTCCCCCTTTCACCTTTCCCCACACAAGCCCTTTCGCGCCGTTCTTTTGTGCAAGTTCCGTCAACTCGTCGAACGCCTTGCGCGAAAACTCGCCGCCCTTTGGGTACACCATCGCCTTGACAAGAGGCGCTTCGGTGAACACCTTGAAGGACGATTGTTGGGCAAGCGCCGTCACGTCCTGCAGCTCGAGGCCAAAACGAATGTCGGGTTTGTCCGTACCGTACTTTCCCATTGCCTCGTCATACGTGAGCCGCGGCCAGGGAGAAGCCAGAAGCTTCTTGGACGGCAGATGCTTGCGGATGAACGACGTAAAGAGCTCTTCCATCAGCGCAAGGATGTCCTTCTGCTCGACAAAGGCCATTTCCAAGTCCAATTGATAGAACTGGTCCGGCGCGCGGTCGGCCCGTGCGTCTTCGTCGCGGAAGCACGGCGCGATCTGGAAGTACTTGTCGAACCCGGCGACCATGAGCAGCTGCTTGTACTGCTGCGGCGACTGGGGCAGGGCATAGAACTTGCCCGGATGCGCCCGGGACGGCACGAGATAGTCCCGCGCGCCTTCAGGCGTGCTCTTGCCCAGAATCGGCGTCTCAATCTCCAAGAACCCCCTGGACGTGAGGAACGCGCGGATGAAGGAGACCATGGTCGCGCGGAACTCAATTTTTTCACGCACGGACTTGCGGCGCAGATCAAGATACCGGTGCTTCAGACGGACGTCTTCGCTCACGTTCGAGTCCTTATCAATCGGGAATGGAGGCGTTTTTGCCGGATTGAGGATGGTAAGCCCCGTCCCGTTGATCTCGATCTCGCCGGTTGGGAGTTTCGGGTTCACCATGTCCGTGGGCCGCGCAACAACCTCCCCCGTGACCTGGAGAACATATTCGGAGCGGACTTTATCAGCGACGGTCCACGCTTCTTTGGCCGTCTTGGGATCCACGCGGACCTGGGTAATACCTGTGCCGTCGCGCACATCCAAAAAAATCAGCCCACCGTGGTCGCGGCGCGTGTTCACCCAGCCGGCAAGCGTGGCGGTTGTTCCGACATGCTGCTTTCGGAGTTCCCCGCAATACTGTGTTCGATACATACGAAATGCTGTCCGCGTTTGCGGTTTCTGTGATGATTCCTAAGCTGATTTTACTAACTTTTTCGAAAGAAGTCAAAGCCGCCCATTTCTCCATCCTTGCAGTTGGATGCTTCAGAATGCCCCGCCGTTTGCTGTCCGAAGATGCCAAAAAAGATGGCTCTGGTCATCGTCCTTCTCCCCTCTGCTTTGCCTTTTAATTATCAGTTTTTCTTTTGCCTTTTGCATTTTACCTTTCCCCTTCCTTTTCCCTTTTACCTTTCTCAATTACGCCGGAGAGCTCGGGCTCATTCACTAGCCCCGCTTTGCGAGGGCTTTTTTTACGTCTTCGCAGCCAGAGTCCAAACCATACAACCAGCACGGCGGCAAGAAAATTCCACAGCAGGTCGTCGGAGGTGTCAAAAAGTCCGGTGACGCGATTGGTCGGGTAGACCGCATCACCGATGTACTCGCTGATCTCGTAGAGAGCAGACAAGGTCGTGGTGATGCTGATGGCGTAGACACCAAGCAGCAATCTCCCCATCTGGATCCGCCCTCGTTGTTGCAACACACGCAGCAGAGTGAGGATGGCGAGTGCGACTGCGGCTGACCCGACCGCATGTGCGAGTTTGTCCCACCACTCGACATTCACATAGAGATGCGCAAAATTCCCGGCCGCATCGAACCACACACCGAGCGTTGCGAACCAGACGACCGGCCAGGAGAGGCCTACGCCGCGCCGGGCAAGGTGCCGGCCAAAGACGACGAGGAGAATGATTGCGGCAACATTCGTGATCGCAAGCGCAATCTGCCGAATCCATGTGTCATACCGAAGCACGAGTTCAAGTGCCAAAAGGACGAGAAGCGACGCAAAGGCGATTCTCGTCAGCGTGCGGTCAGCGGACATGAAGCGAGGAATCATGGTGGCGGAGAAAGAATCGCTTCATGCTTTCGATGAGTGCGAGCGATGCCACGGCAACGCCGGCAAGCAGAAACCAGGAGCCGGCGCCAAGCGCGGATGTCCCAAGGATCCGTTGCAGCGGCGGGAAGTAGACAGCGACGAGCTGGATCGCCACCCCGCCAAGCATCGCAAGAAGCAGGTAGCGGTTTGCCCAGGGTGACGTCTGCCAGATTGTATGGCGCAAACTCCGCACGCTGAAGGCCGAAAGAAGAGAGACCATGCCGAGACAGACAAACGCGACTGTGCGGGCATGTTCGACCGTCGATCCGGCGCCAAGCGACATGAGATAGGCGAGAAACGTCGCGACGCCCATGATGCCGGAGATGGCAAGGGCAAGGAGGTACATCTGTCGCGTGACAATCGGCTCCTTGGGGTCGCGGGGCGGAACGGCCATGACATCGGATTCTTCGGGTTCCACGGTCAATGCCAGGTTCGGCAAACCGTCGGCAATGAGGTTGATCCACAGAATTTGTGCGGCAAGGAGCGGAACCGGCAGATCGAGCACAACCGCATCGACGAAAAACGCAAGAAGGATCACGAGCACGGCAGCCAAGCTGTCCGAAATAAGGTACAGAACGACCTTGCGGACGTTGTCGAAAATCACCCTTCCCTGCCCCACGGCGGCGACAATCGTTGCGAAGGTGTCGTCAAGCAACACCATGTCGGCAGCCTGTTTTGCTACCTCCGTTCCTGACCCAAGTGCAACACCGATCGCCGCCGACTGAAGCGCAGGCGCATCATTGACCCCGTCCCCCGAGACCGCGACAACATCACCCCGGGCTTGCCATGCGTTGACAATCCTCAGTTTATCGCTCGGGCTGACGCGGGCGAAAACCGAGATGGTCTCAACGCGCTCGGTGAGATCTGCATCAGAAAGCTGGGCAAGTTCTTGCCCCGTCATGACATGTCCCCGACCAACAGGGAGATCGAGCTCGCGCGCGATTGCCGTAGCGGTCAGCGGATGGTCGCCCGTCACCATCACGACGCGAATGCCTGCAGAACGACACAGCGCAACGGTCTGTTTCGCCGTTGCACGCAGCGGATCTTTCATCCCGAAAAGGCCAACGATCGTGAGTCCGCCCAACGCTTCTTCGTCGGTAAAGCGATCGACGGTTGCCGGAACATGACGAAATGCGACGGCGAGGACGCGAAGGCCTTCGCCGCTCATGTGGTCGGCCGTTGCGAGCATTGCCGTGCGGCGTTCATTCGTCAGTGGGCGCGCCTTTCCGTCGAGATCCACAAACAATGACCGCGCGAGGACTTGTTCCGGGGCACCCTTGACCATAATCATCCGGCCGCGCGGGACGGTATGAAGCGTCGCCATGAGTTTTGCTTCTGAGGAAAAGGGAATGCTATCGATACGCGGATACGCCACATCGAGTGAGGCTCGGGTCAATCCATGGACATGCGCGGCGGCGGCCAAAGCACGCTCCGTTGGCGAACCCGTAATTTGGCGGTGTTGAAACGCCGCATCTTCGTTCGTAATGTGTGCATCGTTGCAAACAATTCCGATGATGAGTGAGAGTAAGACGCTCGACCCTTCGCGCAAGTGCTCGGGGGGCAGTCGGTCCGTTGCGCTGATCCCAAGCTCTTGCTCGCCGGTGACGATACGCACGACAGACATTGCGCCCTCAGTCAGCGTCCCGGTCTTGTCTGTACAGATGACGGTCGTCGAGCCCAACGTCTCTGCCGCGATGAGTTTTCTCACGAGCGCTTTTTTGTCGAGAATGCGTTTCATGCCAACGGCGAGGATTGCCGTGACGCCGACAAGCAGCCCTTCGGGGATCGCCGCGACGGCCAAGGCAACCGCAAGCGT
This sequence comes from uncultured Gammaproteobacteria bacterium, assembly GCA_964498355.1. Taxonomy (GTDB): domain Bacteria; phylum Patescibacteriota; class Patescibacteriia; order CAZCGY01; family CAZCGY01; genus CAZCGY01. The sequence goes on along the minus strand of CAZCGY010000012.1, from coordinate 10,363 downwards.
AAAGGTTTCGACTGGGCGCTTGCCGAGAGCCAAACCAAGAAGGAAAATAGCGGTTGCCGCAGCAAGGGTGAAAACGCCGAGGGTCGTACTGAAACTTCTGAGCCGCTCCTGCAACGGCGTCGGGCGGTCCTCTGCTTCACGGAGCATTCCCGCAATGGACCCCACTTCCGTCTCATGCCCGGTCGCGACAACCACGCCAAGACCCTCTCCTGCCTCAACAGTCGTGCCCAGATACATCATGTTTGTCCGCTCCGCAAGCGGCGACGCCTCGGCAATGGCGTGAACGGATTTTTCTACCGCCTGGGACTCACCGGTTAAGGCCGATTCGTTCACGCTGAGATGATGGGCGTGAAGGAGGCGGGCATCGGCCGGTACGCGGGCGCCTGCTTTCAGAACAATGATGTCCCCCGGCACCAGTTCCGCTGCATCGACCAGTCGTTCGGCATGATCACGCCGTACGATAGTGGTAAATCGAACAAACGATCGAAGTGCTGCGAGAGCATGTTCTGCTTTCGACTCCTGAGCAAAACCGACGAGGACATTGACGACGACAGCGGCAAGAATGACGTACGCATCCACAAAATCCTGCAACGCAAAACTCACTGCTGCCGCGATGAGCAGGATGGCGACGAGCGAGCTTTTGAGCTGCCGAGCAAACACAACAATCCCTAACGTCGTACGCTCACGCGGCAGTTCATTCCGGCCTACGTGATGGCGACGTTGTGTTGCCTCGTGATCCGTCAGGCCGGTTCTCACGCTTTTCAGCTGTGCAAGAACCTCTTCAGCCTCACAATGATGCCATGCGCTGTGCATGATGATAGTGTACCAAAAAAATCTTCCTCGGACGACCGCGGACTCCCCCGCTTTCTTGCACGACCCTTAATCAGGCTCCTCCTTCAAAACTGGTGGTTGGTTCCTCTGTTGCGTTGAGATCGACTGCGCGGCAGGAATGCACCGCTGCTCGCAGGAGTACTCGCCGGTCCCGAGAAGCTGCGCAAGAATGTTTTGGTCATACAGGTCAACCGTCCCGTCGGCATTAAAATCCCCGCGGGGGTCGTTCGTCGCTTTTGCCGCAGCGAACGCCGCGAGATCAGACGCATCGACCGTCCTTGAATAATTCATGTCCGGGCAGGCGTCAGGGTTGCAATAATTGGCAAGCGCAAAATCGCCGGTGCGCAACGCGTCACGGCGGTACATCGACCACGGCAACCGGCTGACGGCACCCCACGGCAGGCTCCAGCCCCATACGGCAAAGTCGTCGGACCCGATAATCAGCTCGAGGCGCCCGTCGTCATTGATGTCCGCGACCGATGGCGACGACCGCACAATGCCGGCCGTTGTCTGCGGCCATCCTGGAATGCCAGTGGCGTCCGCGAACCACGCGTAAACCTTTGTGGCACTCCCGACCATGACCTCCGGGCGCCGGTCGTTGTTGAGATCGACGACGGTCGGTGATGACTCGACCCAGCCGGCCGTGAACTGCGGCCATCCTGCGGCAGAGGAACCGTCGACGCGAAGAACATCAACCCTGCCGTCGGTCGAAGCGACAACAACCTCCATGTTCCCGTCGTCGTTGAAATCCGCGAGCGCGGGCGAGTTGAAATAGGTCCCTCCGGGCGTTCGAGGCCATCCCGCCACCGGTCGCCCGTCACTATGCCATGCATGCACTCTTCCCGAACTGCCGACGATGACTTCTTTCCAGCCGTCGCCGTCAAGGTCGCCGACTGCCGGCGTCGCAAAGTTGGCGAACGCCGCCATCATATCGACGGGCCATCCCTCCAACTGCGTCCCATCTGCGTGCCAAGCATAGACGAGACGGTTGTTCGAGTTCGCGATAATGTCCAGGGCGCCGTCGCCGTCAAGGTCGGTGATGACGGGCGCAGAATACATGGTCCCGTCGACGCTTTGCGGCCACCCGGACATGCGCGTCCCATCACCATACCAGACGGATACGGCATTGCGGCCAAAAATAAGTTCCATTCTCCCATCCCCGTTGAGGTCCGCGAGCGCAGGCGAGCCGCGCAGCTGCCCGCCGACTACGACCGGCCATCCGGGAAGGAGCGCGCCACCCGCCGACCAGGCATAGAGCTTGCCGTCATCGGACGCCACAACAATATCAGGGCTCCCGTCGCCGTCAAGGTCGCCGATGACCGGCGACGAGCGGACGGTGCCACCGGTACATTTCGGCCACCCGCTCACCCTGCCGCCGGTGCTGCGCCACGCATAGACACACCAGTCATTGGAGCCCGAAATGATCTCAACCTGACGGTCACCGTCGAGATCTGCAAGCGCAGGCGAAGAGACGACGGGGCCGTACGTTCTCACCGGCCAGCCGGTGACGGGCGCAAGGACATTCGTGAAGACGACCGTGTTGTTTGTCTCAACATATTCGTCGATGGCCTGGGCAGGATCAAGGCGCAGGGTCAACAACGGCATCGTGCCGTAGAGCTGAACCTGCTGCTCGATGGATACGACACCGCCGGGCGCTATGCCCGTCTGCGTCGTTTCAGCAACCACCGTCCCATCCTCCTCGCCGCCGAGCATAATGCGGTAGGGAAGGTCCGTCGTGGTTGTCCCCGCGTTGACGATGTCGGCTCTGAGTGTGGCAATCTCATAACCGGCGTCCACCTCGGCGGTTGCTTTCCTGACGACGAATTCCGCTGCCGGCGGCCGGGCAAGGAATGTCTCAGCAAGTGCGACGGCGGCAGCGGCGTCAAGCTGGCCGTACCCGGTGAACGTATCCCTGCCCGGCGGAGAAATGTCCCGCGCGGTCTGCTGTAAAATCAATTCCAAAAAATCGGCTGAAAATGCGGGGGACAGCGTGCGCAGAAGCGCGAGCGCGCCGCTCACATGCGGGGCCGACATGCTTGTTCCGTTCAGGTACGTGTAGAACGATCCCACCGTCGGGCCAAGCGCGGTTCCTGCTGCCTTCAGCGACAGGATATTGACCGCTGGTGCCAAAACGTCGAGCATGTCACCCCAATTCGATGAAATCCATCGATTCCCTCCGTCGCCCAGCCCGCCGACGGCGATGACGGCCGGATGGCTTGCGGGCATTAATCCGCCGGCATAGCCGTTGTTGTTACCGACGCCCGCAACAAGCACGGCACCGCGCGCACTGGCATCATCGAGCGCACTTGCGACGGTTGCCGATGAGGGCCCGGCCCAACTCATGTTGATGATGTCTGCGCCGTTCTCTGCAGCATAGCGGATGGTTCTTGCCAGGTTCGTGGTTGTCCCCTCACCAGTATTGTTCAACCCTTTCAACGGCATGACGGTCACGGCCCATGCGGCGCCGGCAATGCCGGCGCCGTTGTCGGTAACGGCGGCGATGACGCCGGCCACATGCGTGCCGTGGCCGCGGCCGTCGGTGAGTATCCGGTTATTGTCCACCCAGTTCCATCCCTCGAGATCGTCGACGTACCCGTTCAGGTCGTCGTCAACGGCGTTGATGTCCGATGGATCGACCCTGCCGTTCTGGTCAAGGTCCTCGCCGGGATTGATCCAGAGTTTCCCTTGAAGCTCGGGGTGTGTCCCGTCGATGCCGGAATCGGAAATGGCCACAACAACGTCGGACGACCCCTGCGTCGTTTGCCAGGCACCCTCGGCATTGATCGCATGCAGCCCCCACTGATCGCCGTACGGCTGGCCCCAGCTTCCGCTCGAGGTATAGTACGGATCATTGGGAACAGCAACCTCTCTGACGAGAAAGTCCGGTTCGGCATACGCGACATCGGGCAGTACGCGGAACTCGCTTGCCGCGGCGAGAACATCCTCGGCTTCGTCCAGCGTCAGGACGACCGTGGAGTCCAGCGCAGTTGCCGCTGTAGTCGGGCTGGTCTCCGCGGGCCTGGCAACGGTCGATTTCGCATCCGGCGCTGTCGGGCCTTTTTCTATCAGCCGCTCAACCGAGCGCGCGCGACGCCGGGTTGCCGCCTGCGACAGGGCATCCGTTGCACTGACAGACCGACCTGCGGCAATAGTCTGTTCCAGTTTCGTGATGGAGGCATCTGCGCCCGTCTTGAATTGAACGACCAATCTTCCCGGAACATAGTGGACGCCCGCAACAAGCTCACCGTGCTTCTGCGGCCCGGCTGGGACGATCACGCGTCGTTGTGTCGTAGTCAGCGCGAGCAACGACCAAGCCGCAATGCCAAGCAGCGCGAACGTCAACGCGACGCGCAAGGCAAGAGAGGTCCGTTCACGCGTCAGGGTACCTGTTTCTGGTGGCCGCATGTTCTTTCGTCTCTTTTTCATCTTCGTTCTCATGCGCCAGTATACCATAAACTGCCGTCCTGAACGATGGACGGCCTTTTTTCTTCCTCCAGATTACTGTCCAAGCTTCCAAAACTCGACGGTGCGGCAGAGACGAAGGAGTGTGGGGCAGGGACCGTCATCGCCGGTTGAACAGCTCGAAGAAACAGGCGCCCAGGAACACCATGTGGATGATGAGTGTGCTATGATAAAGAGTCCAAACATCAGGGACGAAGGGGGGTGAAAACCATGAAGAAACACGCAATTCGATTCCGGCTCGCCGCCGCGGCAGCGGTCGTGGCGTTTGTTGGCTTCCTCCCGCTCCAGGTCGGAGCCCTCGCCGTTCCGCAAGGGACATTCACCTACCACGTCGGCGATGCGTTCCTGACGTCCTTCGACCCGAGCTTCGGACCGGTCGTGACAATGGCAAGGAACGAAGACCGCATCAGCGTCACGGGTACCGGCAGCTTCAGTCTCTTCCCGCGCTGGGCGACAGGCGGCGGAACGATTGTCCATACCGACGCGGCCGGCAACGTTGTGGCCCAGGGCACGTGGGAGGCAGTCAACGTCTTGTCATTCCGGAACTATGGCGACGCGACGCCGCAGGGGCTGCCAGAGACCTTTTTCGGCGGAAAGCTCGGGCTGATCGTGAAGCTCATGCCGGAGGGCGCGCCGCCAGGGACGGTCTTTTGGGGGATCATGTGGATCGACTGTACGCTGGGTTCGAACATTCCTACCAGGGCCGTTGAGGGAATCGAACTCAATGTACCGGGCGTCATCAACTTCGCTCACGAAGTCTCCGGCGCGACGTTATTCGTTCAGGAATAGCAGCACGCGGGCCTCACCGTTCAACACGAAACCCACCTGCTGTGCGGGTGGGTTTGTGCGGGCATGGCAAATCCCCGCACCTTGACAAAGCATCATGGAACGGCATAGCATGCAAACGGATTGCATGTTCGTTAACACTCATAGTTGTGGAGGACTGATTAAAGATGCGTTTGCGAACCCTGACGTTTCTCTTTCTCACGACTTTCGTGAATGGTTGCCAGAGAATGCCGTCAGAGCCAGAGTTACCAGAGCTACCCAGGCGGGCAGAAAGACTCACCATCACGACGGAGCCGAGCGGCGCGGAGATCATGATCGACGGAGAGGTGCTCGGGACAACGCCTCTGACGTTGACGCCCTCTCCGACCGGCAAGCACGCCATTGAACTGCGGCTTCACGGCTTCCCCACGTGGATGAAGACCGTCGGTCTGGGGTGGAACGAAACCCTTCATGTCGCTATGCGTCCGTATCCTGGGGGCACGCTCTTCATCACCGTCGGCGACACCCTGAAGTCCATGCGGACGGATGGGAGCGAGCGACGCACCGTCGTCGTCGCCAGAGGAAAATCCTCCGTTTCTCCGAATGGTCGATACTTGTCACGGCATGCTGAATGGGCGCTTCATATCTTTGACCTCAACGGAAGTCTTATCCAGCGCGTCGATTCAGTGGATACCTTCAGTTGGGCACCGGACAGCCGCTCCGTAGTCTTCGTAAAAGTTGGGCGTCATGACTTCGGACTCGGACTTGGCACATACGGCCTCAACATCTACGTGGTCGAGCTTGGTCAGACCCCACGCCACGTTGCGCGCTGGACGACGGGAGATATTTTGTATGCGAGCTTCTCCCCGAATGGAGAAACCATCGCCTTTTTCGAGCGGAGCGCCGCGGACTGGGGGTCGTTCTTCGTCAAGACGGTAACCCCCACCGGTAACAACTTGACGACCGTGTTCAACGGCCATCGTCAGCACCCGGGCGGCTGGCTGACGGGTCCGCCGCAGTGGATCAACGACCATGAGTTCATCTTTGTCCTGAGCGATCATTATGGCGGGGTTTTCCACACCGACCTCTCGACCGGGGAAACAGCTCTGTGGATTGAGGATTTCTGGCTGCAGTGCGGCCTGTCGACGGACGGGAGGATGCTTCTCTGCAATCAGGCCTACCCGTTCTGCATGTTCTTTGCCTCCATGGTGGAGGGGTCCGGATACCCTTGGGACAGATCCGGAAGTGATGAGTGCGAGACGAGATTGAGACCGCTGCACTACTCGCAATTCAGCTGGTCCCCCGACGGACAGACGGTGGCCCTTATCCCTCCGTTCTACGACACGCTCTATCTGATCTGGCTCGGAGACGACGCGACCTACCGCGCCTTCGTCGACTCGACGATGGGGCCTGACGGGTCGGTCCCGAGAATTGCCTGGAGGCCTTAAAGCCATGTCATCACGCCCAAACTTTCGTTTGGGCTTTTTCTTGTCCAAGCGATGCGCCGCCTCCTGGTGCGCCCCACACGGGAGCGCAGCGACTTGTGCAGGCTCGCCATCGTGCCCGATACGCCTGCCCGCCAAAGTCCGGCCCTGCCGGGCGGCGGCGCTTGACAACGGAGGGATCGTTCTGAAACACGATTCCCCCTACAGCGCTCCGGAAGGCGGTCTTGCTGACCGTTGGAAGGCGAGGACTGACAAGGTTGAGTCCCACTTCCATCGTTCTGTCGTGTCAAGCGACACAACCGTTCTTCATATGTCCCAGCCGAAGGGGCATTTTTTGCGGAACAGAGTATACTAGAGATAGGGGAGAGAAAGTTGGAAATCGTCGGATCGTTATTACACGTGTTACATTACTCATATGAAACTCTGGATCTTCATACTTCTTATCCTCGTTGCCGCTGGCGGCGGGACGGCCGGCTACTATCAGACCCGCGGTGTGGAGCTGCAAAAGGAAAATAGAGAGCTCAGGGCAGCGCTGGCAAAGATTCCACAAGATCCGGAATGGAAAACCTATGAGGATAGTTTTCTTTCTTTTGACTATCCGGTAACCCTTTGCGGTACCAGCTGGGCATCGGACGAGGATAAGGAGGGAAAGAAGAACGATCAGGATTACTGCCAAGGTGAGTGGAGCGTCGAACTACGTCCAGACCCCAACGGATCTCCTTCCGATGTTCCTCCTCAAACCGCACAAAGAGGTTCTGCGGTACATATTTTCAATCCCGGTATTGCCTTTGGTGAATTCGGCGGGAGCATCAAAATCCGCTCTATCACGAAGGAGGAGTTTGATGGGAAGGTCGCATCCCTTGGCCGCGTACTGCCAAATGTAATTGATGAGAAAGGAACTTCCTATTACCCCAAAAAGAACGTTGAGGGCTATCCCGGTCCGGTGGATTACTACTACATGACCAATAGTACGAAGACGCGATTTATCGAGATTGTCAATCACTTCCCCAACACCTATTCTCGCTATATGGAGCGGCTGCTTCGAAGCATCACCATACTGCCAGCGGCATCATAACGACGCTTTTTTGCCCCTGCTTGACACAATGCTGGCCTGGGAGTAAAACTATGGCGTTCCTTTGAGAGTGTTCCCGGAACTTGCGAGGACTGAGCCCGTTCACCGATCTGACAGGAGGAGCAGTGATGATTCGGATCAAGCCCGAGTCGTGGCATTACCGCATGTGGAAAAGCCACTTCAGAGGCAAATGCATCCCTACGCGAGTAGGAATTTGCCAGCACTGTTGGACGATTGTGCGCGTCGCGTTCGGCTGGGTGGGAAGCGTCCTCTCCGGCATTTGCTTTTCCCTCGTCTGCCTGGCGCTCGTAAGCGTGTTATTCTAAGTTCAGCAAAATAAAAACAGCAATTCATGAAATCAACCTTCGTGGAAACAATAAGTAAAGTTGGCATTAGAACAATCGTACCAATTGCGGTTATCACCGTCGGCTTCGGTATCCTGGCGGCTGGCGGATTTTTCTTTTGGAAGAACGCGCAGCAACCTGCTCCAGTTTCGAAAACGCCAACCATGCAATCGTTGACCACTCAACTCCTCGACCTCAACACCAAGTACAAAAGTGCGCCAGTTTCAATTAAAGCTCAAAAGCTCACCGCGCTTCGTTCAGTGGCGGAAAAGCGCAAACGCCTGGCAGCTGCATTACTGAAAAGCGATCCCGCGGCTTTTTTGAAAACGTCCCTGAAAGAGTCCGACCGAAAGTCTCTACCACTGGAGATTCAGTCACTGGTTGAGCAACCAGTGACACTGCAGGGTGAGCTTCAGGTTGAGGTTGCAGATGATTTTGAACATGCCGTGGCCCATTATTCTTACACTGTAAAAACGAAAGATCGGCCCGAGCCTTTGACGCTTCATTTTGCTGGACCCGGTCCAAGCCTGCTGTCTGATGCAACGGTCAATGTCAGCGGCATTCAGCTCGAGACCGATATCGCCGTTCCGGATACTACGGATACGGAAACAGTGCCAGCTACGACGATTCCGAACGCGCCACTCGGACTCCAAGTTATTTCCCAACCAGCCACGGCAGCCGTGACCGGAACAAAAAGAGTGGCGATGCTGTTGTTTCTCTCTAACGTCCATAATCCGAGCAACTATCCAACGGTGTCTGAAATACAGGGGTTCGTTCAATCGATCAGGGACTACTACACCCTAGCATCTTTGAACAACCTGAATCTCGTTTTTGACGTGTATGGGTATTTCACCACGACGTATGACACGACCACGTGCTCATGGGGACCCTTGGATCACGACGTCGATCTGACTGGCTACGACTATAAAGCCTGGGATCTCCCTTATCCGTACCTAGCGGGTGACCCGAACCCACTGAGGTGCCACGGGGGCCCGGCTGGTGAGGCCATAATCGGCGGGGATACATCTTCGATTTATAACCTGCAAGGTGGGAAAGAGGTTCATATTATTGGGCATGAGCTCGGCCATAACTTCGGTGCTCATCATGCTTCAACGATCAACTGCACGGATACAGGTGGCAGCCGACAACCAATAGGTGTTTCATGTACTCTCAATGAATACGGAGACCCCTTTGATATTATGAACAGCCAAAATACTCCTCACTTGCCACATTTGATGAATAATTACCACCGCGGACAACTAGGATGGTTTCAGCTGGGGCACACGAGAGACATCACGACGAATGGAACATGTACTGCTGCCACCCCCTGTACCATCATACCTTTGCAGTCATCGAACCCGGGCACAAGCATCGGTAATTACTACTACCTTGAATACCGACAGCCCAGTACCCCCTTTGATAATTTTTCACCGAGCGATCCGGTGGTGAACGGGGTGTCTATCCGCCTGGCCCCTGATTATCCACGCATAGATTTTTCGAAGCTGATCGATACGACAGTGGCCAGTGAAGCCTTCCCAGACTTCACGAATGCGCCACTCGCTGCCGGACAAACCTTGACTGATTCCCAGTACGGGGTTTCGGTCAGTACCGAACGTGTATTATCGAGCGGGGCAGACGTCAGCATCGTACTTACCTGCTCGCATCAGAATCCAAGAATCCAATACCTGACCAATCAGTGGGTCGATCCGCAGATGAATTTCTATCGGTTCACGATTACCAACAACGATACCGTCGGTTGTCAGCCGAGCCTATTCACTGTGGCTCCCGCCTTACCCGTTGGGTGGTCTTCGGATAGGAACCAGCTGCTGGTGACACTGGCCCCGCAAAGCTCACTCGAAGTGGTCTTCGGCATCGCGCCTCCTGCAGGGGTAACCAGCGGTGTCTTCGTTATTCCCATGACTGTCTCAAGTGTTGATCCGGCTGGATACACCGGAACGGCCAATCAAATATACAAAATTAGTAGTGCTGATTCTCCGGTTTTTCCGATCGTGACGATTGCTTCACCGTCCGTGGGAGCCACATATACGCAGGGAGACAGCATCAATATTTCAGCCAGTGCATCAGCGGATAGCAGCATCACATTCATGTGGACATTTATTGATGGGATAAAACAATATACGTGCTCTTCCTCACCATGTTCCTGGAGCTTGGAGACATCGTCGCTGACAAGTGTGGGAAGCCACACTATTGCCGTCATCGCCGCAAGCAGCCTGAACGGAGAGGGTACGTCCACGATCACAACCACTATTCTTAGAGGTGGTGGAGGTGGTGGCGGCCCCACGAGCAAAAAACAGGAGATAACGGAGTAAGTTGCAGGAACTAGCGGCATGGTAAGGCTAGGGCAGCATGGATCATGTGTGTGTGTGTGAGCAGCTGCGCCTGAAGGAGCGCCTCGCGGATGCCGACGCTCGGGCGACCAAGTG